>CAZCJN010000168.1:0-5378 GCA_964498865.1 uncultured Bacteroidia bacterium
CATCCATTGGAAGCTTATAGAAGGGATTGAAGATCATGCAATTTTATTTTTAGATGCTGAAGGGAATATAGTAAAGTGGAATAAAGGTGCCGAAAAAATAAAAGGCTATAAAGCTGAAGAGGTGATTGGTAAGAATTTTAGCCTTTTCTATGCTCAAGCAGATCGTGAAAAAAAATTACCTGAACAATTAATTTCAAAAGCTACTTTACAAGAACAAGCTATTGATGAAGGATGGATAATGAAAAAAGACGGCACTTGTTTTTTGGGCAGCATTCGTATTATAGCTATTTATGATGAAAACAATAAGGTGGTTGGTTATTCACAAATAACACGTGACCTTACAGAGGCAAAAAGCTTAAAGGAAGTAGAAACTAGGCTTGAACATACAGAAATAAATGTACCTGATAAGTTATTACCCAGAATACAAGTAATTGAGTATTTGAGAGCTTTTTTACTAGGACGTATGGCTTGGAGTAAACTAGATGGTTTGCTGATTATTAGCGGTGCATTCGGAATGTTTGATAAAGAGATTGCAATTAAAGCCGGAGGATATAATCATAAAACAGTAGGAGAAGACATGGAGTTGGTAATTAGAATGCAGAGGTATATGATAGAATCTGAACAAAAATATTTGGTTGCATACATCCCTAATCCTCTTTGCTGGACAGAGGCTCCTGAAAATTTTTCTATTCTTCGTAAACAAAGGAGCCGATGGACTAGAGGTACAATGGAAACCTTATGGATTCACCGCAAAATGTTTCTTAATCCGAAATATAAGATTCTTGGTTTGTTAAGTATTCCCTATTGGTTTTTATTTGAATATCTGGCACCCATTATTGAGTTTGTGGGGTTATTGATCACACTATTTTTTGTGATACTGGGGGTTTTAAGTTGGAAGTTTTTTGTATTGTTATTACTATTTGTTTATTGTTTTGGAGTCATGTTTTCAATTCTTGCCTTGCTTACGGAGGAGTATACTTATTTTCAATACAGAAGAATTAAGGATATTAATAAACTATTGTTCGGTGCGATTATCGAACCCATTTATTTTCATGTTTTTACTGTATACGCTGCGTTGAAGGGAAATTGGGAAAAAATAAGAGGAAATAAAGATTGGGGAACGATGGTGAGAGCTGGATTTGATAAAAAATGATGGAGGTAGTATTTTGCTTGTGTTGTGGCGAAAAGAAGTTTGCGAAAAACACAATTCAAATTCTTAAGGAGGAGCAAATAGATATCCCCTGCATTAGGCCTTTAGCTGGCGAAGAATATCCGCCTTCAAAATAGTAGCGAGGGAGGGAGTTGAACCCTCGACCTCAGGGTTATGAATCCTGTGCTCTTACCAACTGAGCTACCTCGCCAAATAACCTTTAAACACCGTTATTAACTACAAGGGGTGTTTTTCAACTCAATACCTGAGTTAAATAAGGCCGCAAATATATTAAAATCAACAAACGAAAAACCTTGATTTTGTTCTATGTAAAAGTTTTTTTATACATTGCCCCCGCGTATTTAACTTTTAATATGGCAAAAAAGAAAAAGTCAGTAGTTAAAAAGTCATTGCCTTCAAAAACTAAAAAGGCAAAGGTGTCTGTTATTGATAAAACAAAAACAATTAATAGTATTAAAAAGAAGAAGGAAGAGAATAATTTTATGAGTAAAAAAACAAATGGTTCTGAAAACACAAACTCTGCAATTGATTTAACTGTAGTAGCAAAAGAACAACCGACAAAAAAAACTGGACAGCCTCTTAGTGATGCAGCTCTTTTAAGGGCGCGAAACAGAGCTTTAGCGAAAGCAAAAGAAGCAATTAAGGAAAAAGAAAAATCTAATCATATTCAATACACCGATAAGGTGGCATATGAAAAGCAAATTAAGCTTGCAGAACCAAAACATAAATTGGTTCTTGAATATATTATACACGCATCCCTTCCGCTTTTATATGAGTTTATTACTACATCCAGCGGACTCTCTGAATGGTTTGCTGACGATGTAAATATAAAAGGGAATATTTATTCATTTTTATGGGATGGAGCTCAACAAGAGGCAAGGGTATTGGCTATTAAAGAAAATAAATTTGTTCGTTTTCAATGGACAGACAGAGCGCCTAATACTTACTTTGAATTTCGCATAGAAAAGAATGAATTGACAGAAGAATTATCTCTGATTATAACTGATTTTGCTGAATCTGCAGATGAAATGAATTCTTTAGAAGTACTTTGGCAAGGTCAAATATCGCGACTAATGAAGGTTCTTGGTTCTAAATTTTAATTTCAGGTGATAAATAATTTATTTACATTTGCCATATAAATTCATGAAAACAAATTCAAATAATTGGTGGTGGCTTTCACTTGAAGAGTGAACGGCATTGTCATTTGTTGAATAAAACAATATATAAAGACCTGCTGTTTAAAACAGCAGGTCTTTTTTTTTATGCAAAAACATATACTACATATTTCCTATAAAAAAATGCTGGCGGATACTCATACGCCGGTCAGCATCTATCTTAAGCTAAGAGATAAGTTTCAAAACTGCCTTTTGCTGGAGAGTTCCGATTATCATGCTGCTGAAAACAGTTATTCATTTATATGCTGCCAGCCCATAGCCGGTTTTAAATTAGAAAATGAAATGATTTCTATTTCATTCTTTAAAGAAGATAAGGAGTTATATAGAGTTTCAAAAAGAGAAGATGTTATAAACCAATTGAGAGATTTTACAGAAAAATTTAAAGTTGATCAAAATAATTTTAACTTTTTACCCAATGGATTATTCGGATATACTACTTATGACGCAGTTCGGTATTTCGAAGACATTGACTTAACTATTAAAAAGAAAACAGAAAAAGCTATTCCTGATATGATGTATTCTGTATATAGATACATCATTGCATTCAATCATTTTAAAGAAGAGTTATATCTATATGAAAATATCCCAGAAGGTGAAAGCAGTTCAATAGAAAGCATTGAGTCTGTTTTAAATAACCGAAGTATAGTACAGTATAAGTTTAAAACAGAAGGAGCTGAAACTTCTAACCTTACAGACGCCGAGTATCTTGCTATGGTTAAAAGGGGAAAAGAAGAATGTAAAAAAGGGAATCTATTTCAAATAGTTTTATCCAGGGAGTATATGCAGAAATTTAAGGGAGATGAATTTAATCTGTACCGCGCTCTTCGCTCGATTAATCCTTCTCCTTATCTTTTTTATTTTGATTACGGGGATTTTAGAATTTTTGGTTCTTCTCCAGAAGCGCAGTTAGTAGTTAAAAATAATGAAGCACAAATCCATCCTATAGCAGGAACAGTAAAAAGAACAGGAGATGCCGAGCAAGACGCAACTAATGCAAAAGCACTTTTGCAAGACAAAAAGGAAAAATCGGAACATGTGATGTTGGTGGATCTTGCCCGAAATGACTTAAGCAGGAATTGCATGAATGTTAAAGTGGATGTGTTTTCTGAGGTTCAATATTATTCGCACGTCATTCATTTGGTTTCTAAAGTAGCCGGTATATTGAAAAAGAAAAATGCATTAGAGGTATTTGCTAATACCTTTCCTGCCGGAACATTGAGTGGAGCTCCTAAGGTAAAAGCAATGCAAGTGATAGATGCCTGTGAGAAAGATTCTCGTGGATATTACGGTGGTGCAATTGGCTTCATAGGTTTTAATGGGGATTTTAATCATGCTATTGTAATTCGTTCCTTTTTAAGTAAAAATAATCAATTGTATTGCAGGGCTGGTGCAGGCGTAGTAATCGATTCAAAAGAAGAGAATGAATTGCAGGAAGTCAATAATAAATTAAGAGCATTAAAAACAGCTATTGAATTGGCAAAAAATATATAAAATGAAAATTCTGGTATTAGATAACTACGATAGCTTTACTTATAACCTTGTTCAGTATATTGAACGGATTGAATCAACTTCAGTAGATGTGTTCAGGAATGATAAAATAACTTTGGAGGAAGTGAGTCAATATGATAAAATTCTTCTTTCTCCAGGCCCCGGTCTGCCACATGAAGCCGGTATTTTAATGGATGTGATAAAAAAATATGCTCCAACAAAATCAATCCTTGGTATTTGTTTGGGTCAACAAGCCATTGGTGAAGTATATGGTGGTAAATTAAAAAATCTGGATGCTGTTTATCACGGGGTAGCAACTGATATGAATGTTGTAAAAGAAGATATTCTTTTTAAAGGACTTCCAAAAAATTTTAAAGCAGGCCGTTATCATTCGTGGGTAGTTGATGAAAAGAATTTTCCGAATGAATTGGAAATAACTTGTAAAGATGAAAATGGCTTTGTGATGGGCCTTAGTCATAAAAAATACAACGTTCGTGGGGTGCAATTTCATCCGGAAAGTATTTTAACGGAGTATGGTTTCGAAATGATTAAAAACTGGATTGAATCATGAAAGAAATTTTAAATAGTCTGTTTGATCATAAAACCCTTTCTCAATCTGAGGCAAAAGAGGTGCTGATGAATATTGGCAAAGGCCAATATAACATGAGCAGCGTGGCTGCATTTATGTCGGTTTATTTAATGCGTGCAATTGCTGTAGAAGAAATGATCGGGTTCCGAGAGGCTTTGTTGGAGCTTTGCTTACCTGTAACATTAGATAATAAAGAAACCATAGATATTGTTGGTACGGGAGGAGACGGTAAAAACACATTCAATATATCTACACTTGCTTGTTTTGTCGCAGCTGGCGCCGGTATTGCTGTTACTAAACATGGGAATTATGGAGTGAGTTCTGTGAGCGGTTCATCCAATGTATTGGAAAAAATTGGGGTTAAATTTACCAATGACTCAGCACTGCTGAATAAACAGTTAAATCAGGCAGGGATTTGTTTTATGCATGCTCCTTTATTTCATCCGGCTATGAAATCAGTAGCTCCTGTACGTAAAGAGTTAGGAGTGCGTACTTTCTTTAATCTTTTAGGCCCCCTTGTTAATCCATCACGACCAAAATATATTTTGCTTGGTACCTACAGCATGGATATTATGCGCTTGTACCATTATCTTCTTCAGGAAACAAACCATGTGTATTTTATTGTTCATTCCTATGATGGGTATGATGAAATTTCGTTAACAGGAAAATTCAAACTTATTTCTACAAATGAAGAATCGGTTCTTGAACCTTCCTATTTAGGAATGACCACGGTGAAAGAAAAAGACCTATATGGTGGTAATAATATTGAAGATGCGGCTGATCTCTTCCTAAAGATTCTGAATAATGAAGGGACTAAGGAACAGAAAAATGTAGTGGTTGCTAATGCTGCGATGGCTATTCACTGTGTTAAAAATAACCAACCTCTGTCAGATTGCATAGACATAGCTAAAGAATCGCTTGAAAGTAAAAATGCTTTATCGGTATATAAAAAACT
>CAZCJN010000169.1:0-5343 GCA_964498865.1 uncultured Bacteroidia bacterium
TTACAAACTGGCATGCAGCTTTGGTGTATTTAATTCAGAAGATCAATGTTACTTATACCTAAATGGGCTCACCGAAAATTTTGAGAAAGCTACCGCGTTATTCGAAAATCTTTTGAGCGATGCTAAACCAAATCCGGACGCCTTAAAAAATCTTGTATCAGATATACTTAAAACCAGGAGTGATGCTAAGCTGGACAAGAATGCTATCCTAACTGCCGAATTCAGCTATGCAAAATACGGACCGGTTTCGCCGGCAACAAACATCCTTTCCGAAAAAGAGTTAAAGGCACTTCAACCTGAAGAGTTAATCTCCATTCTTAAATCATTAACCTCATACGATCATAGGATTCTTTATTATGGTTCCACTAAATTGAATGATTTAACTGCTCAATTAAACCGCCTGCATAAATCTCCTGAAACATTAAAAGCATTGCCTGCTGAAACTAAATTCGAAGAGCTGCCAACACCTGTCAATAAAGTGTATGCCATTGACTATGATATGGCTCAGGCAGAGATCATGCTTGTTTCTAAATCGGAGATGTATTATAAAATGTTAACTCCATCGATTAAATTATTCAATGAATATTTTGGAGGCAACATGTCGTCTATTATGTTCCAGGAACTAAGAGAGTCTAAAGCATTAGCCTATTCGGTATATGCCAGTTATCTCGAAGCAAAACGTATTGAAAAAAGTAATTATATACAAGCCTACATTGGAACGCAGGCAGACAAATTACCAGAAGCCATGGAAGGTTTAATGAGCCTGATGAAAAGCATGCCTGAGTCAGAACTGGCATTTGATGCTGCTCAAAAAGCTGTATTGGAAAACATTCGTAGTTCCAGAATTACGAAAACTGCCATCCTGTTTAATTATGAACAAGCAAAAAAACTAAAACTTGATCATGATATTCGTAAAGACATTTACGAGCAAGTTCAACATATGAAATTGGATGTAGTAAAACGTTTTCATTCCGAACATATAAGTAATAAGGCGTATAATATTATCGTGCTTGGAAACAAAAAATTACTGAACGAACAAGTATTGCAAAAGTATGGTCCTATAAAATGGTTAACGCTTGAAGAAGTGTTTGGCTACTAAACTTTTTAACTATGATCACTATTGGCATTACCGATTGCAGTAAATGGAAAAATTACCATGACTGGTTTAGATCAGAGGATGTAACTATTATAAAACTATCTCCAAAAGAAAAGAACATTGCCGATGTAGATAAATGCATGGGCATTGTTCTTACCGGAGGGGAAGATGTACATCCGCGTTACTATGGAATGCCTGAACTAATACAAAGAAAAGAGGAACTCAAATTGGATATTAACGAAGAACGCGATGAGTTTGAAATGCAGGTGATAGATAAAGCTTACAAAAAAAGAATTCCCATATTAGGTATCTGCAGAGGATTGCAGCTTGCGAATGTTTATTTCGGAGGAACTCTTATTCCCGATGTAAATGAAAACAGCAGGCTACAACACACAAAAGTATCCGAAAAAGATAAAATACATCCCTTACAGGTTGAACCCAATAGTTGTCTGAGTGGAATCATTACTCAGCACAAAGGCGAAGTAAATAGTGCCCATCACCAGGCAGCAGATAAAATTGGAAAAGGATTAAAAGTAAGTGCGCGCTCTCAAGACGGAACAATAGAAGCCTTGGAAATAGCTGATCAAAATCAATATCCTTTCCTGTTATTAGTTCAGTGGCACCCGGAAAGAATAAATGATCAGCAAAACCCATTTGCAAAAAATGTTAAAATGCAGTTTCTCAGAGAAGCGAGTAAGGTGTAATCCATCGAGACAGTTTTATTTATATTTGTCCACTAAAAAATAATTTATGTCAAAAATTAAAGTAGCAAACCCTGTAGTTGAACTTGATGGCGATGAAATGACCCGCATCATTTGGAAATATATAAAAGACAAACTTATCCTCCCCTATCTTGACCTGGATATTAAATACTTTGACCTGGGAGTTGAATACCGTGATAAAACAGACGACAAAGTTACCGTTGAATCTGCAGAAGCGATTAAGAAATATAACGTAGGGATTAAATGTGCTACCATCACCCCCGATGAAGCGCGTGTAAAAGAATTCAACTTAAAACAAATGTGGAAATCACCCAACGGCACCATCCGTAATATTTTAGATGGTACTGTTTTTCGTGAACCCATCGTTTGTAAAAATGTTCCGCGCCTTGTACCTAACTGGACAAAACCTATTTGTATTGGCCGTCATGCCTTTGGAGATCAATACCGCGCAACCGATTTTGTAACCAAAGGAAAAGGGAAGCTAACTATCACCTTTACTCCCGAAAGCGGAACTGCTCAATCATTTGAAGTATACAATTTTAAAGGGGATGGTGTTGCACTTGCGATGTATAATACGGATGAAAGCATTCGCGGTTTTGCACAATCCTGCTTCAATGTGGCATTACAAAAAAAATGGCCTTTATATCTGAGTACTAAAAATACCATCCTTAAAAAATACGATGGCAGGTTTAAAGATATTTTTCAGGAAGTGTATGAAAAAGAATTCAAAGCTAAATTTGATGCTGAGAAAATAGTTTACGAGCATCGTTTGATCGATGACATGGTTGCCTCTGCATTAAAATGGAACGGCGCTTTTGTATGGGCATGTAAAAACTATGACGGAGATGTTCAAAGCGACACAGTTGCACAAGGGTTCGGTTCATTAGGACTTATGACATCTGTACTGGTAACACCGGATGGAAAGACCATGGAAGCAGAAGCTGCTCACGGAACAGTTACCCGCCACTATCGCGATCACCAACAAGGCAAACCTACTTCCACTAACCCCATCGCTTCTATTTTTGCATGGACACGGGGACTTGCTTTTAGAGGGAAATTAGACAACAATCAGGCACTTATCAACTTCTGCGATACACTAGAAAAAGTATGCATAGAAACGGTTGAATCGGGTAAAATGACGAAAGACCTTGCTGTTTGTGTTCATGGGAATAAAGTAGAACACGGAAAACATTATTTATATACGGAAGAATTTTTAACAGCTTTGGATACGAATTTAAAAGCTAAGTTGAAATAAAACTGAATGACTGAAACAACACCCGTTACATCGACTCAGTTAAGTTTAATTGACGAATCTTTTGATGTAAAAAATTCGGGAGCTTATCATTTGTCTGTTTTAATCGACAAAAAACATTTTGCTTACTCTCTTCTCGATTCAAAAACAAATAAGTATATAGCGCTGTATGCCTCTTCGCCCGTGGATGAAGAAGCCGTTTTAGAAAGCCTTTCACTTCAGCTTAAAAGCATTTCTTTCAACTCCGTTACATGTGCTTTAGCAACTCATAAATTCACTATAGTACCAACCGCATTATTTGAGGAAGAAAACAAAAATTTACTTTTCCATTTTTGTTATGATGTTGCAGACACAGAAGAGGTTTGCATGAACAACATGAAAAATCTGAATGCAAAAAATATTTTCTCCATCCCTAAAAAAGCCGGTGACTTCATTAAAAAAACTTTTTCTAACGCACGTATTATCCATTCATCCGGCTCATTCATAGAGGGGCTTCTACTTCTCAACAAGAACAATTCAGAAAAAAAAGTCTATGCTGATTTTCACTCCAATTATTTTGAGCTGGTAATCCTGGAAGGGAGAAATCTTTTATTATCTAACACGTTTAAATACAAAACTGCAGAAGATATTGCTTACTATATTTTATTTGTATACGAGCAATTAGGTTTAAATCCTGAAGAAATAGAGTTAATCCTATCAGGCCTAATTGAAAAAGCATCTGCTGAACATTCCTTATTATTCAGCTATATACGGCATGTAAAATTTGCATCGCTGCCGGATACTTTTAAATACACTTATAAAATAGAGAGTATTCAACCACATACTTATTTTTCACTCTTCAACCAGTATTTATGCGTATAGTGGGTGGCTCACACAGGAGCAGGCAGTTTAATATTCCGGAAAACTTAGGCATCCGACCTACTACTGATTTTGCCAAAGAGGCATTGTTTAATATCCTTCAAAACAGACTTGATTTTGAAGGATTAAACGTATTGGATCTATTTGGAGGCAGCGGAAGCATCAGCTACGAATTCTCTTCAAGAGGGAGTGCAAGTATTACTACGATAGAAAAAAATGTAAAAGCTTGTGATTTCATTAAAACAACTGCTCGTAATTTAAAGCTAGAGAATATAAGAGTAATTAAAACTGATGTATTTACTTTTTTAAAATCCTGCGCAGGCACATTCGATATTATTTTTGCAGATCCACCTTTTAAGCTGGAAAATATTGCACGCATACCCACTTTGGTTTTTGAGCGAAAATTATTAGCAGATAATGGAATACTTATTGTAGAACACCCGTCGGATGTTACATTCAATGAGTTACCTCTTCAAAAAGAAACCAGGGAGTACGGCACTGTAAACTTTAGTATATTCAACCAACAACAACCTGCTTAGAAAATACATTTACTGAGTAGGATTATATACATGATCCCATGAGCAGAATAGCAGTTTTTCCAGGCTCGTTCGACCCAATTACGATTGGTCATGAATCTATTGTAAGAAGAGCCCTCCCCCTCTTTGATGCAATAATCATTGCTGTTGGCATTAACTCAACAAAACAAAGTCATTTTGATTTAGAAACAAGAAAACAATGGATCAAAAAAGTATTTAAAGGCGAAAAAAACATAGAAGTAAAGGACTATAAAGGGTTAACCATAGATTTTTGCAAGCAAGAGGGAGCTGATTATATACTACGTGGCTTACGCACATCTGCTGATTTTGAATTCGAACGCGTAATTGCGCAAATGAATAGAGCAATGCAAGAAAAGATAGAAACTATATTCATTCTTTCTAATCCTGAGCTTTCTGCTATTACTTCCACAATAATCAGGGACATTATTCGTAATGGTGGTGATGCAAGCAAATTTGTGCCAAGCATTATACAAAAAGAGATAAAATAAGGTGTCTGTTTAGTACATGAATAATGATTCAACTCATCCATCTGAAAAATTGTATGCAGTATAGATCAGCTTTTATTCTTTTTTTACTTTTTAGCTTTTCATTTTTAATCGGTCAATCTCAAAACGTTACCATTAAAGGCAAAGTAGATAGGTCTTATCTCTCTCTTACTGATAGTATTTATGCATATACCTATGAAGATTATATTTCATATGCAGAAAAAGAGCTTGCAAAATGCAAGCTGGATAGTGCAGGAAATTTTTCTTTACATTTTTCTGCCCTACAACCAACCTACTTATTCTTACTAGCAGATAATGCTAAAGCAGAAATAGTTTGTGAACCGGGGAAGGCATACGATATTAGCTTTTTACC
>CAZCJN010000170.1:0-5292 GCA_964498865.1 uncultured Bacteroidia bacterium
CTATGTATTTCTCTATTTTTTCATCCATGTATACTTCACGAACAACGTTGCGTGCTTTTAGAATGTCTTCAGGATTTAAAATACGAGCAGGGGTAGGATAATTGCCACTGATGTTCATGCGAATTATTTTTTTCTCTTCTTCTTTGCTTGGGTAGCCAATTACTACTTTCAGCATAAATCGATCGATCTGTGCTTCCGGGAGCGGATACGTTCCTTCTTGTTCAATTGGGTTTTGTGTGGCAAGCACTAAAAATGGTTCAGGAAGTTTAAATGTAGTATCACCGATAGTCACCTGCTTCTCTTGCATGGCTTCGAGTAAGGCGCTTTGTACTTTCGCCGGAGCTCGGTTAATCTCATCTGCCAAAATAAAGTTGGCGAATACAGGGCCTTTGCGAACGTTAAATTCCTCTTTTTTCTGATTATATATCAATGTTCCTATTAAATCAGCAGGCAAAAGATCCGGTGTAAATTGTATGCGACTGAAATCTGCATGAATGCACGATGCTAATGATTTTATTGCTAAGGTTTTAGCTAAACCAGGTACCCCTTCAAGCAGTATGTGACCGTTAGACAATAAGCCTATTAAAAGTCTATCAACCATGTATTTTTGGCCGATTATGACCTTATCCATTTCAAGGTTAATTAAGTCGATAAACGCACTTTCGCGTTGTATTTTTTCATTTAATTCTTTAATGTCTGTCATAATCTGTTTTATTTTATTCTGTAAAGCAAAGTTAGTAAGTAGTTGATGATAGATTTTTTATAAGTATGTTAAAAAATGTTAAGTAAAATAGCAGCTTTTAAGTTGTTTTTTCTTATTGAACTGTTCTTTTGAATTCTTACATTCGCGCAAAAATAAACACATTCGTTAGTTATGAAAACAAAAAAATATTGTTTCATTCTAGTGCTAATAATAGCATCTAATGCACATGCACAATTATCAGGAGGCATTCGAGCCGGAGGTAACTACACCAATATATTAGTTCCGAGCAACCAGAAATATTATAAGTTCAAACCGGGTTTTCATGCCGGCGCTTATATGGAGTATGATTTTACGGAGAAACTTTCCTTTCAAACTGAGGCTGTTTATTCTAAAAAAGGATGCGATTATAAATATTCAAACTCATCCTCACTCATAATTGCCGGACAACCCACTACCATAACTACAGATTATAAAGTACGATATGATCTGGCATATATAGATGTTCCATTTTTATTAAATATAAATTTTGGTGAAATGGGTTCTTATATTGGGCTTGGCCCTCAAGTATCTTTCTTGGTTAGTTCTCGTTCAGAAGGTGAGATAACTAACACAATATCTAATCCTTATTCAGTTTCAACCTTCACATATCCAAGTAACAAAGATATATGGAACAAAGTTGATTTTGGTGCAGTAATAGGAACAGGTTCAAAGTTTGCATCGGGAATAGAATATTGCATAAGGGCCGGATATGGTCTTACAAGCCCTGTTGTTTTTTATAAATCCTCCGGTGTTTCGTCAGATGATAAATACCATCATTTAGTATTCACTATTTCATTAGGATATGCATTTGGACAAACCTCAGGAAGTTATGTTTCAGGGGGCAAATACAGTAAAAGAAGAAGACATTAATTGATAAATAATAATAAAAATGAGAAGACTATTTATTTTAACCATAATTCTAATTTTTTCATCAACTTTATTTTCTCAAGACTATAAAACCGGTATAGGGCTTCGAGGTGGTTGGACATCCGGGCTTACAGTTAAACATTTTATTAAATCAGGACAGGCCATTGAAGGAATATTATCTTCTAATTGGGGTTGGCGTGGTTATAGGATTACTGCATTGTATGAGGTGCATAAAGCAGCATTTGCAGATGATATCGAAGGAATGTATTGGTATTACGGTGGTGGTATTCATTTTGGAGACGGAGGATATTATTATTACAGGTGGAAGGATGATCCTTATTATGGGAAAGGAGGATATTATGAAAGAAGAAGACATGTTGCATTTGGAATTGATGGAATATTAGGGCTTGAGTATAAGATACAGGAAATACCTATTACATTGGGGTTAGATGTTAAACCATTTATTGATTTCTATGATTACCGTGATGATGTTCCCTTTCACTTTTGGGACAGTGCGTTAAGCATACGTTATGTGTTTTAATTTATAGAACGAGTTTTATTTATAAGGTTATATTTTGAATAATGAGGTGATATATAGGTATTTTATAAAAATATCTTTCGATGGCACTGCATATAATGGATGGCAAGTTCAAAAAAACTCATCTCAAACCGTCCAACAAAAAATAAATGATGGACTTTCTCAGTTGTTAAATGAGAAAA
Organism: uncultured Bacteroidia bacterium; assembly: GCA_964498865.1. Taxonomy (GTDB): domain Bacteria; phylum Bacteroidota; class Bacteroidia; order Palsa-948; family Palsa-948; genus Palsa-948. Next base: position 2,330 of record CAZCJN010000170.1, read on the forward strand.
TTGAAGTTCATGGTTGTTGTCGTACGGATGCCGGGGTGCATGCTAAGGAATTATTTGCCCATTTTGATTCATTTAAAAGTAATTTACATAAAGACTCTACCGTTGATTGGATTTACAGGTTTAATAAGATGGTTCCTGTAGATATTTCTATTGATAAAATTTATTCTGCAAAAAATAATGCCAATGCACGTTTTGATGCAACTTCCAGAACCTATCAATATTTAATACATCAAAGAAGAAATCCATTTTTATTAAATAAATCTTGGTATTATTATAGTGATTTGGATTTAGGTTTAATGAATAAAGCTACTGCTGTTCTAAAAAAGCATAAAGATTTTTCTGCATTTAGTAAAATGAATACACAGGCGAAAACTAATATTTGTCGTATAGATTCTGCTAAGTGGACTAAAAATAAAGCAGGAGATTTAGTTTTCACCATTTCTGCCGATAGATTTTTACGAAGCATGATTCGTATGATAGTTGGAACTATGGTGCAGTTAGGGAAGCATAAAATGTCTTTAAATGATTTTGAAGAAATAATTAACCAAAAAGATTGTAGAAATGCAAGCCCGTTAGCTCCGGCATGTGGATTATATCTTCTGAAAGTAAAGTATCCACAAAAAATATTTTTAAAATGAGCTCTAATTCTCAACAGAAATTTTCATTTGCACTTTTAGCAAGAGCATTAGCGTATTCCAAACCCTATAAAGCCAGCTTTATATCAGCTGCTATTGTATCTATTGTTTTTGCATTCGTTTCTCCTGTGCGTGGCATACTTACACAATACACCCTTGATAATTATGTAGTACGCCCTGATAAAGAAATGTTATTGTACATGACCTTAGTTATGATCGGTATTTTATTTTTTGAAAGCATACTTCAATTTTTTAATGAATACCTGGCCGGATGGCTGGGACAAACAATTATACGCGATATGCGTGTGAAGTTATTTAATCACATTAATCGATTGCACTTACAATATTTTGATAAAACTCCCATTGGGACGTTGGTTACGCGTGTTGTTTCAGATATGGAAGCTATTTCAGACATTTTTTCAGAAGGTCTTTTGGTAATTCTTGGTGATATGCTTAAAATTATTGTAATCATGTCGGTAATGTTTTATACTAATTGGAAATTATCTTTTATCAGTCTTTCCATTTTTCCATTGTTGTTAATTGGTACAAACATTTTTAAAAATGGTGTGAATAAGACATTTAATGATGTGAGAACTCAAATAGCACGCCTTAATTCATTTGTTCAGGAACATATTACGGGCATGAATGTGGTTCACATTTTTAATAGAGAGGAAATTGAAATGGGGAAATTTAAAGAGATTAATAAACAGCATAGAGATGCGAATATTAAATCTATTTGGTATTATTCTATTTTCTTTCCATTCATAGAGATTCTCTCTTCTGTTTCCATTGGATTAATTGTTTGGTGGGGAGGGAGAGGGGTTTTTGATAACGAGTTTTCAGTTGGCCAATTAACGGCATTTATCATGTATATCAATATGCTTTTCCGACCGATACGGATTATTGCGGATAGATTTAATACCCTGCAAATGGGGGTGGTGGCAAGTGACAGGGTTTTTAAAGTGTTGGATACTCATAATGTAATTACCAATAATTCAAACTTAAAAAGCAATAAACTGTTAGGAGCGATAAGTTTTAAAAACGTATGGTTTGCGTACAACGAAGAAAATTATGTGCTTAAGGGTGTTTCTTTCGAAGTGAAACATGGAGAAACTGTTGCATTAGTAGGATCAACAGGATCCGGGAAATCATCAATAGCAAGTTTGATTAATCGGTTTTACGAATTTAATAAAGGGGAAATATTAATTGATGGTAGCGATATTCGTAAATACGATATTAATTCATTAAGAAGTAGTATAGGTGTTGTATTGCAGGATGTGTTTTTATATTCTGACTCTATTGCCAATAATATATCACTTAATAATTCTTCTATAAAACGCGAGCAAATTATTGATGCGGCTAAAAAAGTGGGTGCACATGACTTTATTATGAGACTACCGGGTAATTATGATTATAACGTAATGGAGAGGGGTGCAACCTTATCTGTTGGTCAAAGACAATTGATTTCTTTTATTAGGGCTTATTTATACAACCCCACCATATTAATATTAGATGAAGCAACGTCAAGCATTGATACAGAATCAGAAATATTAATTCAGCGTGCCACGGAAATATTAATGAAGCATAGAACCAGTATTGTGATTGCTCATCGATTGGCTACTATACAAAAGGCAGATAAAATTATTGTTTTGAGTAAGGGAGAAATAGTTGAAATGGGTAGTCATAGTCAGTTGCTATCTCAAAATGGACACTATAAAAAACTTTTCGACTTGCAATTTTCTAAAGAAGCGGTTTGATAGATTGCTTTGAAATAAGCAATAGTCCCGTGAACGTTAATAAGCCATTTACAATTAATAGTTCGTTGCCAAATAAATATCCTCCTAACATATTGCTGGAATTGCTGTCAATGTAATAACATAGGAGAGGAGATAGCAAGCAAACAATCGGTGCATATTTGTCTTTAACATTCCTTTTAGTAAGAATACCAAAGAAAAATAAACCAAGTAAAGGCCCATAAGTATAATTGGCTACTTTGAAAAGTTGTCGTATCACTGCTTCGTTATTTACAATTCTGAAAATTATAATTACAGCTAATAATACTAGCGCAAAAGATATGTGTACAATTTTTCTTATTGTTGTTTGTGATAGCGATCTTATTTCTTTTTCGCCTTCTTCTTTAAAGTTTAGAAAATCTATACAGAAGGAGGCCGTGAGTGCTGTAAGTGCTCCATCGGCACTGGGATAGGCTGCCGAAATTAATCCTATAATAAATAATAATGCTGATAGCGTGCCCAGGTGTTGTAATGCAATGGTTGGAAACAAATCATCGGTTGTTCTTTCGGGTATAGAGAGGCCTTTGGTTGTAAT
>CAZCJN010000171.1:0-5269 GCA_964498865.1 uncultured Bacteroidia bacterium
ATCCTGCCATAACATCACAGGCATCGGCACCGCCAACACCAATGGCAATCATTCCCAGCCCGCCTGCATTTACCGTATGAGAGTCAGTTCCAATCATCATTCCTCCAGGAAATGCATAGTTTTCTAATACTACCTGGTGAATAATTCCTGCGCCAGGTTTCCAGAAACCGATTCCATATTTATTTGATACCGAAGAAAGGAAAGTGAAAACTTCTTCATTTACTTTTATTGCACGGTCTAAATCTTTTTGCGAATTGTCTTTAGCAACTATTAAATGGTCGCAATGTACCGTAGATGGCACGGCTACTTTTTTTCTTCCGGCTTGCATGAACTGCAGCAAGGCCATTTGTGCTGTTGCATCTTGCATGGCAACTCTATCGGGATTAAAATCTACGTATGATTTCCCTCGTTCGTATGGCTTTGTTGGAAGGCTATTTGTAAGATGTGCATATAATATTTTCTCTGAAAGGGTGAGGGGGCGGCCAATTAATTTACGGGCTGCTGCTACTTTAGAAGGTAGTTCAGTATACACTTTGCGGATCATTTCAATATCAAATGCCATAGAAGATGATTTATAATTGTTTTTGTTTACGAATTTACAAAATAAAAAAACCCCGGCGAAAATCGCCGGGGTTTTTTACTTATATCCGTGTTCTAATTATCGTGTTATGGTGAATTTCTTAGTTAAGAGAGCATCACCTGCTTTTAATTGGTAAAAATAAGTACCTGAGCTTAAATGAGAAACATCCATGGTAATGGTGTTTTTCCCTTTGGCAATAGTATTGTAGGTCATTATTGTTTCACCTAAAGTGTTAACAATTGTTAACGTAGCATTGCTCTCAGCAACATTGTAATTGAAGTTAATGGTAGATGATGCCGGGTTTGGATAACTGATCATCCAGAAATTATCATTTTCAACATCATTAATATTCGAGAGAGTGCAACCGTTGTTGTATTTTTCTTGTGCGCCACAAGCGGTAAGTTGTATATCAGCGAGGTTATCACCTGCAATAAGTGCGAAAGCAACTTCTACACTGTCGCCTGCATTAATTGTAAAAGGACCTGTACTTACACAACTCATTACATCACCACCGGCTGCTGTATATCCGTCTGCATTACGGCTGGTAGAAAGAACAGTATATTTTTCGTCTGTAGCAAATTCAGGTGTTCCTGCATTTGCATCAACTCCACCATTACCGCCGGCAACGTTGTCAACTACATAATGGTTAGCTGCGCCCGATGAAAGCACTTTTATAGCAGCATATTTGCCACCAGTGCCGGTCATGTATACATACCCCATTTTGTTGGTAGCATCAAAATCTGCTTTATTAGCAGCTGAGTTAGTGATGTCCCAATCAGCTATGATACCTGCGTACAAACTGCTAAGAGCACTTCCTCCAGTATTTTTAATTACATATTTTACAATGATAAATTTTCTGTAGGGTGCAGTATTCCAGGCATAAGCCGCATGGCGTACTTCTACTGGATTTGCTGATGGAGCCGGAGCATCATTAAACTTACCATTTACATCAAAATCTGAAACTATATTAGTAGGTGCTTTTGCTACTCTGGTGATAGAGCCAAAATCAGTATCATCTGCAGTTCCACCTCCTCTGAACATATCCGATACTTTAGTAGAGGATGAACCAATCATTAAACTCATTTCATATAGCAAATTTTCAGGAGAAGGTAATTGGTATTCAAAACCAAGGCCTTGTTGTTGTCCGTCTAAATTATATCCAAGTTTTCCTTTGCTTGAAATAGAAGTAAATACATCATTAATCGTTATGTTAATGTAATCCACATTTACGGTTATGCTGAAGTATTGTTTGCCAGTAAAAGTTCCATCTGTAATGGTTAGTACACAATTGATCACTTGGTTAACTGGTGCTGATGGATCTACTACAAGTTTAAATGGAGTAGCATTGTTATTACCATTAGCAAGCGTAGCAAGTGCACCTATCGTGTAATTGCCGTTTACGATAGCAGGAGTTGTTCCTGCCGATACCGATGCAATTGTTAAGGTAGCAGCAGCACTGCTTGAAGAAGGGTCTAAGTAATTGATGAAGTTAGCCGATACAGATAAAGTTTCTGCCGGCATAAAGGTATCGTCATTACCATCTGTTATTGTAATAGGATTTGCAATAATTGATTTTGCAGCAACAGTAAGTGCTCTATATAAATCAATTCTACCTTTTCCAAGTTTACCCGCATTGAAAAGTGTAGAAGTTTGATTGGTAGTTGAGTTAGCTAAAGGGTCACAGGTTTGTTTTAGCTTTTCACCAATTTGGAAAGCATTTGTATAATTAAATTGTGACTGAATAATTCCGGCTGCTCCGCAAGCAACAGGGGTTGCCATTGAAGTTCCTTGGCTGGAAACATAAGTACTACCCATTGTGGTAGAATAAATATTAGTTCCGGGAGAAGAAAAATCTACGTCTAATCCATAAGAAGAGAAGCTTGATCTTCTATCTGATTGATCAGAAGATGCAACACGATAGGTATTGTTGAAGGAACCAGGGTAAGTTAGGTTGTCAGCATTGTCATTTCCTGCAGCGGATAAAACCAAGCAGTTTTTATTAATGGCTGCATAGTCAATAATATCCTGACCGTAAGCACCTCCACCTGTTCCCCCCCAAGAGTTATTAATTATTTTACAACCGTTATCAGCAGCCCATACTATGCCTGGGTAAGCAGCTACTAATTCAGCAGCAGCATTACTGATTTTTGCAACTTTAAAGTGGCATTTAAAACCAGGACTTGCAACACCAACACCATTATTAGTAACGGCACAAGCATCGCCCGACACAGATGCACCATGATCCCAACCTGTTGCAGGAGAACCCTCGCAGGTTACGTCGTTATCACTCATAGCTACATCATAGCCGCCATCAAAGTTAGCTGCCAAGTCAGGATGATTAGTTTGAGTACCAGTATCTACAATTCCTATTATTACACTTGAGCTACCTTGATTAATATCCCAGGCTTGTTGACAGTTGATACTTCCTATAACATCTCCTTTACAAAAAAGCTGACCAGAATTACTATAGCTTGGATCATTAGGAGTTAATGCTACTTTAGGTACATACCAAGGTTCTACATATTCAAAATAACCTAAACTTTTCATTTGGTTAATTAGTTTAGATATAGAAACCGATGAAGTGTATTTGAAAGAGTAGATTAATGAAAGGTCAACTAACTTTAAACCTACTTCGTTTGTTTCCTGTGCCGGTTTTCTGTGACTAGGATAAATTTTAGCAAGATTATAAGCACCTGTTGTTTTAAAGAAATCTTCAAGTGATAATAATCCGTTCACAGAGTTTACTTGACAGTTTTGACGGTAGCTGGGTTTTACTTTAAAGATGATTGTTTTTGATAAGTAATCAACCCCTTCTTTAAGTGTTGGATTCATTTGGAAAGGAATTCTCGAAGGGTCTTGACCGGGAATAATAACTTTTGCATTATTTCCGGCAGTAGCAATCGTCGTGCTGAAAGCAAACCATGCGGTGCAAAGCAGAGTAATTATTTGTTTCATTTGTTTTTGTTGTTTGGTTAAACCCAAATGATTTAATCTAATTGGGTATTGGTTTTTGTAATTTGAGACGTAAAGATATAAATCTAAGTTACAGTATAAAAGTTTTATTTAAACACTTTTAAACAGTTTTAGCTATAGCTTATGAGGCTAAAATTCAGGTAAATCTTTAATGAATATGTATTTATTGTTATCTTCTTCATATTCACAGCAATAATGATTTAATCCATTAGTAACAGCAAGGTATTTTGCTTTTGTTTTGTTAGATGCATTGTATACCGCTATCTGATTAAATACACCTTGGGATATTTTTACATCTGGTTTTTTACACTCAACTATCATCCATATTTTACCTTTTCTGTCATATACGATAATATCACTTCTTTTTTTAAGGTTATTGTATTTTAATCCACTTTCAATAGCCAGAAGCGAAAGAGGATAATCCTTTATTTCTATCAAATACCGGATGAAATTTTGTCGAACCCATTCCTCAGGTGTTAATACAATCCATTTTTTTCGGAGGGTATCGAAAATGAATACCCCTTTTTCTGTTTTTTTTATTTGAAAGGAGAATTCAGGAAGGTTTAATTTGATCACAATAATGTATAATTGAGTGAGCAAATGTAAGAATTAGAAAATCTTGTTATTTGTACATTCGCATAGAAATGGAATTTGATAAAATACTATCTGACCTTAAGAAAAAAGTGTACTACCCTGTTTATTTTTTAATGGGTGAAGAGCCTTATTTTATTGATGCGATAGCCGATTATATAGAAAAGCATGTGTTGGATGAATCTGAAAAAGCATTCAATCAGACTGTTTTGTATGGAGGAGAAACTAACTTGCTTCAAGTAATTGCAGAAGCAAAGGGCTATCCGCTGATGAGCAGCTACAGGGTAGTGATTGTGAAGGAAGCACAGAATATGAAAGATTTGGTGAAGAAAGAAAAAGCAGATACTTCCAAAGACGATAAAGATGTTAAGAGGCACCCTCTGGAGATATATTTAGACAACCCTCAGAAAACCACATTGCTTGTTTTTTGTCATAAGTACAAAACCATTGATATGCGCACTGGTTTTGCCAAAACGCTATCTAAACAAGCTATCGTACTTAAATCAGAACCGATCAGAGACTATAAACTTGCGGAATGGATTGAGGATTATCTTACCAAAAGAAAATTAAATTTCGATCCGAAAGTGAGTTTCCTTTTAGCAGAATATTTAGGAAATGATCTAGGGAAGATAGTTAATGAGGTAGATAAACTTTTTTTGAATATTCCGCAAGGAACAACGATTACAACTGATCACATACAGAAATACATAGGTATAAGTAAGGAGTATAATAATTTTGAACTACAAGATGCACTTTCAAAAAAGGATATTCTCAAAGCCAATAAGATCGTCAATTATTTTGCAGCTAATGCAAAAGATAACCCGCTGGTAATGACGATTGCTTTGTTGGCGGGATATTTCAGTAAGATATTAGTATATCATTCATTGGTGGATAAATCACCTAACAATGCAGCCGCTGCTTTAAAAGTGCCGCCCTTTTTTGTAAAGGATTATGTGTCGGCAGCTAAGAATTATACCATGAATAAAGCAGCTAATGTAATTTCATTATTGAGAGAATATGATATGAAGTCGAAGGGGTATGATAACGGTGGGGCTACTGAAGGCGAGTTGTTAAAGGAGCTTGTATTTAAAATTTTACACTAAGCCGTTATTTATTCATAATGCC
>CAZCJN010000172.1:0-5262 GCA_964498865.1 uncultured Bacteroidia bacterium
TTGTTATTATCCGATGAAGTATAACTTCGCAGTACACGCCATAAACATAAAACGTCATGAGTTATAGTTACTTTAAATTAATTCATCTGCTGGCCGTCATGATCTTCCTGGGAAATCTCATAACCGGTCTTTTCTGGATGCGTCTTGCAATAAAAACAAAAGATTTAAAAACGATATGCTTTACAATAAAAAGTATTATCAAGCTGGATAGTTATTTTACCATACCTGGTGTGATTATTATTACTACAGCCGGAATTTTTGCTGGCGTTTATGGTCACTTTCCGCTTTTGCATACAGGTTGGATCTTATGGTCAATTATTCTACTCTCTCTATCGGGGATTGTGTTTGGATTTATAGTAGCACCTCTACAGAAAAAAATTTATCATCTCACACTTAATAAAGAAGCCACAAATAATTTTGATTGGACAACTTTCTATAAATTATGCGTAGCATGGGATGTATGGGGGCTTATAGCACTAATTTTGCCCTTAGTCGCTTTTGTAATGATGACATTAAAAATACCCCAATAAAATAATCTTTCATTTATGATAGATTCAAGCAACATACAAACCGAAGTAGACGCAAGTTATTTGTACCACCTGCTTGCCGAAAATGAAAAAGATGAAAATGTAGCAAACGTATTTCGCCAAATGAGTGAAATAGAGCACAGCCATGCCCTTGCCTTTGCTAAAAAAAACAATTTAGAAATTACTCAATTACCCCCTCCTTCTAACAGAGCAAAAGTACTAAAGTTCATAGGAAAAATTGCAGGATATGATTATGTATTAGGGGTTTTATTAGATACCGAAAAAAGCATTTCAACTTCTATTATAAATGCCAGAAAGAAATCTAAAACAACAAGTTCTATATCCGATACTGCACACGTTGCCATATTAAAAAACATACTGAATAATAATAAAAGCGTTTCGGGTTCCAGTCTGGCAAGATTTGAAAAACGGCACCGTTCAGTTGGAGGAAATGCTTTAAGGGCAGCCGTTCTGGGCGGCAACGATGGTTTGGTTTCTAATTTCAGTTTAGTAATGGGAATCGCAGGGGCAACCAGCGGAAGAACAGAAGTATTACTCACCGGAATTGCCGGACTATTAGCAGGGGCTTTGTCCATGGCCTTGGGAGAATGGATTTCTGTAAAAAGTTCTCAGGAGCTTTCTGAAAATCAAATGCAATTGGAAATGGAAGAGTTGGAAACGAATCCCGAAGGGGAAGAAAAAGAATTAGCATTAATATATATTTCCAAAGGAATTCCTGAAGTACAAGCCACGAGAATGGCAAAAGAAATTATGTTAAACAAAGATCAAGCGCACGAAATACTTGTAAAAGAAGAATTAGGAATTAATGCGGAAGAACTAAAAGGCTCAGCCATGGAAGCTGCATTAGCGTCCTTTCTATTATTCGCTGCAGGTGCCATTATTCCTGTTATACCTTATCTGTTTATAGGAGGTATAAAAGCAATTTTATTTAGTACCCTTTTAAGTGCTGTAGGGTTATTTGTAATAGGCTCTGCTATTACATTGTTCACGGGCAAAAGTATTTGGTTTTCAGGTTTAAGGCAGGTTATTTTCGGATTAATTGCTGCAGGAATTACCTTTGGAATAGGTAAGTTGATTGGAGTATCACTGGCAGGTTAAATTAATAATCAAAACTTATTTAAAGTCAAAGCTAAAATGGAAAAAAATTATAAAAATTGCCAAAGCTGTGGAATGCCACTCAAAAAATCTCCAAATGGAGGTGGTACAAATGCTGATAAAAGCATTAATAAAATGTATTGTGTATATTGCTATGAAAATGGTCAATTTAAACAACCCAACTGGTCGGTAACCCAAATGCAGGATTTTGTAAAAGGGAAAATGAAAGAAATGGGATTTCCCGGGTTCCTTGCAGGCTTCTTTACAAAAGGGATAGCCCATCTTGAAAGATGGAAAAATAAATAAGTAGCATTATTGCTCTATTGATATCGCCAAATCTTGGTTTAGCATAAATACTTCTCATCTCATGGAAAAACCCTGTATTTCCCCTCACGCTCACAAGATATTGTACTATCTTCGCGCTCTTTTTTATGTTATCCGTTAATGAAATATCAGTCCACTTTGGTGGACGTACACTGTTTGAAGAAATATCATTCTTAGTAAACAAGCAAGACCGTATAGGTTTAGCTGGCAGAAATGGGGCCGGTAAATCCACCATGCTCAAGATTATTGCTGGTGAGCAAAGCCCGGATTCGGGAGAGGTAACCAAACCCAATAACTTTACAATAGGTTATTTGCCACAAGACATGACCCATCAGCCGGGTAAAACTGTTTTTGAAGAAACAGCTTCTGCTTTTGCAGAAGTAAAAGAGTTGGAAAAAAAAATAGCCTACGTAAACGACCAAATTGCTACACGTACTGATTACGAATCAGATGCATACATGAAGCTGATTCATGATCTGCATGAATATAACGAACGCATTAATCATTTAGGAGGATACTCTCTTACTGCCGATATAGAATCTACTTTAATTGGTCTTGGATTTGAACGTAAAGATTTTGATCGTTTAACAGATGAATTTAGCGGTGGCTGGCGCATGCGTATTGAACTGGCAAAATTGCTTTTACAAAAACCTGATTTACTTTTACTGGATGAGCCTACCAACCACCTGGATATTGAATCCATACGATGGCTGGAAGATTTTCTTCAAAATTATTTTGGAGCTATAGTAATGGTGTCGCATGACAAAACATTTTTAGATAACATTACTACCCGAACCATTGAAATAACAATGGGAAGGATCTATGACTATAAATCTAACTACTCGAAATACCTGTTGCTAAGAAAAGAAAGAAAAGAGGCACAGATACAAGCAGCAAAAAATCAGCAGAAATATATTGAAAAGACCGAAGCACTTATCAATAAGTTCAGAGCAAAAAAAGATAAAGCAGCGTTTGCTCAGTCCCTTATCAAAAAATTAGACAAGTTGGAAATAGTAGAGGTAGATGAAGAAGATACTTCCAGTATAAAATTCAAATTCCCACCGGCGCCCCGTTCTAGCAGAATGGTAGTAACAGCAGAAGACACTAAAAAACAATATGGAGAGAAAGTGATTTTCTCACATGTAAATTTCAGGATAGAGAGAGGTGATCGGGTAGCTTTTGTCGGCCGAAACGGAGAAGGAAAATCTACCATGAGTAAAATAATCATTGGCGAAGAATCATTCGATGGCGTTCTTAAAGTAGGCGAATCGGTAGAGATTGGTTATTACGCGCAAAATCAGGCAGAGATTTTAAACGGGGAAAAAACAATTCTTGAAACCATTGATGAATCAGCTGATGGTGAAAGCAGAAAAAACATACGTGCTATTTTAGGTTCATTTCTTTTCAGCGGCGATGACGTAAACAAATATGTAAAAGTATTAAGTGGTGGAGAAAAAGGACGTTTAGCAATGTGTAAGCTCTTGCTTCAACCGCATAGCTTATTAGTACTGGATGAGCCTACCAATCACTTGGATATGCGATCAAAGGATGTTTTAAAAACCGCTTTGCAACAATACGATGGCACTCTTATACTTGTTTCCCATGATCGTGATTTCTTGCAAGGACTTACCAATCGTGTATTCGAATTCAGAGGAGGCAATGTAAAACAATACATGGGTGATATCAATGAATATTTACGAGATAGAAAGGTAAGTTCATTTAAGCAGATTGAAGAACCAGGGATTAAGCCTAAAGCCGTCGTAGAAGAGAAAACTGTAGACGATAATTGGGAGAAAAAACAAAACGAAAAAATCAATAGGGAAGTACAAAGTCAGATCTCCAAACAAGAAAAAAAGATAGAAAAATTAGAGGCAGAAATTAAAGCGATTGATACCAAACTCATGAATCCTGAATCATACAATGAAGTTGTAAGTGATAAAGACACTTTCAGTAAATATGAAAAGTTGAAAACTCAGCTGGAAGAAGAAATGAAAAAGTGGGAAGAACTTCAGAAACAAATTTCCTTATAGTTAGTTAGACCTTAATACTTATTTATCTTCTATAGGAGCATCTCCAATATATTTACCTCCTTTATATACTGCAATACGCTCCAGTATCCCATTGTTATTATAGATATAATCCTTTCCGTCCATTAATCTGAAATTTTTAAATTCCCCGTCCTTTGCAATTCGAGCTCCCGGAAGAAATAATTTTGCATATCCATTGCCATCAAATGGCTTTTGAGCAGGGTTTGCTTTCTCGATTCTAGTATCAACCATTTTAACGGGTGAGGAAGAAGAGGGCGCTTCTTTATTATCCTTAACGGCTTCGTCTGTTTTAATTACTAAGGGCTGCTTTGGTGCATATACTTCCGTGTTTGCAACATCTAAAGCACCGTCATTAAATATTTTTTTTGCCCTTAAATCACCATTCTCATAATGCTCTTCCCATACACCGGTTTCTTTTCCGTCTTTCATATCCCCTTTCATCATAAGTTGTCCGTTTTCATAAAAATATTTTTGTGTACCCTCCCTCTTGCCGGTATTATTGTAGTTAAAATCATAGAAAGTTTGCCCATTATCGTGATACGCTTTATACCCCCCTACCCAACGATTATTTTCCCAACTCCCCTCTTCTTGAAGGGTACCGTCCTCATAATACATTTTAGCATAACCCTTCGGACGATTATCGGTATAAGTAATTTCGCTTTTAATTTTACCGTTAGGGTGGTAGGTTTTCCAAATACCGATTTTTTTGTTGTCGGCAAATTTTCCTTCTTCCACCTTTGCTTCAGGAGGATAGCTGGGTAATTTTTTTATAGAATTATAAACAATCCAATAACCTTGTTTTAAACCGGTTGGATCGACCTGATTCAATGTATCACCAGTTGCAGGCTGCGCATAAGCAAAACGGCATATCAATAATAAGAGTACTACCTTATTCATTAAAACTAATCTTTTATAAAATATACCTATCAATACGTGCTAATTTTAAAACAGTTTTGTTTTTTTAATAATTTAAACACTATTTAAGAATAGAATGCCTTAAATTATTAATTTTTACCTATTTAGTATTACAAGTATACTTACTTGCCCGCATTCAGATTACTGATCATATCCCTTACCATATCTTTTAAGTTAAAGCCATTGGTCCAGTTCCAATCTTTTCTTGCGTAGCTATCATCTATGCTTTTGGGCCACGAATCGGCAATTTGTTGACGAAAATCGGGTTTATAACTGATCAAAAAGTCAGGGATATGTTTTTTTATTTCTATTGCAATTTCTTTAGGAGAAAA
>CAZCJN010000173.1:0-3099 GCA_964498865.1 uncultured Bacteroidia bacterium
TTACTTCTATAGTTACTTTATCAGATATGCTACCTAAAGAATTTTTTGCTGTAAGTGTCACATTATAAATGCCGGCCTTTGTGAAAGTATGTGTTGGCATATTCTCTCCTGAAACAGTACCATCTCCAAAATTCCAACTTAATGAAGAGGCTACACCATTATTAATAAACTCGACAGTAAGTGGCGCATCTCCAGATGTGGTGTTACTAAAGATATTAGCTGTAGGCGTAGAGTTGTTGTATTCGGATTTTTGGTTGGCAGGGTTATAAGGTTTGTTTCCTCTCATTAAGCCGGCGAAACCGGGCATACCAACATTGGTAACTTCAGATGAACTGTTCGTTTCTGGGCTGACATTATTTGTTACTATTGCATTAGTTTTAGGAGGTGATTGCTTAATACCCTCTATTTGATTTCTATCTTCTGAAACAGTTGTAAGGCTTTTATTGTGTATTGGCGCACTAGTGGACTTATTAGTTGCATTCCCTTGTGTTTGAGGATGATCTCTTCTTTCCGGAATAACTGTTTGAATGTTTTTATCTATTGGAATAGAAATAAGGTTTTCGGATTTGTTATTGTTATGTAAAACCGGGATAACAACTTCTTTTTTTTCTGAAAATAAATGCCAAATGCTAGCAGCCGCAATACCTACGGCAATTAGCCCAATACTTCCAATTATTTTTCCCAAAGAAAACTTGGTTGTTGAAGATGCTGATCCGGATGAGAGTCCTTGTTGTATACCTGCCCAAATAGCAGGATTTACATCTGCTTCGAATTGATCAAATGTTTCTTTAAAAAGTGTTTCTATATTTTCAGACTGACTCATTTTTCTTAGTTATCTTTCATGGATCGGGTTGATGAGGCATTTGTTATTAACATATTTTGTAAGTGTATCCTTGCTCTTGAGTATTGCGATTTAGAGGTGCCTTCTGATATGCCTAATTGATTTGCAATTTCTTTATGCGAATATCCTTCAATAGCATACATATTGAATATTGTTCTAAATCCTATGGGTAACCGTTGTATCATTTTTAAAAGTTCTTTTTCGTTTAATTGCTCTCCAATAGGGTTATTTGACGGAATATCATAAGCAAGATTATCAATATCAACATTCATTTTTAGTTTCTTGTTCTTTCTAAGATAGGTCAAAGCTTCATTAACTATTATCTTTCTAATCCACCCTTCTAGTGATCCTTCGGCCCTGTATGTTTCTATTTTTTCAAATACTTTAATAAACCCGTTTTGTAGCATATCATCTGCTTCATCTTTTAAACTAGCATATCGCAAACATATACCCATCATTTTTCTGCAAAATCGCTCAAAAAGCAACCTTTGTGCATTTGGATTTTTTTCTATACATGCTTTTACAAGTTCTGCATCTGTCATGGATGGGTTATCTTCTTTAAGATGCAATTATTATCAGATTAGTTGCACAGGTGGAACTCAAAATTAGTTGATTTTACGTTAATTTCCGCATTGCAAATTAAATTTACATAAGTACTTGACAATCTATTTTCTGAGTATAACTTTGCACGCTAAAATTAAAAAAAATGCATTTTTTTCAAAAAAATGCATAATCCCATTAAAACAATCACCAACTAAATATAGATTAAAATGAAAGTAGCAATTGTAGGAGCCACAGGACTTGTAGGTAGTGTAATGTTAAAAGTACTTGAAGAAAGAACTTTTCGTGTAACAGAGTTTTTGCCCGTAGCATCAAAGCGATCATCAGGGAGGGATATCACCTTTCGCGGAAGAACATATAAGGTAATGAGTATAGAAGAAGCCATTGCTCAAAAACCGCAGATAGCTTTATTTTCTGCAGGATCGGCAACAAGTATGGAATGGGCACATAAATTTGCCAATGCCGGTGCAGTGGTAATTGATAATTCTTCTGCATGGAGAATGCACCCCGATATTCGTTTAATAGTACCTGAAATTAACGCGAATATTCTTCGTAAAAAAGATAGGATCATTGCTAACCCTAATTGTTCGACCATTCAAATGCTCATGCCACTTTACCCTATTCATAAAAAATATGGTATTTCCCGTATAGTTGTTTCTACTTACCAAGCAGTAACAGGTACAGGAATGAAGGCTGTAGAACAACTTATGAATGAACGCAAAAATATACCTTCAGAAAAGGTATATCCATACCCCATTGATTTGAACTTAATACCTCAAATCGCTGATTTTAATGAAGAAGGATATACTAAAGAAGAGGTTAAAATGATTGAGGAGACAAAAAAAATATTGGATGACAATAAAATAAAAGTAACTGCTACGTGTGTTCGTGTGCCTGTTATTGGCGGCCATAGCGAATCGGTAAACGTGGAGCTTAAAAAAGATTACAAAATAGAAGACATACGTAAATTACTTGCAGACGTAAAGGGCGTTAAATTACAAGATGATTTTAGAAACAGTAATTATCCCATGCCTATATATGCGCAAGGTAAAGACGATGTTTTTGTAGGAAGAATCCGAAAAGATAATTCTGTTTTAAGAGGTTTAAATATGTGGATTGTAGCTGATAACCTGCGTAAAGGAGCTGCTACCAATGCTGTACAGATTGCAGAATACATGGTAGCAAAAAAGCTAGTTTAATTTAATAAAAATTAACAGTTTACAGCCGTACCGACACTATGTCAGTGCGGCTGTTTTTTTATCTTTGCCTCTATTTATGAATATATATTCCAATAAAGTTATTGATGAAGCCAGGCAAGGAGAAGCACTTGTTTTTTCACCTCAAGCTGACAGTGCTCTTAACCAGCCAACTAAAAAGATGTTTCTTGAAAGTTATGGATGTGCTATGAATTTCTCTGATAGCGAAATTGTAGCCAGTATTCTTGCTGATAAAGGGTATTCTACCACTACTGATTTTAATGAAGCTGATTTGATCTTACTCAATACCTGTGCTATTCGTGATGGAGCAGAACAACGGGTAAGAGGAAGGCTCAAAACATTTAACACGCTAAAACGCAATAACCCCAAACTCATGATTGGTGTATTGGGTTGTATGGCGGAAAGACTTAAATCTAAATTTTTAGAAGAAGAAAAAATAGTTGATATAGTTGTTGGGCCGGATGCATATAGAGACCTGCC
>CAZCJN010000173.1:3199-5246 GCA_964498865.1 uncultured Bacteroidia bacterium
AAGAAGAAAAAATAGTTGATATAGTTGTTGGGCCGGATGCATATAGAGACCTGCCTGGACTTATCGAATCGGTTGAAGGCGGTCAGAAAGCGGTTAATGTATTGCTTTCTTTGGAAGAAACCTATGCTGATATTAATCCCGTTCGCTTGGATTCTAACGGCGTTACAGCTTTTATCAGTATAACCCGCGGCTGTGATAATATGTGTTCTTTTTGCGTAGTACCTTTTACTCGTGGCAGAGAGCGAAGCAGAGATCCGGAAAGTATAGTCAATGAGGCTAGAAACTTATTTGAACAAGGCTATAAAGAAATAACTCTTCTCGGACAAAACGTAGACTCGTATCTGTGGGCAAATGGAAAGGCTAAAAAGACACTTAGTGATGAAGAAATAGAGAAGGCATTTACATTTGCTAATTTATTAGAAACTGTAGCGCATGTATCTCCGGATTTGCGGATTAGATTTAGTACCAGCAACCCTCAAGATATGACTGATGATGTATTGCATGCTATTGCTAGATATGAAAACATTTGCAAATATGTTCACCTTCCGGTGCAAAGTGGAAGTACGAGTATGCTTGAAAGGATGAATAGGGGCTATACACGAGAAAAATATTTGGAAAGGATAAAGGCCATACGTCAAATAATACCTAATTGTGGGATTTCGACCGATATTATTACCGGTTTTTGCGGAGAAACAGATGAAGAACATGAGGCTACACTTTCATTAATGAAAGAAGTACGTTTTGATTTTGCCTACATGTTTGCATACAGTGAGCGCCCCGGTACATTAGCACATAAAAAATATAAAGACGATGTTCCCGAAGAGGTGAAGAAGAAACGTTTGCAAGAAGTAATGGATTTACAAAAAGAGCATTCTGCTGAAAATGTTAAAAAAGGATTAGGAAAAACTTACAAAGTCTTAATAGAAGGCATTTCTAAAAAATCCAATGACAGATTGTACGGTAGAACTTCACAGAATACAGTAGCGGCTTTTCCAAAAGCAAATGCTAAAAAGGGAGATTATGTAAATGTAAAAATCAGTGAATGTACCCCTGCAACAATGCTGGGAGAGATTATATAGATGCACGATGGATATTCAAAATATAAAAAATAGATTCGGGATTATTGGAAACTCACCCCTATTAGGACGTGCTATTGATATAGCCATGCAAGTTGCTCCTACCGACTTGTCAGTACTCATTACCGGTGAGAGTGGAACCGGGAAAGAAGTATTTCCTCAAATCATTCATCACTTAAGTGCTCGTAAGCATGGGCAATACATAGCTGTTAATTGCGGAGCAATACCGGCAGGTACAATAGATTCTGAATTATTCGGACATGAAAAGGGTTCCTTTACAGGAGCTTTTGAAGCACGGCGAGGTTATTTTGAAGTTGCTAATGGAGGTACTATTTTTCTAGATGAAGTAGCAGAGCTTCCTATAGAAACGCAAGTCCGCTTATTGCGCGTGCTTGAAACAGGCGAATATATTAGGGTGGGATCTTCTAAAGTACAGAAGACAAATGTGCGTATAGTCGCAGCGACCAATGTAAACATCCCCGAGGCTATTTCAAAAGGAAAATTCAGAGAAGATCTCTATTATCGTTTGAACACAGTGCCTATTCGCGTTCCTGCTTTGCGTGAGAGAAAAGAAGATATTCCCCTTTTGTTTAGAAAATTCTCTGCTGACTTTGCCTCTAAATATAAAATGCCAACTATCAAATTGGATACAGAGGCTGAAAATATTTTAGTAGAACATTATTGGCAAGGGAATGTACGCCAATTGAAAAATACTGCTGAGCAAATATCCATTATTGAAAAAAACAGGGATATCTCTGCTGATGTTTTACAGAAATACCTTTTAGAGATATCGGCTTCAAAGAGTATTGCCGTTTTTAAGGAAGAAGGTAGTGAACTTTCTGAAAGGGAGCTGCTTTATAAAGTATTGTTTGATATGCGTAAAGATGTTTCTGATTTAAAAAGGATTGTTTTTGGCATGTTGCAAGGTAATACGCCTTTCCATGAAGAAAATCTACCCATGTCTCCTCCTT
>CAZCJN010000174.1:0-5223 GCA_964498865.1 uncultured Bacteroidia bacterium
TTACAATGATTTTCAGTTATTAACGTTACTGAAGTGTGAAACAGAAAATCCTGTATTGGCTCCTACTCACCTTCCTCTTGATCGATATCAGGAAGAATTTCCTTTTAAGCACTCACAATTTTACCATCGTGTAAAGTAATAATACGATCGGTTCTTTCTGCAAAATGCATATCGTGTGTTACTACCAATATCGACTGATTGTACTTTTCTTTCAGTTCACGGAAAATATCAAAAACTATCTGCGAATTTTTTGAATCCAGATTACCGGTAGGTTCATCACCCATGATGATTTTAGGATTATTAATGAGCGCTCGTGCAATGGCAACTCTTTGCTGCTGACCACCTGATAATTTATTAGCACGTTTATACGCCTGATCATGAAGGCCTAACATTTTTAATTTCTCCATTGCCATTTCATCAACCTGCTCCTGCGGATATTTGCCAAGTTTAATAGCGGGCAAGGCTACATTTTCCAGCACAGTAAACTCCGGTAATAAATAATGAAATTGAAAAACAAATCCTATTTTCTCATTCCTTATTTCTGCAAGTTCATTTTTCGACTTCGTGCTCAGATCGTCACCATCAAAATAAATGTGCCCTTTATAATCGGTATCTAATGTAGATAGCACATATAGCAAAGTAGATTTTCCGCTTCCCGAAGCACCCACAATTGAAGCAAATTCACCCTGTTTGATATACATGTCTACATCCTGTAATGCCTGAAACTCAACCGGATCGTGAAAAAACTTGTTAAGATTTTTAGTAGTAATTATGTTTTTATGCTCTATCATTTAGATCGAATGATTTCTATAGCGTCTATTTTAGAGGCCTTTCTGGCAGGTATATATCCTGCGGCAGCTGTTACTATCAGTGCAAAAAAATAGGCAAAAGCATAAAAGGCAGGAGATGAATTAAATTTCAAATATTCGAGTGATACAAAACCTTTTACATCCATGCGAATAGAACCTACAACCTGTTGCATTACAAAACCTAATGCTAAACCCAACAAGCCCCCTACTATGCCAATTAAAAGTGATTCGGTAAGAAAGATTCTAACAATATCTTTATCCTTATAACCAACTGCTTTTAAAATAGCAATGTCGGGCATTTTTTCATAAATGATCATCATAAGAATATTGAAAATGCCAAACCCGGATACAATGAGTATAGAAACAATGATGAGATAGGTAATCATGTTCTGAATTTTAAAGATCCCGAAAATATTAGCATTTGCTTCTTTCCAGTCAAGAGCTTTGTATCCAAATTTTTTCTCGTAATATTTCGCCAGTGTTTCAGATTCATTGATGTTTTTCAGCTTGATATTAATATCAGTAATATAAGACCCATCCACCTGCAAAAGTTTTTGAGCATTACGAAGATTAATGTAGGCGCGGCTTTTATCCACCTCAGTTAATCCACTTCTGTTGATTCCCACTACTTTCATTTCTAAGGTAACCCCTATAGGAGAAATTATGTTAAGGTTGTCTCCCATCTTTGCCCCAAGCAAGGCAGCCAATCCCTCACCAAGGATGATCCCATTTGGAATTGTTTGCAGCTTTAAGATATTCCCTTCAATATTATTTTTCTGTACGTTAAACAGAATATTCTCTTTTACTATATCAACTCCGGAAACCCTTCCGCTCACTTGGGCAATCCCCATCTTAAAAATTGCCTGAGAGCCTAAAAAGGGAGATACACCTATTACCCGTTTATCTTTCTCTAATATTTCTATTATTTGTTTCCCATTACGGATCTTAGGCTGTTCATCTTTAGGTTTTTGGTTATTTACCCAAATTGTCTTGCCTTTCATGGAATCAAGTTGAGAAAGTATGCTTGGACGGTTTTTACTTGCTTCGTTATAAAGACGAATATTAGCAGTAGTATTTACCGTTTGATCAATAAATGTGGTTTGAAAACCCGACATAAGTCCTGCTTGAAAGATAAAAATTGCAATACCAAACATCACCCCCATCATAGCCACAATGGTCTGCCTTTTCTTTGCCAGCAAATGACGCAAAGATATTTTTACAATGGGTGATTTAAGAATAGACATGAAAACAAGCCGGAAATTATGGTTTTACAATTTCAGTTTCTTCACTAACTTCTCCAAGTATTTCAACAAATTCCAGATCCTCTACTCCTTTTTGGATTCCTAATGTATCATTTTCTATTTTTCTGATTATCTTATTATTCTCAAATAAAAACTCTCTTGGAATAACAAGTGCATTATTCTTTTTAGAAAAAATGATATTGGCTTCTACCGACATGCCCGAGAAAACAATTACAGATTTATCCAACTCAATGCCAGCAATAACCTTACTTGTTTTATTTAGCTGATTTATTCTAGGATACAATTCTACAACCTTGCCATTAAAGATCTTATTCTTATAGGCATCGATAGTATAAACTATATCTTGGTTTTGGCGAATAAAAGACACATCTGTTTCATCGATGCTTAGCTCCACTTGAAATTTATTTTCATCCCCTACTTCCATCAGCATGAGCATATTATTCACCAACTCGCCTTCTTTGGGCACAATATCATAAACCTTACCACCAACCGCGGATGCAATAATATATTCGCTTCTGTTAGAGTTTTGTGATTCTAATTGAAGCCTGGCATTTTCAAGTTCAGTTTTCAACCTGTCATTGGTAGTAATAAGGTTGTTATATGATTTTAAAAAGTTCTGTTTAGATATTTCGAACTGAGCCTTGGATTGGTCTAGTTGCAATTGGGAGGTAGCATCTTCTTTGGAAAGATTCTTATAGCGATCATAATTAATAGAGTCCAATTCATACTTTGTTTTTGCAGATTTAACATCTTGCTTAAGTGCATTAATGACAGATGAATTCTCCGCAGCATTTTTTTCAGCTAATTCATACTGGTTTTTTGCCATGGCGACATTTTTATCACTCACCTCACTCCTTATAGTAATTAAAGGTTGCCCTATTTTCACAACGTCTCCTATTTTTACATGTATGGTTTGTATATAGCCCGGTAGTTTGGCGTATATTTTATAATCATTAACGGGGTAAATTTTACCCGAAGCATATACTGCCTGAGTAATATCTTTTCTAACAGGTTTTATTACATTGCTTTTTTTAGCACAAGAAAGAAAAATAGAAAGCAAAGCGAAAAGAAATAGTTTTTTCATGCTGATTTATTTTTGCCGATTATACCTAAGTGAGTATTTGAAAAATCGTTAGAAAATTTTAGTCCATAACCCAGTATTCTATCTAAGGAGGAATGAGCAAATAGAATAATTCCTGTAACAAGCAATAATTGATTTGAAAAATAGCTGCCTATAATAAAAATAAATATAGCGATTCCTTTATGATGGGTTAGGTTATAGGTGATAGCACCCACTCGCGCATTAAAAAGATAGCCCGTCATACCTACATCCGGGAGTAAAATAAATGTGAAAAATTTCCACCAAGCTAAATCGTATTCATAAAATGCGAAGAGTGCCAGCAACAGCATTAAGCACTCTTCGATTTTAAGAATGTATTTCATTCAACTAATTTTTATAAACTTCTTTGGGAGTAAACATTTTAAGTATGGGTGTAATAAAAGGTAAATACATTAACCCATGAAATAGGCCATGATACTCCATAATTTTCTTCGCACGTTGTTTACGATTATATGCGCTAAGATACATGATAGGCACCAGTAAGAGTGTCACCAAGGTTGCAAATCCTAACCCAAAAATCATAGTCCAGGAAAGCGGCCCCCAGAAGGCAACGCTGTCACCACCGAAAAACAGATGGGGGTTTAATTCTGTAAATAAAGTTACAAAATCAATATTAAGGCCTACAGCAAGAGGTATAAGACCCAGTATAGTTGCAGATGCTGTAAGTATTACCGGTGTCATCCTTGTTTTTCCGGCTTCCATAATGGCATCACGTGCATTCATTCCCTGCTCCATCATAAGGTCGGCAAATTCAATTAGAAGAATTCCATTTCGAACAACAATTCCGGCAAGAGCAACAACACCTATACCGGTCATTACAATAGACATATCCATACCAAAAATAGAAACACCTAACAAAACACCTATGATGCTGAATAAAATTTCCGTAAGAATAATTATAGGCTTGCTCACCGAGTTAAACTGAATTACAAGTACAAGTATGATCAATCCAATAGAGATCATTAAAGCATTCCCCAAGAATTTTCCCGTCTCAATCTGTTCTTCCTGTGCTCCAACCATTTGAACAGTTATTCCATGTGGTGCTTTATATCTTTCTATCTCTTTTTGAACCTGTAGAGCTACTTCGTTAGGATTAAAATCTGAAAGCACATTGGAAGATAAAGTAATAACACGTTTTTGTTGTTTGCGTTTTATTCCGCCATACGTATTTTCATAACGTATGTCAGCAAAAGAAGAAAGCGGAACCTGGCGTATCATTCCTCCCATTCCCATATCACGATAGACTATTTTCAAATTTTTGATAGCATCTATATTATTACGTTGTGATTCATTGAATCTTACTTGAATAGGATATTCATCATCAAGGTCTCTAAACTTAGAAGTTTTATCTAATCCGAAAACAGCCTTACGGATCTCCATTCCTATTTGTCCCATGGAAATACCTTCTCGATTAGCGCGTTCACGGTCAATGTCAAAAACAATTTCCGGTTTATTATCTTCAAAATCAGATTTCAATTCTTCCACTCCCGGAATTTTTAAACTATCCAGATACATTTTTACATCCTTAGATGTCTTAGACATTTCTGCTAGGTCATCTCCTGTAATTTCAACCGTAATGGGTTTGGGTTGCGGAGGCCCAGCCTGCTCTTGTGCTACCTGAATATTAGCACCCGGAATGCCTTTTACAGCCTCCCTGATTTTTCCTAAATAAGGTAGTGTAGAAACACCGTTACGCTCTGCAAAAGGAACAAAAGCAATTTGTATTTTACCACGGTTAGGATATTGCCCCTGGTCTTCATCCGCAGGGTCAGTAACAGAAATAGTTACATTTGAAATCATAGAAGACACAATAGGATTTGGAGTTCCATCCGGAGAAAATACGGTATTCACTTTTTTTTCTACAACCTTTAATACGCTATCTGTATAAGCAGGATCTGTTCCAACAGGAAGCGATAGATATACATATGCAAAATTAGGATCTCCACTGGGGAAGAATACCGGTGCTTTTCCTCGAACTGCCATTAAAATAATTGAAAGAAATAACAAAGCTACTGTAGATAATATGCTCTTA
>CAZCJN010000175.1:0-5193 GCA_964498865.1 uncultured Bacteroidia bacterium
GGAAGTAATGGCGGATGTAAAAAAAGCAAAACAACATGAAAACACGAAAGCTTATGCCGAAAAATTAGAACAAAAACTAGGTTCATTACAAGAATTGAGTATGCACCTGATGGGTGTGGCACAACAAGAAGGTGCGGAAGCTTATTTGAGTGACGCCACTTTGTATTTAGAATTATTCGGCATTTTGACGATGGGTTGGATATGGCTGAAGATGATGAATGCCTGTGCGGAGATTGAACATACAGATGAGCAGTTCAAACAATCAAAACAACTTAGCTGCGATTATTTTTATGAATATGAATTTCCAAAAGCAGAAGGATTATTTATTCGTTTAAAAAGCAAAAAACGAGTAACTACAGGCAGAGCACAAGATTTTATAGATTAACTGTATGATAATTCAAATACGATAAATATAACAGAATACAAAGAAAAGATAAATCTAACTGTTTGTAAATAATAAATAAATTATTTAAAATAATATGTTAAATAAAATAACGAGAATTGTAGGTATCACAATAGGCGTTTTTGGAATTCTATATATCCTGTTGAGAGCAATAGGTTATATTGGGTTTTATAAAGTTCCTACTACGGGTATGTATCCAAGCTTAAAGCCAGGAGATTACTTTTTTGTAACTAAATTTATTAAGCCTAAACGTGGAGATATATATGTGTATAATACAACTTTTGAAAATAGAAAAAATGAGAAGATAGTACGAAGAATTGCAGCAGTAGCCGGAGATACCTTGGCGTTAATAGATGGATATCTGTTTATAAATCATCAACTATGCGATATTAATTATTCGATAGCATTACCCTATCTTGTGCCAATAGAAAAACAGGAAAATAGACCAGAAGAATTTTTCAATATGAATACTATCCCTTTTAATGCAGAGTATTCTATTCAGTTTTTAACAAAACAGGAAGCAGAAAAAAATAATTATACAATTGCAGTTCGAGAAATTGAATCAAATGATTACAACGACAGTTTATTATTCATGAATAAACAATTAGAATGGAAAATTGGTAACTACGGACCAATAGTAATTCCTCAAAATAAGTTTTTTTTCTTAGGAGACAATCGATATAATTCTTATGACTCACGTTATACTGGTTATGTAGATAAAGCTGATTTAATTGGAGGGGTACTGATTATACTTTAGTAATCTTCTTCCTCAAAATATAATCATTCAGCCAGAAGGGGCCGTAAGCGATGTCGGTTTTTTCATATAGCTCAAATCCCATTTTTTTGTAGAAATACATCGCCGGATTTTTGCGGTGTACATTGAGTTGTATATAAGGGCAATGGCTTTTAATAGCCACATTTTCTACTGCCTGCAAGAGTGCGCTGCCGACACCCTTTTTATGAATATCCTGTCTTACATATAAGCGATGCAGATAGATGATGTCTTCTTTTAAAATGCCATAAACATCCCCTTTTATTTCGTACGCCACAAAACCCTGTATTTGTTGCTCATCCAGATAGAGGAGATAGGTGCATCCTTGCTGCATTTGCTCTTTTATCGCATCGGCATTATACATTCTTGCATACATATATTCCACTTGCTCATCAGACAAAAATGCACGGTAGGTTTGTTTCCATACCAAAGCCGCCACTTCTATTATTTTGGGAATATCAGTAAAAAAAGCAATCCTAATTTTCATACATCAGCAAGTCATTTTTATAACCGACAATTGTTTTATGGACAATCTTTGCTCTTTACAATAAAATAAGGATTGAGCAGATTTTCTCTGTTGTAAACCATAGTTTCATCAGTATTGAATACAGTAGTAATAGCACCGGCTTCGGCAGCTATTATTTGTCCGGCACAGGTATCCCATTCCATTGTGGGTCCTAATCTGGGATAGATATCCGCCTTGCCTTCAGCAATTAAGCAAAACTTAAGTGAGCTTCCGGCTGCAACAAATTCTACTTCTTTGAAGTGTTGTTTTTTTTCATCCACATAAGCTAACAGCTCCGGTGTCTGGTGTGAGCGGCTGCCTACAATTTTGAGCAATCCGTCTTCAGCGGGTTCTCGTACATGAAGTTGCGTTTTAGTGTTTTGTTCCAGTTTAAAACACCTCTTTCCTTTTTCTGCGAAATAGGTGATTTCTTTTGCCGGTAAATAAATCACCCCCAAAACAGGAACGCCGTTTTCAGTGAGTGCAATATTAACGGTGAACTCACCATTGCGCTTAATAAATTCTTTAGTACCATCAAGCGGATCCACAATAAAACAGCTTGTCCATTCTTTTCTTACTGCATATTCGGTAAGTTTGGTTTCTTCAGAAATCACAGGAATGGTTGGAAAGAATTTATTTAATCCGGCTATAATGATCTCGTTAGATTTTTTGTCAGCGAGTGTAAGCGGAGAATTATCGGATTTTATTTCTACTTCTACCGGTTGATTATATACCTGCAAGATAGCATCTCCGGCATCTTGCGCAATTTTTATTATTTCTGTCAACATAAAATATCAAAAAGAATAGTACGCATCTTTCAGCGTGGGGTTATGCTTGTCTTTATCGCTAAGAATAATAGCTGAGGCAGGAATTTTCCAGTCTATATTCAATTGAGGGTCATTATAGGCGATACCTCCTTCAGAGGCTTTGTCATAAACATTATCGCATTTATAAAGAAACTCACATGTGGGAGTCAACACCACAAACCCATGAGCAAAGCCTCTGGGAATGAGCAATTGTTTTTTATTTTCAGCAGATAATTCTAAAGAGAAATGTTGCAAATAGGTGGGTGAGTCCATTCTTAAATCGACTGCTACATCCAAGACGCTTCCCTCAACAACACGAACTAATTTAGCTTGGGCATAAGGGGCATTTTGAAAATGCAATCCTCTTAAAACACCATAAGCAGACTTAGAATGATTATCTTGAATGAAATTATACGGCAGTCCGTTTTTAGTAAGTTGTTGCTCGCTGTAACTTTCAAAGAAGAATCCTCTTTCGTCTTCAAATACACGGGGCTCAATTATAAATAAATCCTGAAGTGGAGTGGGAGTGATATTCATGCAAATGATTAAGCAGATTTAAACATGGCTTTGAGCTGTACCCAGAAGTTTGTTCTGAAATAAATAAATCCTATAATTAACAGATCTAAGAAGAAGCCAATACCAATAAACATCAGCGTTTGATTAAGTGTGGAAGTAACATTAGTTTGTAGAGGAAGATGTGGTTCGTCTATTGTTGAAAATAAAGGTAAAATGGATTGGTAATTGGTTTTTGCCGCTTCAAGTCCTCTGGCAGATTCAGCATAGAGACCTTCCAGCAATGATTTGTTTCTTATATATCTGGTTTCTATCAAGTCTGCTTTAAATGTGATTAGGTTATTAGCTTTATCTTTATAATCGGCAAGATTATACTCAGAATTTTCCAATTGAGCTTTTACAAGAGCTAGTTTTTCTTCCAAAAAGTCAACGGTGATTTTAGCCTTGCCTGTTGCCCGTTCAATATAGTAGGCAATAACATTTTCATAGAAAGCTTCACATAATAATTTAGAAAATTCTTCGTCTCCTGTAGTAACTGTTATGGAATAAATTTCTGCCTCATTATAATCTACAGTTACCATCTGTCGAATTCCGCCTAAAATTCGTTTGAAGATAAGATAGTCTTGTGTATTTAAATCTTTTACGTTTGTAAAATCTTTAAAGAAACTGCCTTGCAGGTTGTTAAACAAATTCAGATAATGATTAGCCAGATAGTCTTCCTTACCTCTGAAATAGTATTTTTTGAACAACAGTTTAGAACCTACCTTTTCTGTAAAGGCATATTCTTTTAATTTTTTAGGGTTGTTAAAGTTGTTATTAGTTGTTTGCAGGATATTAGTAAAATTACCAGCACCAAATCCAGGAATCTGAGGTCTGTCTTCGGATAAAAAGAAAGTAATCTTTGCCGTATAAGTTGGTTTTACTTGCTTAGATTTATAAAAACCATACAGAGCCATCAAAACAACAGGAATTGCCAAAAAAAAGGAATAAGTTTTTGCGATATCAGTTAGCTCTTTGAGTATTCTGATTATGTTTTTTAAACTCTGATCTTGTTCTAACGAGCCAATATCAGAATTGTTATTCTGCACATTTGAAAGAAGTGTATCTTTCTCTTCAGTTATATTTTCATCTGCATTATTTGGCATTCCTGACAGTTAAAAATAATAAATAAAGAGTTAGTAAGGAAGTTGCTGCACCAATTGAAGCATTTAATATCCTATTAAACTTTTGGGGATCAGAATTCTTTTCCTTTTTCTTTTTTTCTTTCTTTTCTTTTTCAGGTACGACTATAACAGACCCTTTTTCAACATTTGGAAATACTTTTCCAAACATAGAGCGGTGCGTTCTAAGAATTTGTCCATTAGGGCGGATGACATATGTTTTACGAGCGAAAGCACTATCACTAAAACCGGCACCATATTTTGTGATATAAAATTTTGCATCTTTTCCATCTGTATAAGGTACATATAAATTTTCAGGTCGCTTTTCCGATGGATAATTAAACTGTCCCTTAAGTGTTACTAAATCTTTTATAGCAGGCACAGTAATACTGTCTCCTTTTTTAAGAACATAATTATATTTAGAATTCTTATTGGCCAATGCTTTATTTAGGTCTAATAATACGAATCCAATCCCATTTTCTGATCTGTTTAAAGTTGCTCCATCAGGATAGGCAAAACGGGTAAGTCCACCGGCTCTTTCTATTAAAGAGGATATTTTTTCATCTTTAGTTGTTAAAACATACTCGCCCGGATATAACACTTCACCTTTTACACTTACTTTCATTTGATATTCAAACTCTGGCGTTGGTCGAACAAAGATTTGATCAAACGGCTGTAATTTTATAGAATTAGCAACAGGGTCTTTGCCCACATTTTTACTTATACTATAGCTCAAAATAGTAACCTGAGTTGGGACAGACTGAGAGATGGCCTTATCATAGTTGGCAATACGGGCAATTTCTATTCTGTTTGCTGCTGCTTCCATTTTAAACCCTTTTGCTAAAATGATTGCATCCGCCAGTGTCATCCCTTCCATATATGGAAAAGTGTCATTTATCCGTGTCATACCATTGACTTCGATATAGTATCTGTCTATCCGTCTTAAATCCTTCAAGACATAAATCTTATCTCTTTTTTTAAGAAGAAATGTGTCCATGTTCTCAAAATTATTAGTGGTATCTATCTTGAATGAA
>CAZCJN010000176.1:0-5177 GCA_964498865.1 uncultured Bacteroidia bacterium
ATTTTGATTCCCGAAGCGTGGAGAAAAAAAATAAATGAGTACGAAAAATAAAAAATTCAAAAAAGCACTTACGCTGGGCTTTTCTCCTTGCCCCAATGACTGTTTTATATTCGATGCATTGCTCCATCAAAAAATCGACACCGAAGGATTGCATTTTAAACCGGTAATTGAAGATGTTGAAGCACTGAATCGTAAGGCCTTCACCCCATCACAAAGCAAACAACTTGATATTACCAAACTCAGTTTTTTTGCATTTACTCAACTACAAAAAAAATATGCGCTACTTGATTCCGGAAGTGCATTAGGTTTTGGGGTAGGACCACTTGTTGTCACAACCTCAAACACCAAACCGCTAACATCACATTCCACTGTTGCTATTCCCGGAAAATACACGACTGCTAATTTGCTTTTCTCTCTCGCCTACCCTGCTGTTCAAAATAAAAAAGAGGTGCTGTTTTCAAAAATAGAAGATGCGGTGTTAAAAGAAAAAGTAGATGCCGGAGTAATCATACATGAAAGCAGATTTACCTACAAAGAAAAAGGGTTGAAAAAAATAATTGACCTCGGCGATTGGTGGGAGAAAAAAACTAAATCACCTATTCCTTTAGGATGCATAGCTATTAAAAACACTTTCGATGCGGAGACGCGAAAAAAAGTAAACAGAGTTATAAAAAGAAGTGTTGAATTTGCTTTTGCTCATCCGAACAGCAGTAAAGAATTTATAAAAGAACATTCGCAAGAGCTAGATGATGATGTAATCAAAAAACACATTAGGCTTTACGTAAATAAATTCTCTATCTCATTAGGGAAACAAGGGAACAAAGCCATAAACATATTCTTAAAACACGCAAAGGAAACCTTTGAGCAGTAATTTACATTACATTATTTTATAAAATGAAGCTCTCAATAAAAATCATTATTTTTTTCTTGTTCATCATTGCTGTTTTTCATTCTTGCAGTAAAGACCCTGCAATAAACAAAACAAACAACTTGAATGGTAATATTATTTCTGCATTTGGCCATGCGGGAATGGGTTTAGAATTTAAATACCCAATTGATTCATATGAGTCTATTGAACCATGCCTACGTATTGGTTCGGATGGTACAGAAATGGACATCCAAATGACAAAAGATTCGGTACTGATTGTTTATCATGATTCATACTTAGAAGAAGGAACCTTATGCAAGGGGATGATCAACGACTTACTTTGGCCGGATATATGGGGATGCCATAGAACCTCTCCTATTTCCAGCAAAATAAACCTTTCTTCCTTCCGGGATATGATGAAAGAACTTACTGCAGACGGCTATGATATAAGCAAATTTACATTTACGTTCGACTGTAAACTTTACACACATAACATTGATTATAATACTTTCTTAAATCAATACGCCAATGCAATAATAAATGCCATACATGAGTTTCACCTTGAAAACAACTTGTTAATTGAAAGCCAAGACACAACTCTTTTACATATTCTTCAAAAAAAGAAAAAAGGACTAAAGCTTTTCATATATCCACCCAACTTTAACGAGGGATTCAGAGTAGCTAAAGCAATGAATTTATTTGGCATTACGATACACACAAAATCAATTTCAGAGGAGCAGGTAAAATTTGCTCACGACAACGGCCTTCGTATCACACTATGGGGAATTGACACTCAACAAGCAAATATTGAGGCCGCAGCAAAAAGCCCTGATTACATGCAAAGCGACAAAATTATTCCTTTACTTAAAATGTTTGGAAAGTATAAATACAACATTAACAAACCAAATAAGTAGTAAAGATTTATTGACTCTTATTCCCTTGTTACATTAAACATTACTTATTTCTTCAACAAAGAATCCCAGCCTTGAGCTTTAAGAGCTACAAGCATTTCGGTACCCGTAAGTACTAAATTCATTCCTTCACTTTGAGAAGTTATATGCCCGATAACACTTATGTCTTTACACTTTTTTATTTTGTCATGGTCTTTAATATCAACCGTAAAAAGCAATTCATAGTCTTCTCCGCCATTAAGGGCACACATTGTAGGATTTAAATTAAACTCCTTCGCTCTTTGTACAGCAGAATCATCTATAGGAATTTTATTTTCATACAAAAGACAACCTACATTCGATTCGGTGCAAAGGTGTAATACCTCTGATGCAAGTCCGTCTGACACATCGATCATCGAAGTGGGTTTAACACCTGCTTCTTTTAATTGTTTAATAATATCCTTACGAGCTTCCGGTTTTAATTGCCTTTCCAGCAAATAATCTTGCCCTTCCATATCGGGTTGAACACCCGGATTCTCCATGAATATTTTTTTCTCCCTTTCCAACAATTGAAGTCCTAAATAAGCAGATCCCAGATCGCCTGATACACAAAGCAAGTTGCTTTCTTTGGCCCCACTTCTGTAAACAATATCGTCTTTATCCGATTCGCCTAAAACTGTAATATTAATCACCATCCCTGAACGCGAAGAAGAAGTATCCCCCCCGATCAGATCAACATCAAAACGTTTGCAGGCAAGCAACATTCCGGCATACAGTTCTTCAATAGCTTCTAACGAAAAACGGTTAGAGACAGCCAATGAAACAAGGATCTGTTTGGGGGTGCCATTCATGGCATATATATCGGAAACATTTACCGATACAGCTTTATAGCCTAAATGTTTAAGCGGGCAGTAAGTAAGATCAAAGTGAACTCCCTCAATAAGCATATCGGTAGAAACAAGCGTATGCTTGTTCTCCGCATATTTAACTACGGCAGCATCGTCACCGATACCACAAAGCGTAGATTCATTATTGAGTAACACGTGCTGCCTTATGTGTTTTATTAATCCAAACTCTCCCAATGAGGAAAGTTCAGTTCTTATAGAAGATGTATTTTCAAACATAATTGCGAAGGTATATTATTTGTAAATTCGCCAATTAACCAATTCATATTATGAGTAAAGTAGCATTAATTACCGGCGTTACGGGACAAGATGGAGCTTACCTGGCTGAGCTTCTTCTTAAAAAAGGATATACCGTTCATGGTATAAAACGCAGAAGTTCACTCTTTAATACCGATCGCATCGATCATTTGTATGAAGATCAACATGAGAAAGGGGTTAATTTCTTTCTTCATTACGGTGATCTAACAGACAGTACTGGCTTAATACGCATAGTACAAGAAACACAACCCGATGAGATTTACAATTTAGCTGCTCAATCCCACGTACGAGTTTCTTTCGAAACCCCCGAATACACGGCCAATGCCGATGCTATTGGAACACTTCGCTTGCTCGAAGCCATTCGTATTTTAAAAATGGAACAGAAAACAAAGTTCTACCAGGCATCTACATCAGAGCTATATGGAGAAGTATTAGAAATCCCTCAAAAGGAATCTACCCCGTTCAATCCTCGTAGTCCCTATGGCGCTGCCAAGGCCTATGCTTTTTATATCACCAAAAACTATCGTGAATCTTACAACATGTATGCATGCAATGGGATTTTATTTAATCATGAAAGCCCTATTCGCGGTGAAACGTTTGTAACAAGAAAAATAACCCGCGCTGCCGCAAAAGTTTCATTAGGACTTCAGAAAAAATTATACCTGGGAAATATTGATGCAGAGCGCGACTGGGGACATGCAAAAGATTATGTAGAAGGTATGTGGTTGATGCTTCAGCAAAAACAAGCAGATGATTTTGTATTAGCTACCGGAAAAAAGATATCTGTTCGAAAATTTATTGAGTTAGCCTTTGCTGAAACAGGCATTAAAATCGAGTGGAAAGGAAAAGCAGAGGACGAAAAAGGAATAAACGTTGCTACAGGAGAAACCATTATAGAAATTGATAAAAAATATTTTCGCCCTGCAGAAGTAGATCTGTTGGTTGGAGATGCTTCTAAGGCCAACAAACAATTAGGATGGAAACCTAAATACTCTGTTGAAGACCTTGTAAAAGAAATGGTAAAATGCGACGTACAATTATTTGAAAGAGACAAATACCTGAAACAAGGAGGACATAAAATTTTTGATCAGCACGAATAATGGAGAAAAGTTCTAAGATATATATAGCCGGGCATAAAGGAATGGTTGGATCGGCCATTTTGAGAAGACTACAAAAAGAAGGGTATACTAACATTATCACACGCTCCTCTCAAGAACTGGATCTAACAAATCAGGCAGCAGTAAAACAATTCTTCAGTACCGAAAAACCGGAATATGTTTTTTTGGCCGCTGCACGAGTGGGTGGTATTTATGCCAATAATACTTATCGTGCCGATTTCATTTACAAGAACCTGATGATTCAAAACAATGTGATTCATCATTCATTTGAGAATAAAGTAACAAAGCTTTTATTTTTAGGATCTTCCTGCATCTATCCTAAAATGGCTCCTCAGCCGCTTAAAGAAGAATACTTACTGACGGGATTACTTGAACCAACCAATGAACCCTATGCTATTGCTAAAATAGCCGGCATAAAGATGTGCGATGCTTACCGAGCACAGTATGGCTGCAATTTCATCTCTGCAATGCCTACTAACCTGTTTGGGCCAAATGATAATTACGATCTGAAAAACTCACATGTACTCCCTGCCCTGCTACGTAAGTTTCATGAAGCAAAAAAAGAAAACAAACCATTTGTAGAAGTTTGGGGAAGCGGTACGCCTAAAAGAGAATTCTTACATACCGATGATGTTGCAGATGCATGTCTTTTTTTAATGAACGGCTATGACAAAGAAGGATTGGTAAATATTGGAATGGGCGACGATATTTCTATTAAGGACCTGGCCCTTCTCATTAAAAAAATTGTTGGTTACTCGGGGGAATTAAAATTCGACTCATCTAAACCCGATGGAACTCCACGTAAGCTAATGGATGTTTCTAAAATCCATTCTTTAGGTTGGAAACATAAAATTTCTTTGGAAACAGGAATAAAAACCGTATACGAAGAAGTGAAAGCAAAATTCTGAAAAGAAGCTTCTCTCATTCATTAAATGAGAAACAACAAAATATCCTTCAGACCTAATTTATTTCTTCTCTTAGCATTTGCTTGCCTCTTATACCTTCTCTCTTTTTCGCAGCAAAGAAATCTCCCTTTAAACAGAGATATTTTACTTACTATAGATAAAAACATATGTAAAATTGATTCCGCACCTGCTTTCCACTCCGGCTTCAAACCCTTTCTCGAAAGCACTTGCTC
>CAZCJN010000177.1:0-5174 GCA_964498865.1 uncultured Bacteroidia bacterium
ATCCCAAATACAAATACTCCACATGCCGTTAAACTTTTGCAAACAATCTTTTCCCCATGTTCTATAGGCTGTTAAAACAACTTCGGTATCTGAATTTGTTTTGAATAGCAAGCCTAATTTTTTCAACTCTTCTTTTATTTCTAAATAATTATATACTTCTCCGTTAAATACAATGCAGTTGCCATGGGCATCTGTCATAGGCTGAAAACCTCCGGAGGATAAATCAATAATACTTAAACGCCTATGTCCTAAAAATAAATCGGCTGAACAGTCTTGATAGCCAGTAATGGTTAGCGTAGCAGATATATCTGCCGGTGTATCTTGTGTTCGAAGAAATTTTATATCTCCTGTTTTTGTATTTATCAAAGCAACTCCGTCTCCGTTCGGGCCACGATGCCTTACTAATTCCAAACTTGCAAGAGAGGCAGCAAGCGAATCCTTGGTTATACCTGTTTTGTTATAATAGACCGCTATGCCGCACATACATTAGTTGTATAAATACTTTGCACAATACTCAACCCTATTCGTCCTAAAAAAATCTATGTTTGAGAGAGAGGCACTTCGGTTAATCTTAACAGATAAATCATCTGCTGTATAAGCACATAAACTGAATATATTACTATTCTTAACCGGAAATTTATCTCCTAAATCAATAGGCATTATCAAAGTTTTATATCCGTAATAAAGTCTTTCAAACAGGATGGTAGAAAAAAAGGCTATACCTAAATCAGCTTTCTCAAATGTGAGAGTTGAACTGTCTGTTTCAAGTAAGTAGTTAACTCCTTCAAAATCTTTTTTGTATTTTTCTGTTGTTTGCTTACGATACTTCTCCCATTTTTCGCGAGGATGTAAAAAAATAATTAATTGATATTCTCTATTTGAAAGGCAAAACCTTTTCAGCACCTGTTTCACTTGTTCTTCTAATTTTTCCAGGTCTGCATTTTGATCCATGTGATTTTCTAACTTCCTTACCCACCCTCCGGTAGAATAAAAACCAATACTGTTTTTATTAGGAGGAACAGAGAATTGGTATTTAGAAACATTATCCAGCATACGTTCCGGCCCCCATAACTCCACATTAGATGCAAACACCGACCGTGAATTATTTTTCAATTCATCATTCTGATAACCGCTACAGATATATAAGTTATCTGCTATAATCGTTTTATTCCAAATAGACAGTGGAACTTCGGAAGTTATTTTATTCACTTTTACTCCACTCCTATTCAAAAGCAACGTTGAGATATTAGAGTCCTTCTCATAAATACAAAAGTAGTAAATTGTATGTATGCCAAATTCGTGACACAATGCTAAGAGATTTATAACCGCTCCCATTTCTCTAAACAGCATAGCTATCGGAGCTTTATCTTTTTTAAATAAGCTGTGTATAAGCAAAAACGGAAGCCATGCAGAGAGTAGAAAGAATAAAACAACATTGTTATAAAATGACGAACTATAATATAACTCTTCTTTAAAAATGCCTCCGCATATTGTATCTTTTCCTGAAAAATAATTTACATAATCTTTTCGCAAAGAATACGCTGATCGAGAAGCATCATACAAGTATGTACCGCCTTTTGTTTCTGAAATAAGAGCTTGTGAATTTACCTTCGGTTTAAAAAGCAGTTTTATCAAACTTGCGTACTGCCAAAAAACTAACAAGGGGCGCTTTCTTTCGCTCTCGGCTATACGAAATGTAGATTGAAATAAATTAAAAGCAGAAAATTGCTCCTTAGTCTTAGGAGCATTTACAAATAGGTAGATTAACCAGTGATTAAGAAAAGAATAAAAAACAGAAAAGACTCCTTGCATTATAAAGAATCTAAAATGGCTGAGAATAAATTATTTTTTTCTAAAATATGCTCTACAAATTCTCTGAATGCACCATCTCCTCCTTTTTTATTAGTTACGAAATGAGTTATTTCTTTGATGTAATTCGGGGCATTGGCAGGAGCAGCACTTATACCTACCGCCTTCAATAATTTATAATCCCCTATGTCATCTCCTATATAAGCTGTGTCTTGTAAAGAGATTGAAAGCTGCTTGCATAATTCTGTAGCTGTTTTTAATTTATCCTGCACTCCTTGAAATACATAATCTATACTTAGCTTCTCTGCGCGCCGTTTTACTATTTCCGTATTCTCGCCTGTAAGGATACAAACCGGAATATTTAATTTTTTACAAAACAGCACTCCTGCGCTGTCTGATGTGTTAAATTTTTTCCATTCATTTCCGGCTTGGTCATAGTACATACCTCCATCTGTCCAAACGCCGTCAATGTCGGTAATAATTAATTTAGGAAGGCTCATCATTCTAATATTATATAGGATTGAATTGCAGAAAATTTGGATCGCACCAACCTGCAATGTCTTAGTTTCATTACTTCTTTTAAGGCAACCGTTTCACCCGGAAAATGAGGATCGGTTAATTCATCAAAACCAATTATTGCTCCTTTAGGCATATGCGGCAATAATAATTTCAAACACTTCTGAGTAGGTTCGTATATATCAAAATCAAAATAGGCAAAAGCAATTATCGCTTCAGGATGTTCTTTCAGATATTGTTGAAAGGTCTTTGAAGCATCCCCTTTATACAGAAAATTCTTATTAATATGACTCAACGGCGATTCAGACTGATGGTAATCCAGCAATTCCAAAAGATACTTTTCATAATTCTCACTTACAGAAAAACTTCCTTTTTTAATAACCTCGTGCTTCCCATCCTTATTATTTAATACAGGAAAACCGGAAAAAGTATCAAAGCCGATAATTTTACGGCTGTAATTATATGGCTCATAAATTCCTCTCAGGTTATTTAACGTGACCAAATTAGATCCCCACCTTACACCAAACTCTATAATTACCCCGTGCACATTAACAATCTGTCGGTATATTTCATCTAAAAATAAAATCTTACTAAGTTCTTGTCGCTTAAAAAACAGTCCAAGATTTGCTAATTGTTCATTGTCAGGGATTGGATTTGACTTATATTTTTTTAAAAACTCCAAACGATTATTTATTTCTCTTTCCGAAGCAATTGTTTTGGTATGTACTTTATGTTTCATTATTCAATATCGTTTTTAAAAATCAGTTCGTCTTTATTGATATCGTTAATAAGTTTTTTTCCAACCACCTTATCTTTTTCACTCCATCTGAATCCGGTGCCGGGCGAAAGCAGATGAATATCTTCTTCTTTCACTACATTCCCCTTTTTTAAAATTTTATTTGTAGCGATTGACCGTTCTAATTTTTCTTTTGCCTTTACAACTTCGGGTTCAATATATATATCTTCTTTACCTAAGCTCATTTCCATTATTCTTATATCCCGCACCATACGATAAATACCATCTATCCCGAGAGAACCAGCCTGATCAGTGCCCTTCATGTTCCTATCTAAGGTTATGTGCTTCTCAATTATTTCAGCACCCATAGCTACCGCTGCTACCGCTGCCGAAATACCTATAGTATGATCGGAATAGCCAATCCTGTAATGGGGATATTTTTTTTGCAGCCAAGTAATTGTTTTCAAATTAGTATTTAAAGGATGTGTAGGGTATTGAGAAACACAATGCAAAATAGAAATATGGTTGTGATAACGAGTGACAACTCCTAAAGCATCTTGTAATTCTTTTTCTCCTGCCATTCCGGTTGATAGTATCATTGGTATATTAGTTTCTGCTAATGCTGCAAGTAAGGGCAAATTAGTCAGGTCTCTGCTTGCTACTTTTAACTTATCCGGTTTGAATAATTTTAAAATAGATAAACATCCAACCGCACAAAGCGTTTCTACAAACTCCAGTCCGAATTGCTTTGTATGTTTATAAATTTCAAAATGCTGTTCATCGTTTAACTCAAGTGCAGCTCTATGTTCTCCATACGTTTTACCGAAAGAATGTATGCTGTTATACGGAGCTGCCATCTGGGAAGCAGACAACTCAGACTTTAAATCCCTCTTGGTTAGTTTAACGGCATTCAGAGGTTTTACATCAATGTTAAATAGTTTTTCTTGCACCGGACGAGAAGCTACTTCTACCAACAGCTTAGCTAAATCAACTGAGCCGTTATGATTTTGCCCTATTTCTCCGATTAGGTAAACTTCGTTCTTCATTTCTGTTGCAGGAGGATTTGGTTATACATTAATTCAAGATATTGTTTCTGACTACTAAGATACTCTAAGACTATTGGAGGTTCAACACTCTGTTTGCTTTCTTTTAGATGCTTAAAAATAGTTTGAGCCATTTCATAATCTTCAGGCGTATCTATAGTAAGCCTAACCATTTTATTTTCTTTAAATGGGATATTTAAAAAATTTATTTTAAAACGATTTGTATTCTCATAAATATACTTGGTAATATGTTCATGACAGGACAAATCGTTGGTTGATTCAGCTATTTTTTTTAACGATTCTAACTTAACTAATTCTGCAAAAAAACCATAATGAGTTTTGATAGAAGGAACACCTTCTTCGGTTTTAAAACTAATATAATCTGCCTCTTGTTTTTGAAAAGAAGAAACTAATTGTCTAATATATTCCGGCGACAGGAAAGGATTGTCGGCACAAACTCTTACTATAACATCTATCTTAAAACACTCTGCTGCATTAATAAACCGTTGCAGTACATCGCTTTCACTTCCTCTAAAACATTCTATACCGTACATACGAACTACTTCCTTTAACTGATTATCCTGTGAGTGAGTAGTAGTAGCCAAAATAATTGGCAGGTTAAGGTTATTCTTTAACCGTTCAATAATTATTTCCAAAATGGATTGCTCAGCATAAAAGGGAAGAAGCATTTTATTGGGCAAACGAGTAGATCCTACCCTCGCCTGAATGATGATACCAATTTTACGATTCATTACTTATAATCTCCTCTGCAAATTTTTGATAATTGGTTTGGGCATTAAAGTGGGTTTGCCAATACTCTCGTACTTTATTTCTGAAAACAAAAGTATTTTTATCCGATTGACTAAATCTATGAATTGCACCTGCCACTTCCCTATCGGTTGGGTGTGATGAAATTAGCACTCCCGTTTCTTCTGTTACAATTTCATTGCAGCCACCCACATCGGTTGACAGTATTGGAATACCGTAACTCATCGCTTCCATAAAACTAACCGGAAGCCCCTCGGAGGAACTCATACTTACTAATAGATTGACAGGTGTTTCTTTATAAA
>CAZCJN010000178.1:0-2355 GCA_964498865.1 uncultured Bacteroidia bacterium
ATTTCCGGGAGGAATGATGATTGGAACAGACTCTCATACAGTAAATGCGGGCGGATTGTGAATGATTGCCATTGGGGTTGGGGGTGCCGATGCCTGTGATGTAATGGCTGGTTTACCTTGGGAATTAAAAATGCCAAAACTAATTGGAGTAAAACTTACCGGAAAGTTAAATGGATGGTCATCTGCAAAAGATGTAATATTAAAAGTAGCCGGTATACTTACCGTAAAAGGAGGGACTGATAAAATTGTAGAATATTTTGGTGAAGGCGCTATCTCTCTTTCATGCACAGGAAAAGGAACTATCTGTAATATGGGTGCAGAAATTGGCGCTACCACTTCTACATTTGGGTACGACGATTCCATGTCTAAATATTTAAAAGCAACAGGGCGTGCTGATGTTGCAACACTTGCCGATGCAGTAAAAGAACACTTAACCGCCGACAAAGAAGTATATATTGATCCAAAAAAATATTTTGACGAAGTAATTGAAATAAATCTAAGTGAGTTAGAGCCGCATTTAAATGGTCCCTTTACTCCCGATCTTGCAACTCCTGTTTCAAAAATGAAAGAAGCAGCAGAGAAAAACGGGTGGAATAAAAAAGTAGAAGTTGGACTGATTGGTTCTTGTACAAATTCTTCCTACGAAGATATTTCACGTGCCGCATCTCTTGCAAAACAAGCTGTAGATAAAAACTTAAAGGCTAAATCGCAATTCACCATTACTCCCGGATCTGAACAAGTACGATATACTATTGAAAGAGATGGCTTCATCAATATTTTTAATAATATAGGTGCTACTGTATTTGCTAATGCTTGTGGCCCTTGTATTGGTATGTGGGACAGAATGGGCGCGGAAAAGCAAGAAAAAAATACTATTGTTCATTCTTTCAACCGAAACTTTGCAAAACGTGCTGATGGAAACCCCAACACCATGGCATTTGTTGCATCTCCCGAATTGGTAACGGCTATTGCCATTGCGGGAGACCTAACCTTTAACCCTATTACCGATTTTCTTACTAATGAAAAAGGAGAAAAAGTTAAACTAGATCCACCTACAGGAGATGAACTTCCTAAAAAGGGATTTGATGTAAAGGATGCCGGTTATCAAGAACCTGCAAAAGATGGAAGCGGTGTTCAGGTGGTTGTAAAACCTACCTCCGATAGGTTACAGTTATTAGACCCATTCCCTTCGTGGGAGGGAACTGATTTAATAGGATTAAGGCTACTAATAAAAGCAAAAGGGAAATGCACAACAGACCATATTTCTATGGCAGGGCCTTGGTTAAAATATAGGGGGCATTTAGATAATATATCGAACAATA
The DNA here is from genome assembly GCA_964498865.1 of uncultured Bacteroidia bacterium. Taxonomy (GTDB): domain Bacteria; phylum Bacteroidota; class Bacteroidia; order Palsa-948; family Palsa-948; genus Palsa-948. Next base: position 1,323 of record CAZCJN010000178.1, read on the forward strand.
TGCTGATTGGTGCTGTAAATGCCTTCAACGAAAAAACAGATAGTGTAAAAAACCAACTGGATGGTAAATATGATGCTGTACCTAAAGTACAACGTGCATACAAAGCAGCTCATATTGGTTCTATTGTAGTTGGTGATGAAAACTACGGAGAAGGTTCATCACGCGAGCACGCAGCCATGGAACCTCGCCATCTGGGCGTACGTGCTGTACTGGTAAAATCATTTGCTCGTATTCATGAAACCAATTTAAAAAAACAAGGAATGCTTGCACTTACTTTTGCTGATAAAAATGATTATAATAAAATATTAGAAGACGATACCATCGACATCTTAGGTCTAACTCAATTTGCTCCGGGAAAACCATTACAACTGGTTCTTAATCATAAAGCCGGAGGAAAAGATGTTATTAATGTAAACCATACCTATAACGAGCAACAAATAGAATGGTTTAAAGCAGGTGGCGCTTTAAATATCATTCGCGCCAATATGCCTGCCTAGAACAGAATTTTTGGTATCAGAATAAGCAGTTCTATAGCATTAAGAACTGCTTATTAGGTTGAGTTAATAAAATCAGGTATGAAAAAGTGGATTTGTATAGCAGTACTATTTTATTCTATCCTTTCCACTTGTTTTATTTTTTCACAAGAAAATAATAACACGCAAGTTTCGATTACTAGTACTAACAAAAATAAGATTGATAGTAATTATGTAAAGTTCTATAAAGATAAACTCATCGTTGCGCTTTGGCAATCAGAAAGAAGTTTTGATATCCTACTTAATCAACGCCTATATAATTACATAGGAACAAATACAGCTGTAAATTATATTGCTAATTCTAACAATGTTACAGGGCTATCTGTAGACTATGACATAATTGGCCTTGCTTTAGGTTTTCGTTCAATTCCATCGGGTGACGCCCGAACAGGAAATTCTAAGTACATTGATTTTGGTTTTAATATTAACACGAGCGGATTCAGGTTTGAAAACAGCTATAAACGTTACATAGGTTTTTACGATGATAACTCTGCGAATTA
>CAZCJN010000178.1:2455-5147 GCA_964498865.1 uncultured Bacteroidia bacterium
AGATATTATACATACCCAGAAAATAAAATTACCTCTTACTGGAAAACCCGAGGCGCGGCCGATTGGAGGTCATCCCTGGGCTTTAACGGAAAAAGGTTTTTTATACGAATTTCTGGTATTTATGATTTCAATAATTATGAATCTAGAGAGCTGGAATTTAAAATGCAATTCTATGCTGCTTCTTTTGATTTTGGATATCGTTTTAACTTTAAAGCTCCTGCTCCCTATAAAAAATTCCAAGACAGTAATATCTATAAAAGACTTTAAGTCTACTACTTGCTTTTAATCATAGTGAAAAAGTATCTTATCGAATCATCTGCATGGCTGATCAAAGCATGATAAAATCAGCATTAGATCAGCATTACTTATACTACCATCCTTATTAACATCATACGTGCAAGAAACACAAGCCTGGCCAAATTTTGATAAGAGTAAAAGCAGATCTGTATTACTTGTAATACCATCTTTATTAATATCTGTTGTGCAATCAGCAATAAGTGTATGCGGATGAGGATAGGTATACGGAACGTACCCCGGTTTAGCTTGTACATGATAATCCCTTCCTAGAACAAAATGAGAAGGGTCATAATTATAAAATACATTCGACTCAGGTAAATTATCATATGGCGTAAACTTATTCCCCCAAAAAAACGCATCGCCATTTCCTTGGGAAACATTCGTACCTGAATGATTGGCACCTAACGCAGAACCACTTATATAGCCGGGTGAATAGGGTAAAGGATAAGTAGTTCCCCATGGAAAAACTGCAACTCCTACACTCATTCCAAAACGGTATCCCTTAATAACATTACCCCGTACAATGGCTTCTCCTCCTCTAATAGCGATAGCTCTTTCAATTAATCTATTTACTTTTTGCCCTGGCAATATGGTAGCACCATCATAAAATGTAGTATTGATTATAGTATTATCATATGCTTCTATTGCTCTTGTGCTGAAATAATTTCCATTTCCTAATTTACCTCCTCTTGCTTCATGCGCATCAATAGCATGCGTAGAATTATCTTGAGCAATAATATTATTGGTTATAGTATTGTATCTGGCAACATACAAGCCGCAGCCTCCCGCAGCAATAGCATGTCTATGATAATCAAATGTATTATTCTCAATAAATATAAAGTTGTTACTCCCAAATTTAGGATTTGGAACCCATTTATTATTATCTCCATATACTACAACGCCATAGCCTAAGCCAAGCCCATCAAAACCTTTAGCATTTCTATAAAATTGATTTTTGCAAATTAAACCTCTGGCGATGGTATCGGTATGAAGAATAGCAATAGCTGCATTTCCAAAATACTCAAAACGGCAATAAGCAACTACAAAGTCAGCACAGTGAAAAAAACGTATTCCAACATCGCTTGCAAGAGATCCTCCATCACCTTTTACTTTGCTTGGATTCTTACTTCTGAATGTAATACCCGTAACTGATATATTACTTGGAGTTGTTTTATTGATATTATAATAAAACATTTCATTCCATATATCACTATTCGTAAGTATCGAATCAGGAACAGATTCAGATCTATACAAAATAGTCTTACCTATTCCTGCACCCTTTAATGAAATGGTTTTTGTAACAACAATGTTTTTATTAAAAATAAAAATTCCTTCAGGAATACTAAGAATATCTCCATCGAGAGCTATGCGTAGCGCACTACTAATAGCTGGCTGTATATCTTTATTATTGCCAGGATAGTTACTTGTATTGTTTTTGACTGTGACGATGTTAAAATAAATATCGAAAAAATAGTGGAGGTTAATATTTTTTTCATACGCTCTACATGTGTGTATATGTGTTTATTTTGTTGTTATTGAAATTTCATGCAATGGTAATCAGGACGGGCTCATGCCTCTTTATGTAATAATTATCGCTGTATGAAAAGAATATTAATTATTCTAAAGGTTATAGAATCATTATTATATATCCGGAATTATTTTATAGAACTTGTTGTAAATAATTCAGGAAAGAAAAATCTCTACTTTTTTTTACATCTTTTGCAAACACCAGGTCGTCATACAACGTAAGTTTTGAACATTCGTTGTTTTTATATCTTCAAATAATCTTCCGTTTAGCTGTTTTGAGTATTGAAATAGCTTTTGTTCATCTACTAAGTATCGTTCTGTGCCATCGGGCAAAAGATATCTTCCATCACCAATATCTTTTATTAAAGTTTCGATACCTATAGAAGATGCTAGCCTAACAAATAGAAAACCATTTGGCTTTAACACCCGCCACATTGAATTAAGCATTGCTTCAAACTGAGTTTTATTATTTGCAAAGTGTAATACAGCACTGGAAATCACAAGATCAAATGACGAATTACTAAAAGGAATATCCTCAGCCGAAGCAACAAGTATATTTTCAACTGAATTGGCTGGAGCTAACTTTTGAGAAAGTGCTTTTACATTTTTTATAGATTCTTCGTTATGATCGATCGCAAATACATTAAAGCCATTTTGTAAAAAATAAATCAAATTCCTCCCACTTCCACAACCTACATCAAGTACATTTCGGCAATTATCAAATCGGCCTTTCAATAATTGATCGAAAAGATAGATATCTATATTTCCAAAAATAGTGTGAAGATCATTTTTCATACAATTCATTATTTAAACTAAAACAAGTATACAAAGTTTGTTACATTATCATGACATGCAGAACACGTCAATT
>CAZCJN010000179.1:0-5123 GCA_964498865.1 uncultured Bacteroidia bacterium
TCAGCTTTTACAGTATTCCAATGCAGGTACTCCATCTTACTCCTGCTGTTATTCTTTTGCCATTGCTCTATGCCTACAAGTAAGACACAACAGCAGCGTGTTGTTAATTACAGAACTCCAACAAAGGCAAAAAATATGATATCGATACCTAGCACTGACTTGTTAACTGGTTGTTAAGTCGCCTTAGTTTTAAATATGTCATTAGGAGTATATCTAATTTCAAAAGGGTTTAAACTGTTTTATATGAAGCCTCTGTTTTCATTTCTTTTTCTTTTGATAATGGTAGTAGGGCAAATTGACGCACAGTCTGCTATTGCCATCTTTAAACCACAGTATTCTGGTGATGAGCATTACGGCTTTGCAACAGGAAGAACAAAAGAAGATGCTGAAGCAAAAGCGAAGAATGATTTAACCGTTGTTGTAAATGAGAAAGTGCCATCAGGAACCAGTGCTTCAGTTGGGAAAAAATATATTTATGCCTCTACAAATAAAAATGGCGGCTATGCTATTGGCAGAGGGAAAGATCAATTTGGAAATTTTTGGCATTATGAAGCAATATTGGCTGCAGAAAGTGAAGATGCTGCAAAAAAAAACGTGTTAGATAGAATAAGCAGAAGAGGACTATATAACGGGGAAATTGTTTATTCAGGATATGATAACGGGAATACACAAGCAAATGGGCAAATAAAATATTGCTACGTTACATTAACTCAGGGGGGGAATTATAGTGATTGTAGTTTTATTACATACAGCAATATTTTTGAATTGAGAGGCGATAATATCAAGTTATCAGAAGATGAAATAGTGAAAGCCTTTTTTAAATACACTACTACTAAAACAAATGAATGTTTGATTGAAGTGCTTGCAAGTAGAGGGGGAGCTTCTGCCCAATTATTTAACTCATTTCAAGAAGCCCAAATTAGCATGAACGCACAAATTGATAGGAATAAAAGTGATGAGTATCTAAAATTTTGGAATTTTAAAACAAGATTTATCGAAGGCTTCAGTATTATAAACACCAACACAATATCACAAAAGCAACAGACTGAAGCTAAAACATCAGTAAGTTCAAATGTAGTCAACAATGCTTCGCATTCTAAAAATACTACCAAACTTTCACCAACAGAAACATTCAATAATGGATTAAATTATTACAACCAGAAGAAATATACAGAAGCATTTAATTTGTTTAAAAAAGCAACTGATCAGGGCAATATGGATGCACTGAATAAGATTGTATATATGATGAATTTTGGACAAATTAATCTGAGTGGCGAACAACAATTAACTTGGTATAAAAAAGCTGCGGAACGTGACATTGGAACTGCACAGGAAACTTTGGGATATTTTTATTATAATGGAAAAAATGTTTCTCAGAGCTACAAACTAGCAAAATACTGGTATGATAAAGCAGTTTTAAATAATAACCATTGTACTATTGGCTTAGGCAATATGTATTTTTATGGAAAGGGAGTGCAACAAAGTTATTCCGATGCCTTTCATTGGTATTCTAATGCGTTAGGCAATTGTTCGAACCATGAACAATGCCTTAATCTGGCATATATGTATGAATATGGAAAGGGAACAGAAAAAAATATTCAAAAAGCAAAGGATTATTATCAATTTATTGTCGATTATCCGAACCAAGGCACGTATGCTCAGGTAGAAAGTGCCAAAAAAGGACTTGAACGAATAGACCGAATGAAAAGTAATGCTCAAGAAAAAATTAGTAAGGAAGATATTCTTGGCACATGGAGTTATGTTATTACATGGCCATCTGACGCAAATTTAAAGGACGTGACAGGTATAATGAAAATTAAAAATGATGAAGACGATCAGGGATTAATAACTATAACAAGTACTTTTAATCCTAATCAAAGATTCTCGAAAGGGTATGTATTTAAAGGTGCTGCAATGGCAAATAATGCTATTTTGTATAGAATAAAAACTGATGTGCCCGACATTGAACAACAATATTTTCTAAATATCATCAGTAAAACACAAATGAAAGGGACAATTAAAAATATAAGATTAAAACCAATGCCCGAAAGGCCTGAGGCATGGGATATACCTGCTGAAATTGAATTAATGAAATCAGCTAACTAATTTATGCCTACTCTTAATATCAACACAGATTTTGGAGAAAACAGCAATCTATGGGCACCAAGCAATATTGCAACATTTTTACTTGTAATGACACTTAAAGAATTAAATGAAAGGAAAAGAGATCAACAGGTTCATCTATTTATTGATAATAATGAGGTTGCCGTTATTAAAACGAAAGAGAAAATTGAAATTCCTATTTCTATAGGCTCACATAAAATGCAAGCAAAATATAAGGGATTATCTACTTGTGAATACGAATTTGAAATGGAAGACGGGCTGTCTTCAAAAAGAATATTTTGTGTAGGGAATTCGGATTTTAGGCAGAAAATGAGTATAATAAATTGGTTAATAGTTATCTACTTTTTTGTTTTTCTCTTGTTTATTCTTCCTGTGTTTCCAAAGATGCGATTAGCGTTTGTGACATTAATTTTAGCACTTCCCATAATAGGAATACTTGCATTTTATTTTGTAGCAATTAAACGAAAAACTATACTTGATATATCTGAAGTATGGCCTGAGTATGATTAGCAATAATTTATTTTTTTTCCAACATTACAACTCTAAAGCCACCTGAGCCATCGCAATATTCTTTATTATTAAATGATCGAGCTGTTACACGACAACGTGATGCATCATTAAGCGCCGATCCTCCCCGGATTACCTTTTGACCATCACGTTGGGGACCTTTTGGATTTAGATTGTCAACCCTACCATTATTAAGTTCTGAATAATATCCAGCATCATAGGTGTCTAAGCACCATTCCCATACATTCCCACTCATGTCATATAATTCTTCGTAAGGTCTTTTTGTACCAATACTTCCAAAATCCGTATTATGAGAGCCATTATAATTGGCGACTAATTCTATATAATTACTCCCACAATAAATTGTCCTTTGTTTTGAATTGGGTTCCCATCCTGTAGCTGCTTCCCACTCTGCTTCTGTTGGTAAACGGAAGATTTTATCAGTTATTTTTGTTAGCCAGGCACAAAAAGCACACGCATCGTTCCAGCTAACATGAACTACTGCGTGATTTCTTTTCTGGCCTTCGGCCCATTGAGTTCCTTGCAAATTATGACGCCAATTTATACCTGCTTTTTTTTCCCAACTATTTCCGTTATAGATATAGCTATATCCAGATTTTTCGGCATCTGTAATATAATGGCTGTCTTTGATAAATACCTCAAACTTATCAACTGATATTTCAAACATACTTATAGAATAAGGGTCAAGTGTAACACTGTGAACCGGCCCTTCATCCTTATTAGTTGACAAATATTTTATGTCATCATTACCTAAAAGAAATGGCCAGGATTTGGATGTAACTTCAATCATGATGTCCAAGACTGCTTGCGCTTTTTCAGGAATTTTTTGGACAACTTGAGGTGTTGTTTCTGCTCCAAAAAAATTGAAATTATATTTATTTCCGGGAGGAAAATATTCTGCTTCTTCACAGGGTATTCTATTTGCGATAATTCTGCACATATTTATTGGATTACCTTCTTCATAGGAGTTGAGTAGTTTAATGAAGCCTGCAGTAAAAAAGGAAAGATTTGTTAAGTTCTTGTCCCCGTTGCCATAACCACTAATAAATGAAGAATTACCGGGTCGGGTTGAAAAAAATAACGCACCTTTCCCCTGCATAGATATTTGTTCTTTTTGCATTATTCTCAATTCATTGCTATATATGTCCCCTTTTAAATTGTCTAAATATTCATTTCTACATGCGTCAATAATGGATAAACAATATCGTGTTTGAGGAAGATTAAAGGTTTGCATTAACTGCTCTACTAAAAGCGTTTTATTCTTTAAATAGTCAGTGACCTGAAGGTCGGTTAAAGATGTAATTTTTCCCGGGCCATTATCTTCGATAGTTCCTAGAAATTGAACGCCATTATATGTAGCGCCATGTCCATTGAAAAAGCAAAGAGCGATGTTGTAGTTATTAATTTGAAAATATTTTTTTAGAGCCGGTAATATAGTATCTAAACTAATCCTTGTAACGTTGACTAGCTCTGCCACATCGAATCCTTTCCTCAGTAAAGCATAGGTCAGGGCACCTGGGTTTTTGCCGTCATTTGTAACTGGTAATTTTTCTTGGTACAAGTAATCAAATTCATCAATAACTAATGCAAATATTTTCTCACCACTGCTACTAATAGCGTTATGACCTGAACTATTTAGAATATACAAGTAATTATTAGAACCGCTAAGTTTAGATTTTTTATAAAATTCAATTTGTGCGTATGTTTTCTGGCATAATATAAATAGCAGACAGAAAATAAAGCTATTAATAAGCCAAAAAAGAAATGGAGACTTTTTAGCAGTGAAATTAATTTCCCGGTTTAAATTACTCAAAATGAAAATTATTTTTTTAGGTAAGTTTAAAAGAACAATTCTTCTTTAAAAAAAGAATATATCGGTTATATTCCTCAGCATTTTTTTGTAATTAACTGCTGATTAACATAGAAGAAAAATGTCTTTTACTGTGCCCAGTAAATTTCTTTAATACCTGTGATGTCTTTCAGTGCAATCGTTATTTCGTCTAATTTAGAAGTATCTGAATTTTCCAGGTTTAACAGATAAACATTTTCGTTATCATTTTTATCCATAGAGAATGACTGGATTTTCAAACCTGATTTCAAGATTAGTATATTAATCACATCCGAGTGATCAGTCATTGAGGTGGTAATAATCTTTAAATGTCTGCGATTGTATTTCTTTGAGTATAAACGTTCAAGCGGAAGCATTGCCCACAAAATAAAAAGAGCAATAGTCGTAGTAGCAGCTGCTGCAATATACATGCCGCTGCCCGTAGCAAGTCCTATGGCAGCTACTGTCCAAAGGCCGGCAGCAGTTGTAAGCCCGTGCACAGTTCCCTGTTTTGAAAATAAAATAGTTCCAGCACCTATAAAGCCAATACCGCTTACTACCTGTGCTGCAATCCTGGATGGATCTAGCGTTACATTTGGAGTACCTAATATATCGGCAAAGCCAAATGCAGAAACAATCATGA
>CAZCJN010000180.1:0-5104 GCA_964498865.1 uncultured Bacteroidia bacterium
GCTAGCAGGAGAAATTATTTATCTTGCGCCTTGATGAGCAAGAAAAAGAACATATCTAAATCTTTTGTTAAAGGGCAAGCTTTTAGTTCCGGCAAGCCCAGTACACACACCAATAAATTCGATACAAAAAATTGGATTGCACTTGCTGCTTTGGTTCTTGCAGTATACTTTGTTTTTATTCCTTCTTTAAAATGTGAGTTTACCAATTGGGACGATGGCACATATGTGACTGAAAATCATATGATATGGAAACTAGATAAAGAAGCCATAGGCAAGATTTTTTCTACCCCCGTCTCGTTGAATTATCATCCGCTTACAATGCTTTCATTGGCGATTGATTATTCATTTGATAAGCTTAATCCGAAATATTTTCATCTTACCAACCTTCTCATCCACATACTAAATTCATTGCTATTATTTGCTTTTACATATAGATTAATCGAAACATATAAAAGAAAAACAAGAGAAAGCGAGACGATTAATCCTTTTAATATTGCCTTTATCACGAGCATACTCTGGGCAATACACCCAATGCGGGTAGAAAGCGTTACATGGGTGGCAGAACGCAAGGACGTGTTATATGTTTTTTTCTTCCTGCTTGCCTTAATCTGCCATTTAAAATATTTAAATGAGAAAAAAATAAAATGGACTGTTCTTTGTTTTATTTTTTTTATTTCATCTTGTCTATCCAAAGGAATGGCCGTTGTTCTGCCTCTTATCTTAATACTAATGGACTGGTTTCTATCAGCAGAACCTTTTAATAATAAAACCTCAATCAAACAATTGGCAATATCTGCTTTTAAGAAAGTACATTTTTTTATTGCTTCTCTCGTTTTTGGATACGTGGCATTTAGGATACAGAGCCAGGGTGCCATAGCTTCTATGGAAACTTTTACGCTTTTTCAACGCCTTACCTTTGCTTGCTATGGCTTTATAATGTACTTGTGGAAATTAATTTTACCTATTAATCTTTCTGCTTTTTATCCCTACCCCTTTACTGATGAACATGGCAACATTCCCATTATTTACTATGCTTCCCCATTCATTGTTTTAGCACTAGCAGCCCTCATTCTTTTTACTTTTTATAAGATTAAAGACGTAGGCAAGATTTTAGTCTTTGGTTTCTTGTTTTATTTTTTTGCCGTTGCATTGGTACTGCAATTCATATCGGTTGGTTCTGTAATCATTGCAGACAGGTATACGTATCTCTCTTATATAGGCATTGTATTCATCGTTGCTTATTTCTTAGATGTAGCCCGAATCAAGCTTTCGAAGAACACCGGCTTCGCTTTATATCTTTCACTAACAGTAATAGTGATTTGGTTTTCTTATTTAACCTATGAAAGAACCAAAGTCTGGACTAATGCCGAAACATTATGGACAGATGCGATGAATCAATATCCATTCATTGAGATTGCCTACGAGAACAGAGGTATTTACTACAAAGACCATGGACAATTAGATAAAATGTTAGCAGATTATGAATTTGTAACACAAAAACTAAAAAGCAAGAATGAAAAAATATGGAGCAACTTGGGAAACCTGTATGGACTTAGAAAAGAGTTTGATAAATCACTGAATGCCTATTCAAAAGCCATAGAGTACAATCCCTCCAGCGCCAGAACTTATCTTAATAGGGCCATTACCTATTCCATGATGGGTAAGTATACAGAATCACTCCCTGATTATGATAAGTCTATGTCTTTAGATTCTAATGAAGCCCTTGCCTATAAAAACAGAGCCTATACATTAATGCAATTAGGACAGTTCGACAAATCCATCAAAGATTATGATAAGGCCATTATTATTTTTCCATACGATACGATGTCTTACCTGAACCGTGGAATTTCAAAATTTAATGCAAAAAAATATTCTGAATCGTTGATTGACTTCAAGCAATTTATCTCCATGGTGCCTAATAATTCCGGCGCATACTACAATGCATCATTGGCAGCAGGCAACATGAATCGTTTTTCGGAAGCATTGCAATATGCGCAACAAGCTCAAAAATTAGGATACCCGATAAGTCCACAGTATATGCAGGAACTGGTTCAAAAACTTCAATCTAAATGAGGAGTATAACCCTATTGTTTCTATTTATTACCGTGTTTGCCTACTCACAGAGATTTCATAGTGGGGTTAACGTTGGTTTAGTTACTTCGCAGGTGGACGGAGATACCTATGCAGGATTTACCAAGTTGGGATTTACAGCTGGTGGATTTGTTTCAAAAAGATTTTCTGCCGACAGTAAATGGAATGCGCTTTTTGAGATTAATTACATTCAAAAGGGAAGCAGAAAACTACCACACCCCGACAAAGGAGATTATTCCTTATATAAGTTAAATTTGAATTATGTGGAGGTTCCTGTTTTGTTATCGTATGATTTTCGCACCACCGATACTTTATTAGGCCTAAAAAACAAGTTCTCATTAGAATTTGGACTTGCTTTTGCTGCTTTGGTAGGATCGTTTGAGGAAGATACCTATGGACAACTTCCGGGAGCTACTCCTTTTCAAAAGAAGGACATATCGGTTCTTGCCGGAATTCGCTATAATCTTACTAAAAACATCATTTTTAACATTCGAACTGAATATTCTGCCCTACCGGTGAGGAAGGGAGGCGCGTCAACCTATTATCAAAACTGGACTTATAAATTTATTAAACCGGGGTATTATAATAACTTGCTTTGCTTTGTCTTTCACTATGATTTTTAGATAAATAGACCTTAATCCGGGACCTAAAAAAAATACACGCTGTCTTTATTATTTTCTTATATTTGCTTTCCTTTCAAAACAAAATTAATTAAAGAAAGGCTTAAATTTTAGTTACATGAACATTTACGTTTCAAATCTCAATTTCAAGCTTCAGGATGAAGACTTGAGAAATGTTTTCGCTGGTTTCGGTGAAGTTGCATCTGCAAAAGTTATTCGCGACAATCAATCAGGCCGCTCACGCGGTTTTGGTTTTGTTGAAATGGCTAACGACGATGCTGCTCGTGCTGCAATTGAACAGCTTAACGGCAAAGAAGTAGAAGGAAGAACAATCGTAGTTAACGAAGCTCGCCCTAAGAAAGAGGGTGGTGAAGGTGGCGGCGGCGGATTTAAAAGACGTGGCGGCGGCGGCTTTGATCGCAGAAGAGAGCGTGATTTCAACAGAGATTAGTCGCTCTTTCTCCTAGGTTTTCTCCCCGATTTTTTAGTGGAAGATAATTTTAACGACCGGGACTGTTAATAGCAGACTCGGTCGTATTTTAGTTTTATAGGGCCCATCTATTTAGCTATCGGATCAGATAGCATTCTTTTTTCCAACATCCATTGTGCTGTTTGAAACATGGAATAAGTATAGGTTTTCATACTATCAACCATTGATCTGTCCTTTTCGGCTATATTTTCTGTGTTGTTGGCAGCATATTCATAAAGAGACTCTTCTCCGAATTTTTGTACAATTAACAAGTGCTTCTTATCAAGGCAGCCTGCCAGGTAATCTTTACAGAAAAAAACAAATGGTCTTTGTTCTTTAAAAAGGTCAATTCCCATGGTGTTATTTGTGTAGGGTATTTTTAATAGATTCATTAATGTGGGGAATACATCCGGCTGCATCGCCAGGGCATCTATCTGTTTAGGTTCTTTTATTAATCGCGGCGCATGAATAATAAACGGCGAGTGGTGATAAGATAGTGGAATTTCATAAGGACTTTGCATATTACAGCCATGATCGGCTACAAAAACAAAAATGGTGTTGTTATACCATATCTCCTTTGAACAGCGTTTCATGAAATTCCCCAATGCCCAATCCGCATATTCATACACTTGTTCGAAAGGAATACTGCTTTTAGGTTTGAAGATTGTTTTTTTAGGAAGCACGGGCGGTTCATGGGTACTTATGGTAAGCAATGTTGTAAAAAAAGGTTTGTTCAATTTAGAAAGATCGCTTAGTTTATGAAAAGCAAAATCATATAAAGCCTCATCCGTTACACCAAAAGAAACTTCTTCAACATCGTTCGGATAATCTTTGCGACTGAAAAAATTTTCGAAGCTGTTATTTCTAAGGAAGAATCCCATGTTATCAAACTCTTCGAAGTGAGTACAGAAAAAAGAGGTGGAGTATCCGTTTTGTTTTAAAACAAAAGGCAAGCCCGTAAACTTCTCGTTTACAGCATAAATATTCGAAAGCGGATGTTCTCCAGGAACAGAAGGAAGAGAATACAACGTACCATATATTCCATTACAGGTATGAATGCCACAGGTATAGAAATCAGAAAAGGAAATAGAGTTTTTTGCAAGGCTATCCAATGCCGGCGTGAACGATTTTTTGCTTGAAGAAAGAGCTGTCATTTCTGCACTCATGCTTTCCATCAGTATCAAAACAATATTGGGTTTAATGGACGAGTCGGCAAATGTTATTCTTCTGGCTATTGGAGATCCTGCTTCCTTGTCTTTAAAATCATAAGGTTCTTTTATGTTTAAGAATCTTCTGGCATTGTTTATGGCAACTTCTTCCTCCAAATAATCTAAATTAATTTTTTCCATACTGTCGAAAAATGAATGGAGCGGGTTTAATGGTAAAAGATTTATAAAAGGATGATTAGATACAAACGCATCTTTAATTCCAATGGGTCTTACTCTCCAGCCGCCTCTAATGCCTACTAGCAGAATAAGTAAAACCATAGTAGCACTGCCTATTTTTATCAGCAAATTATTTTTCTCTTCCTTTCCAGAACCATACATTATTTTCTTTTGAAGAAATAACAGAACGATAACACCTAAAACCAATAGTATAAAAAGTGCAAGCAGAAAAGGATAGTAGGTAGGATTTTCAAAAACAAACTTCATCATAGTACCTGGCGTATCAGTCCACATAAGGATGGCAGTGCTTAATCGCGAACTACAGTATTCGTAGAACGGAATGTCGGCACAACAAGATAAAAGGACAATAAATAATACAATAGAGAAATAGAGGGTTATGGCTCTTTTCAGCCAAAGACTACGATAATTAAAGAACATGCTAAAAATAAATACCAGGGCAGGAAGCGCGATTAAATAAGAAACCACCATTAAATCATAACTAACCCCCAGCCAAAGGGCCCGATGATATTGTTCTGCAC
>CAZCJN010000181.1:0-5097 GCA_964498865.1 uncultured Bacteroidia bacterium
GTTAAGCGTGCAGTTGTTTTTTTAAGAATATCGTATTTGTATATATCAGTAGGTTTATTGGTATCGGGTTGTGAGCTGAAAAGCAGGTATTTGCTGTCCGAAGAGAAAGCGGGTTGATTATCGTAGCCTTTTTTATGGGTTATGTTAATGGGATTTTGGAACACTATTTGCCCTGCACTGTCTTTAATATCGAATAGCCAGATATCGCAATCGGGCAATTGAGCAAATGTGCAATAAGTGGATAATAAAAACAGAAGGGTAGATATGTTGAATTTCATAGACCAATATTACAAAGAAAATCTATCTTCAATGAAACAAACCTGTATGAAAAAAATAATTTGGACAGCACTTCTCTTTCTTGTAGGTACTGTTATATGCTATGCGCAAATAAAAATCATAAAAGCTACCAAACAGAAAACATTCGGAGGAATGGGTGGCATCTTTATGAACTACACCATTGGCATTAAAAACAAAACTGCTGATAGCCTTTTAATTGATTCTGTAAAGACCATAACAGATGCGGAGCATTTGAATTTTTATTTCAGCAAAACAGAACGAAACTACTGCGAATTTTCATTCAGCTATGCTTTATCTGCCACTACAAGGTGTAAAAGCTGTCCGGATACAGGAAATAAAAAACAACCCGATATTGACAAAGGGGTTGTTGTTTACTATACAAAGAAGAATGAAAAATACTCAGTAAGGGTAAAAAAGTTTAAACAGCTGGCCGATCTTATGCTCCCTTAATAACAGTATTTATTTTCGCTTATCAGTTTTGCGGCTATTCTTCTTCTTGCTTCCTTAGCATTAAAGGGTTCAGTTTTAGTAAAGCGCTTTAATCCCATCAGCATCATGCGTTGTTCATCGCCGGAAGCATAGGAGTTAATAGCCTCTTTTCCGTTCTTATTAATTCTATCGGCAGCATCATTAATGAATACGCGCATTATGTCCAGTTGCTCCTTACAGCTTTCTTCTCCTCTCATGGAAACTAATTTCTCTACTCTCAACTGTACTGATTCGGCAACATACAGATCAATAAGCATATCGGAAATATTCATCAGCACTTCTTGTTCTTTAGCCAGTTCCATCATTAGCTTTTGGGCAGCACTACCCGCTACCATCAATACGGCTTTCTTAAAATTTTTTAAGTATTTTTTCTCAGCAGAAAACAATCCTGTTTCTTCGGCAGAGAAATCGGGAATGCTCATAAGTTCCCCTACCACTTTAGTGGCAGGTGTTAACAGGTCTAACTCTCCCTTCATAGCACGTTTCAGCATCATATCTACAATAAGCATTCGGTTGATCTCGTTGGTTCCTTCGAAAATTCGGTTGATGCGTGAATCGCGATAAGCACGTTCCATAGGGGCTTCTGCGCTATAACCCATTCCTCCATAAATCTGAACTCCTTCATCTACAACATAATCCAATACTTCACTACCGGCCACTTTTAAGATAGCGGCTTCCGGTGCAAATTGTTCTACCCCTTTAAGAATTGCCTTTTCGTGCTGCATTCCACCCGATGAAAGGGCATTTATAGTATCCTCTATATTCTGTGTGGCACGATAAAGAGCGGACTCAGCAGCATAAATACGCACCGCTTGTTCCGCTAATTTATAACGTATAGCACCGTACTTGGCAATAGGCCTGCCAAACTGATTTCTTTCATTAGCATACTGCACTGCTTTCTCGGCTGTTTTTTTTGACCCTCCTAATGCAGCAGCAGCTAATTTTACCCTGCCTATGTTAAGAATGTTAACAGCAATCTTGAAACCATTTTGTCTTTCACTCAATAAATTTTCGACAGGCACCTTACAATCATTAAAGAAAACTTGTCGGGTTGAGCTTCCTTTAATTCCCATTTTATGCTCTTCGGGATTAAGTGTTATTCCGCCAAAGCTTTTTTCTATAATAAATGCAGACAGGTTTTCATCATTGTCAATTTTCGCAAACACTGTGAATATATCTGCGAAACCACCATTCGTGATCCACATTTTTTGACCGTTGAGGATATAGTGTTTTCCGTCTGCTGAAAGAACGGCTTTGGTCTTTCCTGAATTAGCATCTGAACCACTGCCCGGTTCCGTTAAGCAATAACATGCTTTCCATTCGCCGCTTACCAGCTTAGGAATGTATTTTTTCTTTTGTGCTTCATTACCATAGTAAAGAATAGGCAAGGTGCCAATCCCTGTATGAGCTGATATGGAGACAGCAAAGGAATAGCCTGCGCCTAAAATCTCAGTAGCCAGCATACCGGTTACAAAATCTTTTTCAAAACCACCGTATTGCTCAGGGACATTTAATCCTAACAATCCCAGCTCAGCAGCTTTATCTAATAGTTTCACGTTCAGCCCTTCTTCCTGTGCATCTATCTTATCCAGGTTAGGCCAAACTTCCTGTGCCAGAAAATCCGTACAGGTCTGCGCTATCATCTTTTGTTCTTCATTCCATTGTTCGGGAATAAAAATCTCTTGGGCATTGGTATCTTTAATTAAAAATTCGCCTCCTTTGAGGGCGGAGGTTAGATGTGGGATGTTAGATGTTGGAGTCATTATTGTCGAAGTTTTATGATGAGTGAATTTATCATTTTTTCAAGTTTTGTAATCTCTGTTAGTACGGCATGGAAGTCAGTTGGGTTTATATATCTGAATTCATTTGCTAAAATTAATTGAGTTTCGAGTTCAAAGCAGGATCCTAGTGCAATAAATAGAAACTGTACAAACTCTTTATTCCAATATCCGTTTCTAACACATTTCAAAAACTCCTGCAGCACCTTGTCCTGTTCCTACGCACATCGTAACTAAGCCATATTTTTTCTTTCTTCTTTTTAGTTCATTGAAAATTTGAACGGATAATTTCGCACCTGAGCACCCTAAAGGATGACCTAAAGAGATAGCCCCTCCATTCACATTAATTATCTCTGGATTTAATTTTAGCTCCCGGATAACAGCCAAGGACTGTGAAGCAAAGGCTTCATTCAGTTCAATCAGGTCAATTTGATCTTGTTTCATACCGGCTATCTTCAATGCTTTAGGAATAGCTACAACCGGGCCTATGCCCATGATGCGCGGAGGAACGCCTGCTGCAGCAAATGAAACCATACGAGCAATGGGTTTTAAATTATTCTGCTTCATGAATTTTTCGCTTACGATCATTACAAAAGCAGCACCATCGGAGGTTTGAGATGAATTGCCTGCAGTAACACAACCTTTAGCATCAAACACCGGTTTTAATTTTGCCAGCGCCTCAAGATTTGTATCTGCACGCGGACCTTCATCTGTATCTACTATAAATTCCCTTGTTTGTTTTTTTTCATTTTCATCTAAATAATTTTCAGAGATTTTTACAGGTACAATCTCCTCCTTAAATTTCCCTTCCTTAATTGCGGCAATAGCTTTTAAATGGGAGTTAAGCGCAAAATTATCCTGGTCTGCACGCGATACTTTATATTCTTTAGCTACTGCCTCTGCCGTTAATCCCATACCCCAATAATAATCGGGGTGTACTTTGGCCACTTCATAATTCGGGACAATACGCCAGCCGCCCATAGGAATTAAACTCATACTCTCCGCTCCACCTGCAACAATACAATCTGCCAAACCAGAATTTATTTTTGAACTGGCTATGGCAATCGTTTCCAATCCGGATGCACAGTAACGATTTACTGTCACTCCCGGTACTTTATCTGTATTAAAAGCCAGAAGAGAAATAAGCCGGCCCATGTTGAGTCCTTGTTCCGCTTCGGGCATAGCATTGCCTACAATTATATCATCTACCTGTTCGGCATTCACGTTTGGAATACTTTTCATCAGATGTTTGATCACTTCCGCAGCGAGATCATCGGTGCGAGTGAAACGAAACCCACCGCGATTGGCTTTACCAACTGCACTTCGAAAAGCGGCTACTATGTATGCATTCATATTTTAAATATAATGAGTACGAAGTACAAGGTACTAAGTATTTTGTTTATATTTTTCTTTAATTACTTCCTTTAAGAGAAACAAACTCCATTAATTCCGGCTAAACTTTTAGCTCTTTGTATCGGTTCATTTTCCTTTATATCCGGCACTTAATACTTTGTACTTATATTTAATTTCTTAAAACCTTCCCTCCTTTCAGAATAGATTGTATTCTTTCTAATGTTTTGCGTTCACCGGCAAGTGACAAGAAAGCTTCACGCTCTAAATCTAAAAGATATTGTTCACTTACTAATGTAGGTTGTGAAAGTTCACCTCCACAAAGCACATGTGCCAACTTCTGAGAGATCTTCACATCGTGTTCTGAAATATAATTACCGCTGAGCATGGAATTAGCACCTAAGTAGGCCAAACCCAGCGCTTGTTTTCCCAACACGCGTACATCTTTCCTGGGAACAGGTTTACTATATCCTTCTTTAGCAATCTCCAGACATTCGGCTTTTGCCTCTGCTAACAAGCGTGCTCTTGAAACGACTACCATATCCCTTCCCTTTTTTAAGTAGCCTAAATCAAATGCTTCGTATGCCGATGTAGAAACTTTGGCCTGACCGATGGTCAGGAACCTGTCTCTGAAATTATTAAGCTCAATATCCCCTTCCTGCAATTCATCGGAGAGACGCACGGCAAACTCTTTAGTACCGCCTCCACCGGGAATTAATCCTACCCCAAATTCAACCAAACCCATGTATGTTTCTGCATGCGCTACTACTTTATCGGCATGCAGACACATTTCGCAAGCCCCGCCTAAAGCAAGATTATGTGGGGCCACTACTACCGGAATAGATGAATAGCGTATGCGCATCATCGTGTTTTGGAAAAGCTTTATGGCAAAGTTTAACTCGTCCCATTCCTGTTCAACAGCAAACATAAAGATCATACCGACATTTGCTCCTGCTGAAAAATTTGCTCCTTCATTAGAGATGGTCAATCCGCGAAAATCTTTTTCAGCGATCTCTACTGCCTTATTTACACCTTCTAATACTTCTCCACCAATGGAATTCATTTTAGTGTTCCATTCCAGATTAATAATTCCATCTCCTATATCCGTAACGGTTGCACCCGAGTTCTTCCAAACAGTTTTAGTTGATTTTATTATCTCAAGAGAAATATATTCTTCGGTACC
>CAZCJN010000182.1:0-5028 GCA_964498865.1 uncultured Bacteroidia bacterium
TTAGTCACTTCGGTTATCTGATCTTCAAATTTAGGATGAGAAATATCTACCACATGAAGGAGTATATCGGCTTCTCGCACTTCATCTAAAGTGGATTTAAAACTTTCTACCAATTGATGGGGAAGTTTACGTATAAATCCTACGGTATCAGATAATAAAAAGGGAACTCTGTCTATCACTACTTTTCTTACGGTAGTATCAAGTGTAGCGAACAATTTATTTTCAGCAAACACTTCGGCCTTGGCCAACATATTCATGAGAGTGGATTTACCCACATTGGTATATCCTACAAGAGCAACACGTATCATCTCCCCCCTATTACGACGTTGGGTCGCCATTTGCTTGTCTATTTCTTTAAGCTTCTCTTTTAGTACGGATATTTTCTTACGAACAATACGCCTGTCGGTCTCTACTTCTTTTTCACCGGCTCCACCCCGTGTTCCGGTTCCTCCACGCTGACGTTCTAAGTGCGTCCACATACCAACCAGGCGGGGATATACATACTCCAGTTGAGCCAGTTCTACCTGTGTCTTTGCATAGGATGTTTTGGCACGTTGTGCAAAAATCTCCAGTATCAATCCTGTTCTATCAATTACCTTTTTTTCTAAAAGCTTTTCCAAATTACGTTGTTGAGAAGGTGAAATCTCATCATCGAAAATCACTACGTCAATATTATTTTTTATAAGAAAGTCTTTTATTTCTTCTGCCTTCCCCTTCCCAATAAATGTACTCGAGTCGGGTTTGGCTAATTGTTGCGTAAATCGCTTCATGGGGCGCATACCGGCAGTATCTGCTAGAAATGCTAATTCATCCATGTACTCGTGAACCTTATCTTCGTTTTGCAGGCGGTTGATAATACCTATCAGTACAGCTTTTCTTTGATTCATGTATACGTTGCGGTGGAAATAAATTATTTTGTTTTGAACGTTTGCACATACTCGGCAACCGCATCAATTTCTTCTTTATTTAAAATCGTTGCAAAGGGCGTCATGGTGTTCTTTCCATT
Source organism: uncultured Bacteroidia bacterium (assembly GCA_964498865.1). Taxonomy (GTDB): domain Bacteria; phylum Bacteroidota; class Bacteroidia; order Palsa-948; family Palsa-948; genus Palsa-948. The sequence continues at coordinate 1,007 of CAZCJN010000182.1, forward strand.
GGTAATAATACCTATACTTTCTTCTTTTGATATAGATGAAAGAGTAAGGTCTTTTGCCCCTAAAACACAAAGCTTACCATCGGTACCATGGCAGGAGGTACAATTATCTTCAAAAAGAGTTTGACCTTGTGATTTGTGTGTTACAGTTGATGGTTGAGTAGTAGAAGTACAACCAATAATAAATATGGCTGAAACCAAAAAGAGGAGTAAAATAGCTTTCATCGTTAGGTTCATAATTTACATGCCCGGCATCCACCCTCTTGCTACAGCTGACCAAGGCCAGGGAATAGCAGCAAAAATGATAAGTAGTGCAAGAATAAAAAAGATAGCTACTTGTTTATGTTTTGCTTCGTCAGTAGCCGCTTTTTTGGAACGTATATTACCTAGCGTAATCAAAACAACAGCAATAAGCATCATGGCCATGTGTTCAATAGTCCAAAAACGCAGGCTTGCATCTTTCATGGCTTCGCCCATGTTGGCTAATCCTACCTGAACGGTAGGGCTGATAAAATAAAGGATCAATCCGACCAAAAGTTGTGTATGCGTAAAGATCATCGTAAACAAAGTAAGTTTTCGATGAGTAGGTGTATATGTTTTCTTCCCTAACCATCCACTCAATGACTGAACGATGGTAATAAGTAAAAGAATAAGAATAATATAGCGCAAAAGGCCATGGGTATGTAATAATCCTGTTAACATTTTATATGTAGATTTTTAATTTGCTGGTTTTAATACAATAAGGTCAAAGTTATTAAATATCGCAAACGCGCCCCTTCACATTTCTTATATTTGCTTGCTATGTCATTCGAAAAAATAATAGAAACGTTTTCGTGGGAAGAAGCTGCAAAAAGTATATATACCAAAACAACTTCCGATGTAGAATCAGCATTAAACAAAAAAGGTAAAAAAACACTTGAAGATTTTAAAGCCCTTATATCACCGGCTGCGGCTGATTATTTAGAAGAGATGGCAATGTTAAGCCATGCGATCACCCAAAAACGTTTTGGAAAAACTCTGCAAATGTATATTCCGCTTTATCTTTCTAACGAATGCCAAAACATTTGTACCTATTGCGGTTTTAGTTTTGATAATAAAATTCCAAGGCGCACTTTAACAGATGAAGAGATATTAAAAGAAGTATCAGTTATTAAATCCATGGGCTTCGATCATGTTCTATTAGTGACTGGGGAGGCTAACAAAACAGTAGGGGTTTCTTACCTGGCTCACGCCATTGAACTTATTCGTCCGCACTTTTCTAATATCTCCATAGAAGTACAACCCTTGGAGCAAAATGAATATGAGCAATTGATTGCATTAGGGCTTTATTCTGTCTTAGTATATCAAGAAACCTATCACAAAGAAAAATATGCAGAGTATCACCCTAAAGGAAAAAAAGCCAATTATGCATATCGCCTCGACACTCCGGAAAGATTAGGGCACGCTGAAGTACATAAAATAGGATTGGGCGTTTTATTGGGTTTAGATGACTGGAGGGTAGATTCTCTTTTCTGTGCTATGCATTTACAATACCTGGAAAAGAAATTCTGGCAGACCAAATACGCCATATCTTTTCCGCGATTAAGACCGGCAGAAGGTGTACAACTTCCTTCTAATTTCATGTCAGATAAACAACTGGTACAGCTTATTTGTGCATACCGAATTTTTAATGAAGAAATAGAACTCTCTCTTTCCACACGCGAAAGCGAAACATTCAGGAATAATATTATCAAGCTGGGAATCACATCTATCAGTGCTGGTTCAAAAACAAACCCTGGGGGATATACCTCAGCACCGGAATCATTAGAACAATTTGAAATCAACGATGAACGTTCTCCAAAAGAAATTGAAAGAATGATCCAACAACAAGGTTATACTGCTGTTTGGAAAGATTGGGATAAAACATTCATAAACCAAGGGGAAAAACTGCAAATACAACATGCATCATGAGCAGTTATAGCTTGCCTGTCTTACTCTATCACCGCGTTGTAAACAATCAGTCAAAAACAGGAAAGCACAAACTCTATGTTTTTGAAAATAAGTTCAGACAACAGATGCAGTTTTTAAAAGAGAGAGGATATACAACTCTTACTTTTGATGACCTGAATAGTTCAAAATTAAGCTCATCTACACTTGAAAAAAAAATCATCTTAACATTCGATGACGGTTATGAAGACAATTACACCATCCTCTTCCCTATTCTAAAAGAATTCGGTTTTACTGCCGTTATCTATTTAGTAACCGGACAAGCATACAATGCGTGGGCGCTTGCTGAAGGAGAGCCACAACTGAATATGATGAGCCATCACATGATACGTGAAATGAGTGAATACGGAATAGAATTCGGTGGACATACGCGTACACATGCGAACTTAAAAAATACTTCTGCAAAACTACTAAGCGATGAAGTTGCAGGTTGTAAAACCGATGTAGAAAAAATTACGGGAAAATCTTGCATCAGCTTTGCTTATCCTTTTGGGGCACACAATGAAACCGTAGAAAAAGTAGTGCGCAATGCAGGGTACAAATACGGTATCAGTACTATCTTCGGGCCACAAATAATGAAAGAAGACTTAATGCGCATCAGAAGAATAGAAATACGACCCGGTGATTCATTAGCCCGCTTCAAATACAAAGTCTCCGGTTTTTATTTTCAAAAATCATACTTGAACTATTTATTATCATGAAGGTATCCGGATTTACATTTGTACGCAATGCTGTTAAGTTTGATTACCCTATAGTAGAAGCTATAAAATCCATCCTACCCATTTGTGATGAGTTTGTCATTGCCATAGGTAATTCTGAAGATGACAGTATAGGATTAATAAAATCCATAGGCTCAGATAAAATAAAGATCATTGAAACCATTTGGGATGAGTCTTTGCGCGAAGGAGGAAAAGTATTGGCCGTTGAAACTAATAAAGCGTTTGATGCCATATCACCCGACAGCGACTGGGCTTTTTATATTCAGGGCGATGAATGTTTTCATGAGAATGATTTACCTAAAATAAAAGAGGCCATGCTTAAATGGAAAGATGATAAACGCGTGGAAGGCTTGGTATTTAATCATATTAATTTTTACGGCACTTTCGACTACTATGCCGATTCCCGCAAATGGCAAAAGAAAGAAGTGCGCGTGGTGCGCAATGATAAAAATATACGTTCCTGGAAAGACGCCATGAGCTTTCGTAAGCACGGAGAAAAACTGCATGTAAAATATGTTGACGCGCTCATCTACCACTATGGCTGGGTAAAATCACCACTAATACAACAAAAGAAAAGAGAATCGTTTCACAAACTATGGCACGATGATGCGTATGTAGAAAAAAATGTAGTAGCACCTGAATTCGATTATTCTAAAATAGATTCCGTAGCCTTATTCAAAGGCGAGCACCCTAAAGTAATGCTGCCACGCATTGCTGCCCAAAACTGGAAATTTGAGTTCGACAAATCAAAAGCTAAGAAGCCATCTCTTCGTTTACGTATTTTAAACGCCATTTATCAAAAAACAGGAGTGCACATTGGAGAGTTTAAGAATTATAAAAAGATTTAATCAATTTTAGATTTGGATGATTAGATTATTCAAAAGAAAAATAATAGCCATCCTGCTACTTTCATTGATACAGCCTTCTATCCATCTTTACTCACAAAATATTGACATCAGACTATTAAGAGAAATAAATTTAAATAGGAATAGAGAACTTGATGATACATTCAGGGGAATAACTAAAAGTATAATCCCCGTAAGCATTGGAACCCCTGTAATTGTTTACTCTGTAGGTTTAATTAAAAAGGATACTACCTTAAAAAGAAAAGGAATCTATATTGGAGAAGCAATTTTGGTTTCCGGATTGGTGTCAACTGTATTAAAATACAGCATAAATCGGGAAAGACCTTTTGTAACCTATCCGGACATAGAAAAAATTTCGGGCGGAGCAACCCCTTCTTTCCCTTCCGGACATAGCTCCGATGCCTTTGCAACAGCTACTTCGTTAAGCATAGCTTTTCCAAAATGGTATGTTATC
>CAZCJN010000183.1:0-4992 GCA_964498865.1 uncultured Bacteroidia bacterium
GCGGTATTGTCTTTTGTATAACGGGCAATTCCATTTTTTGAAAGCAAAGGCAATGTACCATAGCTAATATTGATCCTTGCATTTAACCCGTTGTAGATCTGTTGTATTTTATGGATTTCTTTATTAGGTAAGAAAGAAAAATAAGCATTTGCTATAGGAGAGCCTTGGCTGGTTAGAAGATCCGTATGTCCATCGCCGTTAAAATCTCCGGCGTATAAATTACACGGGTTAGAAGGGCTACCGTAGTTAGTTGTAAATCTATTTTTATTTTGAATAAAACCATTATTGCCGGAATAATAACACTCAATTGTTGTTCCTCCGTTGTTAGCATAATTATATTTTTTAATAATATCTGCTAAACCGTCGCCGGTTACATCAACAACATAAAATTGAGCTCCTCCATCGATAGGACCAAGAGAAGGCAACGTTTGAGATTGTATATAAGCGGTGCCTGTAGAATGCAGAATAGTCCATTGCCTGCTTATACCATACCAGATCAAAAGATCAGTTTTTCCATCCCTGTTAAAATGAGCAGGATAAATTGCATCATTTATACTTGTTCCAGTTAAACCGGTATATATTTGACTAAGCCCACCGGTAGCCACTATAAAATCATATATAATAAAATTTCCTGTAGATGTTAATACGGCAAGTTCATTTTTGCCATCCCCATTCATATCTATTGGAAAAAATTTTGATTTAGTTGTGCCGCTGGTGAGCCATGCAGATTGCCATCCGGAACCTATCCCTATAGGAGTACCTGCTCCCGGACTGCAATTTTTAAATGAATAGATTTCCCAATAACCAGAAGTATTATTAGAATTATCCCAAAAAATAAATAGATCCGTAGAACCATCTCCATCAAAATCTCCTAACTGATAACTTGTAAAAGGTGCAGCTCCAAAATCATAATCTGTTTGTGTATATATAGGAGTTGTACATTCAACAAGTCCATTAGTTTTATTAGATAGAAAATAATAAAATGAATTAGGCATTCTTTGACCTGTTCCGTCAAAATAACTCGGAAGGAAAGTAACCATGTCATCATACCCGTCCCCATTCAGATCCAACGCAGCACCACCCTCTATTTTGTTGCTGCCTGAAGGATGTGGAGGATGTTTATCATCACCAACAACAATAAAACTTTGCGGTAAACTTCCTTGTCCACCAACAGGTGCAGGAGGATTAAATGATACTGAACCACTGGACGGATAGTTATTTACATATAACTTCCATGTACGACCCGTGATGTTTACATAGTCGGAAAAACCATCACCATTTACATCTAATATATAACTAGAGGATGCATTAAGAGAAACAGGATTTTCAACCGGAATGGTACTGTAGTTAGAATCCCAAATAAATTTAGTTGAGTTATATTGTTTATAATTTTTATCTTTTTCAATTATTTCTGATAAATGATCTACTTTTATCTCATTGGAATAATTGAAATCATATTCTTTTGCTTTTTGTCCCATGGAATAGGTTTCTATAGCCACAAGTAGAATAGTATGTGCAATGACATTACCCGCCTCGTAAGTAGAGTATGCATTATAGGATCGTGAATTATAAACAAACTTCACATAATTGTAGGTTGCTAATCCTGCAGCAGTGTTTCCGGTATAATCTATTCTTACAGGATATACTTCTCCTGTATTATTGTTTTCGCTATACTGAATGGTCATGTAATTGCCATGGTTATCCGTAACTTTATTCAACAACCATTTCATGGCTATAGCACTCCCTCCATTAGCTTCTATCCTGGAATCGGAAGTGCTTCCAAAGTCAAGTGTGTTCCCGTCTTTAGTTTCTACCTTAAAATAATCAGGACTGTTACCGGTTTGTCCGTAAGAAGTGATGCGGGAAAAGTTTTCCTGTTCGGTTCCGTAAACTGTACCCGCTGCCCCGTTGCTTCCGGATGTAGGGATTAAATATTGTCCATCCCATACAAAATTATCGCTGTTGGTAAGATCAACAGGTGCAACCGTATTATTGTAGTATAAAGATCGTGGAGCCCGTGTGATGGATGATAAGCCCGATAGGTTCCAGCCTATGCCCAGGAGTCCGTCGCCTCCCTGGCTGTTGTAAGTCACCGCTAAATGGGGTACCATGCCCATGGTGCCGGGAGGTACATCGATTGGTATGGAATACGTGGCTGCTCCTGACTGAGATACGGCAAAGCTGCCGGCTGTGGTTCCTACTTCATGGGTTGTATTTAAAGTTGGGGTTGTTGCGCTGGAAAAGCCGCTTATATAATCTGTGTTACATACCATAAGTGGATCTACGTACGAACGCATGTTGGTAGTGCTTTGTGCGGTAAATCGATAGCCGGGTTGTAATCTTACTTCTTTACAAACAGGATGTGTTTTTGAGGTGCCTGTTTCATCTGTATTGAGGATTAAATTATTTTGTGCAAATAGGGAAAAATCTGTGCAAACTGTTATGATAAAGATGAAAATAAAAACAGGTTGGATTCTTTTGGTGAAGATGAATTTCATGATATTATATTGATAAAATATAAAAGATCTAGTACTTGTAAATGGTATAGGTTATTTTTTCTTCTCCCTGCATTAAATATAACATGTAGGTGCCGGGGGTTAGGCTGGAGATGTCTATAGTTAGTTGTTTGTTCTGCACTACTCCTTTATAGACGGTCTTGCCATTCATATCGTATAGTACTACACTGCTGGAAAGCTCCTCCTTACCTTTTGTGAGTTCTATTTTTACCTGATCTTGGGCGGGGTTAGGGTATACATTAAAAGCAAGATTGGAGGGGATATCGGCGGGTGTGTCCGGGGCCATGAGACGGCAGGTTATTTGGCCTTGTAATCTGGATATCCGGTTGCCGAATTCGTCGTAAGCTATGTTTACTACAGGGCAAGTAGCTCGGCTTTGGGAGAATATACTGCCCACTGAAATAAAACAGATAAAAAATAATATTTTCTTTTTCATTTTTAATTGAGGTTAAATGAACGGTTATTATTTTTTTTCAACGCTTTTTTCTAAAGCGGTTATCCTTTCATTCTGCTTTTGTATGGTTTTGTTAGCTTCTATAAGATAAAGAGTAAGTTCTTCTATTTTCTGAAGTAGTTGAGTATTGAGCTTCCCTACTCCTACTCCGTTATGGGTCATTTCTTCTGCGGATTCTATTTCCGGTAAGTGTTTATTTTCTTTTATAAATTGCTCTACCTCTTCCAGCTTTCTTAATTCATAGTTTTCTTCAAATACAAAATCGGCTCCGGTGGTGTTTACCACTACTTCGTTGGCTCTTACAGGTCCGTTTACATCCAGTTTATAGGCACTATTGGTCTGAGAAGTTTTATTGATCAGCACGTTACCATTGGCATTAATTCTCATACGTTCAAATGCTATAAATTGACTATGTGTTAATGAACGGGGAGCATTAGCAAGAGAAACTGCAGTTATAAATGCTATCCCATCATTATTAGGATGAATAATGCTAGAGAAATCATTTGCACCTATTGCCTTTACTTCCCACATACTGTTTGTTGGATTCCAATAAACGTTTGATCCAAAATTACTTCTGGTATACTGATTAGATGCAGACGGTGTACCATCAAGACGCGCGCATCCGGCTGCAACTACACCAGCTACATCCAATCTAAACGAAGGAGTAGTTGTACCAATCCCAACATTGCCATTTGAAAGGTCAATGGTTTGAAAGGGGTTGGTTCCGCTGGAAGCAGAGCCTATAAATACTTTATTTCCGTTTGCAGAAAGACTTCCTTTTGTTGTTCCTCCATCCGAACTAAAATCAATTGCCTGCCAGGAACCACTGGTTTGAAAATAGGCTGCTTTGCTAGGTGCAACGGTTTGAACTTCTAATTTATATACAGGAGCTGTAGTTCCAATCCCTACATTGCCGGTACTAGCCTGAATTGTCATTTTTTCAAAATTTCCTATAAAAAAGTGGTGACTCAAAGCATAACTAGACATAGGTATATAGGCCGATGTGGCGCGATTGTACCCTTGGATAAATCCTCCTCCATTTGCTCCTCCAACTGCATCGATCTCTACCCCTGAAGCTCCTGCATTTGAAATGCATAGTTTATATGAAGGATTGGTGGTGCCAATACCTACTTTACCTCCCTGTTGGATAACCATTCTGTATGCATTAGCAGTATTTTCGTATACCCACCATCCATTACCAGCTACTGCACTACTTACTCCTGTCTGCCATGCATTTAACGTACCTCCTGGAGAAAGCAGCATACTTGCTTCCTGTCCGGCGGTGGCCGCAGTTAGCTTAAGTTGATTAGCTGCTCCGTTTATTTCTAACTTATTAGTTGGAGTAATAGTTCCAGTTCCTATTCCCACGTTTGTACCATTATCAAAAATAAGAGATTGGGTTAGTCCTGTTGGCATAGTAGTAGAAGTAAACTTGGCTACTTTATTAGTTTGTGCACTTACCTGACGTGAAAAGCAAAACATTAATGTAAGTACCGAAAATAAAATAATTTGTTTTTTCATTTTAATTGAAGAGTTTGAATGTTATTGCATTACCTATTAAAAATATGGAGCGACAGAATAAGAAAAAAATATATTGTTTTTATATTTCTCATCCCGCTTTTTAAAGTTAGTTGATAGTTTTCTATTTTATTAGCTGCAAATATTCATAATTAAAACATAGACTATAATCCTATTTATTAAACGGTAGGTTTGTGACAATCAACGGCGGGAATTTAGCAACCAACGGTAGAAATACATTCGAGTTTGGTAAGATTAAGGTATTAAAACAAAAAAGGGACATATAGTCCCTTTTCAATTTTTAAGGCAAAAAAACAATTAGTGTTTTGTTGCACCTGGTCTTCCACCTGGAGCTGTTACTGTTTTAGGAGGAGTAATTTTCTTGGGTTTAGAAGATTTATGAGCAGCTAAAGAGTCAGCAATGCGAGTAGAATCTGCAATTGCCTGAGCTTTTGCAGCAGCTTCTGCAGCAGCAGTAGAATCTGCAATTGCCTGAGCTTTTGC
>CAZCJN010000184.1:0-1553 GCA_964498865.1 uncultured Bacteroidia bacterium
GGCCCTACTGCTCAAGCATAAAAGGGGAGATTTGATTTATATATTACATCATTCTTGCACTTCTGTTTTATGATTGCTGCTTGTATCTTAATCTGCTAAGGGGGTATGCTTTTAGGCTTTCAGTTAAATCAGAGTAACTATTACTTTTGCCGCCTATGAACACTAAACTACTCAATTGGCTTCTCTTACTTCTTCTTGCACTAATATGGGGTAGCTCTTTCATTTTAATGAAACGGGGCTTGGAAGTTTTTTCTTCTTCTCAGGTTGCAGGACTGCGTATGTTTATCGCCTTTTTATTTATTATTCCTTTTTTATTTAAATATGTAAAAACAGAACAAAAAAAAGATTGGCTAAAATTTTTAGGCATTGGCTTATGTGGGAATTTTGTTCCTGCTTTTCTTTTTACAGCTGCAGAAACAGGCATCTCTTCTTCCCTCACAGGTATGTTAAATGCTCTCACTCCTTTCTTTACATTATTACTGGGCATTCTTCTCTTTAAAACAAAACCTACAGTAAATAAAGTTATTGGAATTATTATAGGTCTTATAGGTGCTGTAGGTCTGCTTATCCCAGAAAAGTTTTCTGACTTAGGTACTAATATAAACTATGGAGGTTATGTTATTATTGCGACCCTTTTTTACGGAACGAGTGTAAATCTTATAAGACAATATGCAGGTGGTTATCATTCTCTTACCACTACCAGTTGGGCTATGTTTTTAGTCGGCCCTTTAGGAGGTATTTACCTCTTATTTACAGATTTTTCTTCAGCCTACCAGCATCCATTATTCTGGCAAAGCATGGGTTATGTTGCTTTGCTGGCTATTGGCGGTACAGCCATTGCCACTATTCTTTTTAATATTTTGGTTAAAAACACTAATGCCTTATTTGCTTCATCAGTTACATACCTGATACCTATTGTAGCTATTCTATGGGGAATTATAGATGGAGAAATAATAGGGATAAGACATGTAGCTTCCATTATGATTATATTAAGTGGAGTATATATAGTGAACAGGAAGTAGAAATCTTTAATTTTTTTCTTATTTTCGCTCATATCACTTTTTTTACTTTGAGTTTGTATGAAAAAAACCTCCACTCGAACTTTTGAGATATTGTATGACGGTAAATTTTTAATTGTAGAACCACGAGAAGACAATGTAGAAATACAGAGAGAAGATGTAATAGAATCTTTTCATGCTTCTGTTAATATAGCAGAGGGAAAAAAATATCTCTTATTGTCTCTTCCTAAAAAACATTCAACCATATCTATTCCTGCACAAAGAGAAGCATTTACAAAAGAAAAATTTCAATATGTAATTGCCCATACTACTGTCATCCAGTCATATGCTCAACGCATTATTGTAAATTTCATGTTGAAGTTTTATTTTATGCCTAGACCTTGGTTGATTGTAAGCAATAAAGAAAAAGCAATTGAATGGTTAAATGAAGAATGGGAGAAATACATGGCAAGCACAGAATCGCCAATTTTATATAAATAATATTGATTACTCCTGGTTTCTTACAATCATAACTGGTATTTTCAAACTATGCCT
>CAZCJN010000184.1:1653-4776 GCA_964498865.1 uncultured Bacteroidia bacterium
ATATTGATTACTCCTGGTTTCTTACAATCATAACTGGTATTTTCAAACTATGCCTAACTGCCTCAAGTGTTGTACCATAAGCAATATCTTTTAAAGCACCATGTCCGTGTGCTCCCATTACCAACAAATCTGCATCTGCTTGTTTAACTAAGTCCGGAATAGCAATTTTTGGATTACCGTATCCTAACTTGACACTTACCGATAATCCTATCTTTCTTAGCTGCTCTTCATAATGATTTAAACTTTTAGCATCTGCAGTAGTTTCATGATCGGATATATCTTCACGCATCAATAGCGCACCAGCTGTTTCTACAACATGTATTAAAATATATTGTGCTTTTCTTCCACCCTGCTGCAAAGCTTCCTTAACCGCATTTGAATCAGCAAAGGAAAAATCGACAGTAATAGCAATCTTGTTGTATTTGCTATCAGCTGTAAGCACCATGTCTTCTGAAATGGAAAGCTCTTTTGCTTCTCCATGAGGAATTTTTCGTTCTCTAGTATGCCCCCCTTTAATGAGAGGAAAAAATGCAACATATAAGAGTAACCCCCCTGCTCCAATAGCTATGGGAATGACAAATACATAAATATAGAATGGATCCTCAGCATTTCTTATCCAAGCTGAAATAGTTTCGATCACTAGCTTTACATTTAAAGAAACTATAATAGCCGCTACTATCCATGCAGCAATTTTTATCCATTGTTTTATAACAAATTCCCCCATCTTTCTTTTGTCTGATGTAAAATGGATGAGTGGAATAATTGCAAACCCTAATTGAAGACTTAAGATTACCTGAGAAAGAACTAAAAGATCTCCTGTTGCATCCTCTCCAAAGTAAATGATTGTTAAAAATGCAGGCACAATAGCAATAACTCTTGTCATCAATCGGCGCAACCAAGGCTGAATACGCAAATTAAGATATCCCTCCATGACAATTTGCCCGGACAGTGTACCCGTAAGTGTTGAGCTTTGCCCTGCTGCAATAAGTGCAACAGCAAACAATATAGGAGCTAGTTTAGTTCCAAGCACTCCTTCTAATAACTTATGTGCATCTTGAATCTCACTCACATCGGTTAGTCCGGAATTATAAAATGCTGATGCTGCAAGAACTAAAATAGCTCCATTCACAAAAAGTGCCATATTAAGAGCAATGGCAGTATCTATAAAATTATATCGGATAGCCGACCAAATGCCATGTTTGGTACGGTCGAATTTCCTAGTTTGAACAAGCGCAGAATGCAAGTAAAGATTATGAGGCATTACGGTAGCCCCAATAATACCAATGGCAATATATAATGCTTCAGAATTAGGAATAGAAGGAATAAATCCCTTTACCAATTCACCTCCATCTGGTTTTGCAAATATCATCTCTACCAGAAAAGCTAATCCAATAGTTGCAATAAGCGTAAGAATAAAAGCTTCCATTTTTCTCATTCCATATCGTTGAAGGAATAGAATTATAATAGTATCCAATACCGTAATAGACACGCCTGCAAGCAAAGGGAGATCAAACAATAATTGTAGGCCTATGGCCATTCCAATTACCTCTGCTAAATCACATGCTGCAATAGCAATTTCACATAGAAACCAATTAAAGAAGTTTACAATTGGATTATATGCTTCACGAGATGCCTGTGCTAAATCCAAACCACGTACTAAACCTAAGCGTGCAGATAAACTCTGAAGCAATAAAGCCATAATATTGCTCATTATCAATACCCATATAAGCGTATATCCGAATTTACTTCCTCCGGCAATATCTGTTGCCCAATTACCCGGATCCATATAGCCTACACTAACCAAGTATGCAGGCCCCATAAAGGCAAATAATTTTTTCCAAAAACTAGAATGTTTATGGGTATCTACTGTCGAATGAACATCGTCTAGCGATTTAGTTATATTATTTGTTTTTATCATGTAAGACTAAAATATTTTTTGCTATTTGATTACTCAAGAAAATTTTTTCTTTTGAGTTCAATTGCACATGAAGCGATCTGTCATATGATTGAATAGAACTGATCGTCATTTTGACACCTAATGAAACGCCTAATTTATCCAATACATTTAAGAAAGATGTAGAATGATCCACCACTCCATTCATTATATACTTTTGATTCGTCTTCCCTTCGGAAAGAGAGAATGGTTTTTGTTTTGACCCAAAATTGCCATGCATATCGGGGATAGGATCGCCGTGCGGATCGAACTTAGGATAGTTCAAAAATTTATCTATATGCTGAATCAATTTCTCCGAACGAACATGCTCCAATTGCTCTGCTACTTCATGTACTTCATCCCATTTAAAACCAAGAACTTTCACCAAAAACATCTCCCAAAGTCTATGCTTACGAATCACTCCTAAAGCAGTTCTTATCCCTAGCTCTGTAAGAGATATGCCTTTATACCTTTGATAATTGATGAATTTTTTTTTCGCTAACTTTTTTAGCATATCGGTTACCGAGGCTGCAGAAGTCTGCATTCGCTTAGCTATATCATTGGTATATATCTCTCCCTCCGTTCTTTCAGATAGCTTATAAATAGCTTTTAAATAATTTTCTTCAGCAAACGAACTCATGAATAATTAATTTAAAACAAATATAAATATTTTTTTAGACATACTTAAATTTATTTTTAAATTTGTAAAAATATATTTATAATGAAAATAATTACCGGGATATTTGGCATGGCTTTGTTACTATCATTTGGCTGCAAAAAAATACTGCCTCAAGCGCCTGAGTCCGAAGAAATACTGGCAGAACCCATAGGAGGTTTAACCCCTGAACAATTATTACTATTTGCAAGAGGAGATGAAAATTTCGCGCATATATTCGGAAAAGATGAGGGTTTAGGACCTATATTCATTCAAACATCCTGTGAGAGCTGTCATACTAAGGACGGAAAAGGAACTCCCTTTAATAGCGTCACACGCTTTGGAAAATACAATGGAACAATATGGGATGTTATGGAAGAACATGGCGGACCTCAACTGCAACATAGAGCAATAGCGGGCTATATTGCAGAAACAATCCCTCAAAACTCAACAAGCACTCAACTGATTGCACCTAACGTAACAGGCTTGGGTTTTTTTGAATATGTTTCGGATGCGTATCTAATATCCATCAGTG
>CAZCJN010000185.1:0-4725 GCA_964498865.1 uncultured Bacteroidia bacterium
AAGAACAAAATCATTACTCTCTCGTGGATATTTATTCTACTACTTGCGACCTGTTAGGTATAAATGCCTCAACCAGCGATGGGAAAGTTATGCGTACCATATTCCAATAGATTTTTGGCTGAAATTTATTCTAAAGGTGGAAAATGATCAATTTCATCTGAGACCGATTTAAATTCTTTTATCAAAAAATAATTTGTGTAACACAATCTTTTGCATATTATGCTTTTAAAATATACTTTTTTGCAAATAATGCAAAAAAGGTCTTCTAAATTGGTCTTTTCAACATCATTTAACCAAAATCATGAGGGTTTTTGATAAGTTAAGCTAAAATCCATTTTCAAGAATCATGGTTATGTTTCATATTTGTACTGATAAATATAAACCTCTATTTATTATGAAATATATATTATTCTGCTTGACACTTGTTTTCTTAGCCGGTTGCGGTACTACTCATCAATTTTCAAAACGTAAATACTTAAAAGGACGTTTTTCCGACAAGGCAGAAAAATATGCTACTATAGATTCTGATATTGATAATTTAACTGCCAGTACAACTCCTATTAAAATAGATATAAGAAAAAATAACGCATTAAAAACTACTTCTCTTCGTCCTGAGTTAAATCTCCCGGTTAGGTCTTTTTATAAAGTATATGATGACAGTCTTGTAAAGCCTGTTATCTCTAAAACTAATTTACAGAGCAAATCAAAGACTGCTTTATTCTTAGGTGGACTCAGTCTTGCTTCGTTTGCAACAGTTCTGATCACTCCTTTTTTAATTACTCTATCTGTGCTCTTTGGCATACTTGCTCTGATTTATGCAAGCAAGGTAATTCGTAATCCGGAGGCAAATAGCAAACAAAAAATTAATGCAAGGGTGGGAAAGGTATTAGGAATCATCTCGTTATCTTTTTATGCTATATGTATGGTTCTTCTTGTCATTGTTATTACAGTCGTAGCAGCGGCTAGTTCTATACCATTATTTCCCCGAGATAAATAGTGAGGGAATTCTTTGTTGCTTTTGGCTTTTAAATTTTCATCGCCATAAATTTTAAGCCAATTGTAACAAGCGACCGCAAAGAAAGGTGTATCTGTCTGCCAACAATGGATGGGTATACCTTATTTGCGTGAGTTATGTCCAAATCGTTTATAAGGCATATAGGTGATAATTATTAATGCTGCTCTCATAATCCGATAAGATATCCAATTAATAGCTTTTGTGAAAAATCTATTTCTTGTTTCAAGTGTGGCGTAGGTTATTTTTTCACACTCAGCAATCACTTGATATAAATGAGAGGTGACTTTTTCTGTAAATCCGGATGAGTGTATTCCTACATTCATTTCTATGCTTCCATAGACGCTGAGATAATTTAGATTGAAGGAACCAATGGTTGACCATTTTTTGTCTATTACAGCTACTTTTCCATGTAATACTGACTTATGCCATTCATATAATTCAATATTATTTTTCAATAATGAAGCATATAGATAAGATGTTGCACGCCTAATCAGGGGAATATCGGAAATGCCCGACAAAATCAATTTCGTTTTCACCCCTCTCTTTGATGCATTTTTTAAAGCATTTTTTAATCTTCGTCCTGGAAAAAAATAACTTCCGACAATAATTATTTCATTTTTGGAATTTCGAATGGCGTTCATGTACGCTCGGGATATTTCCTTTTTTCTATTCAGCCAATCGTTCTGTAATATGCGTATGGAGGTAGACTCATCTATGTGAAAAGTAGACTTTATTTTATTCCTTCTCTTTCTTAAATAAATACTTCTACATAATTGTCCAAGTTCGTTAGCAAATTCCTCGCTTTCCACCTGAATGGCATAATCAAGCCATGCTTCTTGTGTAGAAGTACCACGGTATTTATCAGAAATGTTAATACCGCCTATAAGAGCTGTGGTTCCATCAGCAACAATTACTTTGTGATGGAGTCGTCTGCCTAAGTAAAAGGTGTTGTATGAAAATAAAGGAGAAAAAAAACGAATATTAATTCCATGTGATATAAGTCCATTAATAATTCCTTGAGAGAGAGAAGAAGATCCATAGCTGTCTAATAAAACATAGATATTAACGTTTCTAAGAGCTGCTTCTTTTAATAAATCGATTATTTCTACTGCTGTGGTGCTATTATCAAATATGTATGTTTGAAGATGCAACTCAGACTGTGCGTTTGAAATGATAGTTCGAAGACGTGAAAAATAATCTTCTCCGCTATGAACAAGCTCTATCTTTTTAATTTGATGAGTTGTTGTATGCCCTAGTTGCTTTATCACATACAATTATAGTAATTCTTGTGCGAGAGCAATACCCGTAAATTAGGAAGATAAAAGCAAAGCGACTTAATAGCAGTATATATAAATAAAAAGCGCGAAGGATTTGCTTCGCGCTTTTTATTACTAATTACCTAAGTAACTAATCGAGATATTACTTTTTATTTGTTTCAATAGAGAAACGTACTGTTATTTCTTTTCCAAGTGCAGTGCCTCCCGGAATATTAAATTCTTCACGGTTAACCACCGTTTCACCTTCAAAAGAATATATTTTTATATTCATTTCTTTTATTTCTGACTCACCCAAGTAGTTGAATGGTATTTCAACCGGCTTGGTAATTCCTTTTATGGTTAAATCACCTTTGGTAAGGTATTTATAGTTATTATTTATTGCATTTAATTCAATTGAGTTAGAGTTAAATGTAATGGTGGGAAGTGAATCAGCTGCCAAAAAGTCTTTGCCTTTCAAATGTTGATCTCTTTTTTCATTACCTGTATTAATGGATTTAGCATCTAATACCAAATGGATCGATGAAGTCTTAAGATCACCGGTCATATTGATTGAACCGGTGTCTACTGAAAGAGAACCTTGTACACGAGAAAGAAAATGACGTAGTTCAATTCCCACAAATGCATGCGAGGCATCAACTATATAAGTACCACTGTTAAGAGAAGAAATATCTTCCGATGCTTTTATTTCTACTACACGTCCTGTAGGTTCACTAACAATATTTTCGTGTGTGGTAATAGCAATAAGCGGAGCAATGGTTAATCCTACTAATGAAGAGAGTTTAATTAAAATGTTCATGGAAGGGCCGGATGTATCCTTGAACGGATCACCCACTGTATCACCTACAACAGCCGCTTTATGTGGTTCTGATTTTTTGTAGAAGATCTCTTTTTTTCCGTTTACCTCAATTTCTACGCCTTTCTCAAAAGATTTTTTGGCATTATCCCAAGCACCGCCTGCATTGTTTTGGAAGATGGCCCAAAGCACCCCGCTAACGGTAACACCTGCCATATAAGCACCCAAAGCTTCAGCACCCATTACTAAACCAACAATGATAGGAGTAACAATGGTGATTACACCCGGTGCAATCATTTCACGCAGAGCAGCTTTTGTAGATATTTCCACACACTTTCCGTATTCAGGTTTGCCGGTACCTTCTAAAATGCCCGGAATAGTTCTGAATTGTCTGCGAACTTCGTTAACCATATCCATAGCAGCTTTACCTACCGAGTTCATGGCTAGAGCAGAGAACACAACAGGAATCATTCCTCCTATAAAAAGAGCTGCTAAGACCTTTGCATTAAAAATATTGATACCTGGTATGCCTGTTATGTTTACATAAGCAGCAAAGAGCGCAAGAGCTGTAAGAGCAGCAGAAGCAATGGCAAATCCCTTTCCTATAGCGGCAGTAGTATTTCCTACTGAATCAAGTACATCTGTTTTTTCGCGTACTTCTTTAGGAAGTTCGCTCATTTCTGCAATACCTCCTGCGTTATCTGCAATAGGCCCGAATGCATCAATTGCTAACTGCATAGCGGTAGTCGCCATCATGGCAGCAGCAGCAATTCCTACTCCGTAAAATCCTGCAAAGTGGTAAGAACCCCAAATAGCACCTGCAAAAAGAATAACAGGGTAAGCAGTTGAGAGCATTCCTGTTCCTAATCCTGCAATAATATTAGTAGCGGCTCCTGTTGCTGATTTTTGTACGATAGCAAGTACTGGTTTTTTTCCAAGACCTGTATAGTATTCTGTAATGAAAGAAATAATTGCCCCAACGCCCATACCTATACATACAGCATAAAACACATCCATTGATGTAATGATTCGATCAAAACCGGACATATGCATCTCGGCAGGTAACATTTTTTTAATAAGGAAGAAAGAAGCAGCAAGAGCAAGAATGATAGAGCTCCAGTTACCTGTATTTAATGCGCGTTGAACTTTATCGGTAGTAGCTTCGCCTCCATCTTTTACGTTTACAAACCAACTACCGATAATGGAAGCAATGATGCCTATACAGGCAATGGCGATAGGAAGAAGAATGGCACCAATTCCCCCAAAATTATCGGTCAAGCCCGGATTATCTTTTATTAAATAGTTACCAAGCACCATAGAGGCAAGTACAGTTGCAACGTACGAACCAAAAAGATCGGCACCCATTCCGGCAACGTCACCTACATTGTCTCCTACGTTATCAGCAATGGTAGCAGGGTTACGAGGATCATCTTCTGGAATTCCCGCTTCTACTTTTCCAACTAAATCGGCCCCTACATCGGCAGCTTTGGTATAGATACCTCCGCCAACACGGGCAAACAGAGCAATTGATTCTGCTCCGAAAGAGAAGCCGGTTAAGACTTCCAATACACGAGTCATTTCATCAGTTCCGCCATTAGCAAAACTTCCGTTCATGAACTTGGTATAGAAGATCACGAATA
>CAZCJN010000186.1:0-4722 GCA_964498865.1 uncultured Bacteroidia bacterium
TGTACGCTTACGGATCAGGCCCGGTACAAGGATTTGCTACTACATTGATCATTGGTATCCTTTGTTCTTTATTCTCTGCTATATTTATTTCTCGTTTATCATTTGAATTTCTTTTAGGTAGAAAAATAGATATCACATTTTCTATACCATTTACAGCTAATGCCTTTAAAAATGTGAATATAGATTTTGTGAAAAACAGAAAATATTTCTACATCTTCTCATCTGTAGTGATACTTATAGGAGCCGGTTTCTATTTTAAAAATGGCGGATTTACCATGGGTGTAGATTTTAAAGGTGGAAGAAGTTATGTTGTACGTTTTGATAACCCTGTAGAAACTGAAGCAGTTGGAGATGCTATTCGTAAGGTAATAGGAACACAAGCCGGCGAACAAGTAAAAACTTTTGGCGGTAACAATCAGGTGCGTATTACAACTGCATATATGATAGACGACACCAGTAGCAATGCAGAAGAAGTCGTAAAACAAAAATTAGCAGAATCATTAGATCAACTAAGTAATAAATACAAAATTGTTCAATCGCAAAAAGTAGGAGAGACCATTTCTCGTGATTTACGTAGCAATGCAGTATGGACAATCCTGTTTTCATGTGCTTTAATGTTCATTTATATTTTAATACGATTTAAAGGATGGCAATATGGATTAGGTGCTACTATTGCTCTTTTACATGACGTAGCATTTATTCTATCTTTCTATGCTATTTTTGATGGTGTGTTGCCATTTACATTAGAGATCAACCAAGATTTCATAGCAGCTATTCTTACGGTTATGGGATATTCAATGACGGATACAGTCGTTGTATTCGATCGTATCAGAGAGTTTTTAGCCGGAAAAGGAAAATCAGTTCTCGAAAGAGGGGAGGAGAAAAACCGTACAATCAATTATGCACTTAACAGTACTTTAAGTCGTACAATGATTACTTCTCTTACTACATTTTTTGTCCTTGTTGCGATTTTCATCTTTGGTGGCGAAGTAATCCGCTCGTTCTCATTCGCCTTATTAATAGGAATTGTAATCGGAACGTATTCTTCTATCTGCATTGCAACACCTGTTGTAATAGATTTCGACAAAAAAAGATCGCCTAATAACAGCAACCACAAGCAAAATACTCCGGTACTAGAAAAAAGCGCTCTTTAAAAAGCGCTTTTAGTTTAAGGAGTGCTATAGTATTTTTTGATCAGTTGTGCTTTTGAAGCACCTACCACTTTTGCTATTTCTTCTTCTGCGCTATTTTTGATTTCGCTTACCGATTTAAAATGTGATAAGAGTTTATTCACAGTGTCTTTTCCTATTCCTTTTATATCAACCAGTTCTGAATTGAAACTTTCGCGAACTCTTCTATTTCTGTGGTGCTTTAAACCAAATCTATGTGCTTCATCTCGCATTTGCTGAATTACTTTAAGCGTTTCAGACTTTTTATTCAGATATAAAGGTAATGGATCGCCCGGGTAAAAAATTTCTTCTAGTTTCTTTGCTATTCCAATGACTGGTATAGTTCCTGATAATTTTAATTCTTCCAGACTTTTAATTGCTGCACTCACTTGGCCTTTTCCCCCGTCAATAATAATTAGCTGTGGTAAAGGGTTTTTTTCATCCAGCATACGTTTATACCTTCTGTAAATAACCTCTTCCATAGATGCAAAATCATCTGGCCCTTCTACCGATTTAATGTGGAAGATGCGATAATCCTTTTTGCTTGGTTTCACATTTTTAAAAACTACACAAGCCGAAACAGGAAACGCTCCTTGTATATTGGAATTATCAAAACATTCGATATGAACGGGCAACTCTTTTAACCTTAAGTCGCTCATCATGGTTTTTAATATGCGATCTGTGGGTTTTTCCTTAATAACTAAAGCATTTTTTACAAGCTTATCCCTTCTATAATAATCTGCATTCCTTTCCGATAGTTCTAATAATTTCTTCTTATCCCCTATTTTGGGGATGATAAATTCAGCATCTGGAAAATGCATATCCAGCTCAATAGGAACTATTATCTCTTTTGCTGTGCTATGAAATCTTTGTCGTAATTCTGTAATAGCAAGGAGGAGCAAGTCTTCTTTTGTTTCATCCAATTTCTTTTTTAACTCCAATGTATGTGCTTGTACCACAGAGCCATTTATTATTTTAAGGTAGTTTACATAGCCAGATGAATCATCTGTGAGGATAGAAAAAACATCTGCATCTTCTATAGTAGGGCTTACAATGACCGATCGACTTTGATATTTTTCAAGAGAATCAATCTTTTCTTTAAGGAGTTGCGCATTTTCAAAATCATATTTTTCAGAAAAATGCCACATTAATTCTTTTAATTGTTTAATAACAGAAGCAATATTTCCTTTTAGTATATATTTTATTTGAGCAATATCTTGGTCGTATTCTTCTTCTGATTGAAATTCCTGACAAGGGCCCTTACAGTTTTTTATATGATATTCCAGGCAAACCTTGAATTTTTTATTTTTTATGTTAGCCTCTGAAAGTGGTAATGTACAGGTTCTTAGAGGATATAATTTTTTTATTAAATCCAGGATAGTATACATTGTTCGCAACGATGTATAAGGGCCAAAATATAAGGAACCATCTCTTACAAAAGTGCGTGTTTGAAATACCCTAGGAAAAGGCTCATTCTTTATGCATATCCATGGATAAGATTTATCATCTTTTAATGCTACGTTATAACGAGGTTGATATTTTTTGATCAGATTGTTTTCTAATAGCAATGCGTCTAATTCTGTACTTACAACTATATATTTTATATCTGTAATACTTGTAACGAGATATAGAAGCTTGCCATATTCATGTTTTTTATAGAAGTAAGATGAAACCCGTTTTTTTAAATTCTTAGCTTTTCCTATGTAAATAATTTTCCCATGCTTATCAAAATACTGATATACTCCAGGACTATCGGGTAAAGAGTTAACAATTTTCAGGAGAGACTCAGAGATTTTTTCTTTCTCATTTGTCATTTAAGAGAATCTGATTTTGTTTTTTCCGGGATAGAAGAGTCAGAAGTGCCTTTTTTATTTTTCCCCTTTTTTGATTTTTTACTTTTTGTATCTGTGTTTGTTATAATGCTATCTGTAATGGGAATTAATACCGGAGTTTGAATAGTTTTTTGAATATTAGATGTGTCTTGTGCCGGAGGAATAACGATTTCATCCTCGGCTATAGTCGATGAGTCTATATTCTTTAAGGACTCTTCTTTTTTCTTTTTAGAAGAAGCAGTAGTCACCGTTTTATTTAAAGTTAAATTTTCTCCGCCATTTATTTTTTTAGATAATTCTTCCGCTGCCTTAAGAACCGAATCTGTTTTTTGCTCTGTTAAAGAAAGAGAGTCAACTTCTGTTGGAATAATTTTATTACTTGATATAGGAGTGAGTGTTGTATTAGGAGTAATGGTGCTTTCTTGAACACTATTATTTTCAGGTTCTTTTTTGGGAAGAGCATTGCTTATAACCGGTATAAGCTTAACAGCTCCAAAAAATATAATAATAGCAGTCGTAATTATTAAAATAGGCTTAATAATTTTTTTATTAATAGAAAAAGAAATAGGCTGTTTTTGTGTGCCTAAAAGAATTTCAACTTCTGCCCAGTCAACCAATGGCAGTTTTGTAGAAGCAGCTTTTAGCTTCTCTCTTATAAAATCATCCAGCTGAGTAGTAGTTGATGATGGTTTCACGGTTGAGTTATTTTTGAAGAAAGATGAGCTAAATTTTTTCTTAAAGTAAATTTTGCTTTTATCAACGAGTCTTTCGAAGCGTATTCACTTATATCGAGCAATTGAGCAATCTCTTTATGAGGGTAATTATCTAACTCGTGTAAATTATATATAACTCTGTAAGAAGGGGAAAGATGCTGTAAGGCATCTATAATACTTTGTTGATCGGCAGATTTCATGATTTGCTCGTCGCTGGCTTCATCGGAAGAAGTTTTTCCGGGCTTTGCAACTACCGTACTGCTAACAAAATATTCTTTTTTATTTTTATGTAAATAATAGATAGCAGCAAGAATCATTTGCTTTTTCATCCATTCTTCTAGCGAAATAACAGGAGAGTCCTTTTTTCTTTTTTGGTTTAACTCTACGAGCTCCTTTATTTTTTTATAAACATTCGCGAAGCCCGTAAGAAATATTTTTTTTGCTTCTTCTTGATTTTTTGAATAACGAAAGCATACACTCATCATGTTTTCAGAGTACGATTCAAACAAGACTTGCTGGCTGTTTCGATTATAATTGATACACCTCTTTATAAGCTCTTCTTCTTTCATATACGTTCACACAAACATAAATAATTTATTTTTCATTGTTTCTTACTTAGTCAAAAAAATGAAGTAAATAGTATATAACAGAAAGTGGCTTAGATTAGTGCCTTTTGAGAAAAACACTTCCTTTTTTAGAATGAGGGACCCCATCTACTCCGTTTGCTTGGACAGAATAATAATAAATTCCTTCAGGAGCATCTAATCCGTTTTTAAGTTTTCCGTTCCAGCTTCCATCCAGCACATTCCAATCATAAACAACCCCTTGTTTTTGATTGAATATTACCACCCCAATAGACAAAATATTTTCCATTTCGAAATAAAAGACATCGTTTTCACCATCTTCATTAGGGGTAAATATGTTAGGTGCATTTAAAATTTCCGACACTTGTTTTACTTCTATAGTTACTTTATCAGATATGCTACCTAAAGAATTTTTTGCTGTAAG
>CAZCJN010000187.1:0-4633 GCA_964498865.1 uncultured Bacteroidia bacterium
AATTAGTTTTCTCTTATGTTGGCTACACTAATCAAACCGTTTCAGCGGATAAAGATGTAATTGATATTACTCTTGCCCCCAGTGCTACTATGTTAAATGAAACAGTTGTAACTGCACTCGGTGTTTCAAGAGAGAAAAAAACATTGGGATATGCTACACAGCAAATATCCGGTGATCAGTTAACTACTGTAAAGAGTAGTAACTTTGTGAACCAAATTTCCGGTAAAGTATCGGGTGTTCGTGTAAAATCATCTGGAAACATGGGTGGTTCAACTAATATCATAGTGAGAGGAGCTACTTCTGTTTTAGGTAATAACCAGGCACTATTTATTGTTGATGGAGTACCTATGAATAATGATGTTACAAATACGGATAATCAAGCAAGAGGTGCAAATGGTTATGACTATGGTAATCCTATTTCAGATATTAATCCTGAAGACATTGAATCTATGAACGTTCTAAAAGGAGCAGCTGCTACAGCTTTATATGGTTCTCGTGCAGCTCGCGGAGTAGTGATTATAACTACAAAGAAGGGTAAAGCATCTGCGGATACTAGAAAAAGGTTTGGTGTTACTCTTAACTCTAACCTAACAATTGGTATGGTAGATAAATCTACTTTCCCTACTTATCAACAAGAAAATGGCGGAGGATATGGCCCCTATTATGGGCCCGGTACTAGTCAAACCAGTGATTCTCTATTTTTTAAAAAAATTGATATTAATGGTGATGGTATAAATGATGATGTTGTTCCTTATACAGAAGATGCATCTATGGGAGCGCAGTTTGATCCTAACTTGATGGTATATCAATGGGATGCATTTGTACCCTCGCACAAAAATTACAAAAAGGCAACTCCATGGGTGGCTGCTGGTGATAATGGACCTATATCTTTTTTTAGAAAGTCTATGAGTGTTACCAATGGATTTGCTATTGATGGTGGGTCTGATAAAGGAACATTCCGCGTTTCATATACGAATGGAAATGAAAGCGGGGTGATGCCTAACAGTACTTTGAAGAAAAATTCATTCGGTTTTAATGGTGGAACAGTAGTTAATGATAATCTTTCTGCAAGTGCATCAGTAAATTA
Organism: uncultured Bacteroidia bacterium; assembly: GCA_964498865.1. Taxonomy (GTDB): domain Bacteria; phylum Bacteroidota; class Bacteroidia; order Palsa-948; family Palsa-948; genus Palsa-948. The sequence goes on from CAZCJN010000187.1 coordinate 1,088, forward strand.
CACAAACACAAATGCAGTAGGACGTAATGAAACCGGATATAATGATAATATTATGTCTTCTTTCAGGCAATGGATGCAAACCAATGTTAATTACCAAGATCAAAAAGCAATTTATGAAGAAACAAAACAAAATTATTCATGGAACCCTCGTTCAACTACGTCTCCATTAACTCCTATCTATTGGGATAATCCTTATTTCCAAAGAAATGAGAGTTATCAAAGTGATGTTAGGGATCGTATATACGGGAATATTACAATCAACTATAAGATCAACGACTTTATAAGTTTATTGTCTCGTTTTGCTTTAGATCAATATTCTACGCTACAAGAAGAGAGGGTTGCTTTTGGGAGTGTCTCTAGAGGATTTGGTGTTAATAACGTAACAAGCACCTCCGGCTATTCCAGATTAGACAAAAGATTTCGAGAATCCAATCTGGATTTCATGGCTAATTTCAAAAAAGATTTTAACGAAAACTTAAGTTTTACAGGTCTTGTTGGTTCAAATATCAGAAGATCAAATGATAATCGAATATTTTCATCTACTAATGGTGGCTTAGCTGTGCCGGGTACTTATGCAATTGCAAACTCAAAGTCTTCACCATTAGCACCGATAGAAAATGAACTCAACTTAGGTGTTGATGGTTATTTTGCAAATGCTTCATTAGGATATAAAAGATTTATTTTTCTGGATGTATCTGCAAGAAATGACTATTCATCTACTTTGCCTAAAGGGAGCAATTCATTCTTTTACCCTAGTGCATCAGCTAGTTTTATTTTTTCTGAAAAACTAAAAAGTCTTTCATGGTTAGATTTTGGTAAATTAAGATTGAATGTTGCAAATGTAGGTAATGATGCACCTTTTGCCAGTGTGAAAGATGGGTATGCTATATTACCTGTTTTAGGTAGTCAGGGAATGTTATCTGTTACTAATGTTAAAAACAATCCCAATTTGAAGCCTGAAATATCTTCAACTAAGGAACTTGGATTAGAAATGGTTTTCTTTAAGAAAAGATTGGGATTTGACTTCGCAACATACACCACAAACACTAAAAATCAAATATTTAATGTTTCCGTATCTCCTTCTACCGGCTACTCATCTAAGTTTGTAAATGCAGGTAAAATTCAAAATAAAGGATTTGAGTTAAACGTTTACGGAACTCCATTTAAGACTAAAAACTTTGATTGGACTGTGAATGTTAATTTTTCTAGAAATATTAATAAAGTAATTAAACTATTTGAAGATGAATTCGGCAATAAAGTAACAAATATTCAAATAGCTAATTTTCCGGGAGGGGTTACTTTAAATGCTACAGAAGGTGAAGCTCTTGGTTCGTTAAAAGGGTCTGATTTTATATACCATCCCTCAAATGGCCAAAAAGTGGTTGATGCGAATGGAAATTATAAAAAAACCACTGCAACCAACATTACTCTTGGAAATATAAACCCTAAATTTATTGCAGGTATAACAAATACCTTTACATACAAAAATTTTTCATATAGTTTCTTAATTGATATGCAGCAAGGCGGAAGCATATGGAGTGTAGATATGTGGTATGGTATGGGAACAGGTCTATATCCGGAAACTGCTTCTAAAAATGCTAAAGGGCATTCTATTCGTGATAAAGTTTGGCAAGGAGGCGGAGTTGTGCTTGAGGGAGTAAAAGAAGATGGAACCAAAAATGATATTTATACGGATGCATATACCGCTTTTGGTTACAACCATGATCCTAATGCTGGGTATATTTACGATGCATCCTATGTTAAACTTAGAGAGATGTCATTATCATATAAAATTCCATTTAAAAAGGATGGTTTTTTTACTAATGCTAATGTAGGCTTAGTGGGAAGTAATTTATGGATTATTCATAAAAATATTCCATACTCAGATCCTGAAGCAGGATCTGGTGCCGGTAATGTTCAAGGTGTTCAAGTAGGGGTTATGCCAACTGTAAGAACTTTTGGATTTAATTTAACCTTACAATTTTAAATAATAAACTACTAAAACTATAAACATGAAAAAAATATTAATATCCTTATTAGTAGTTATAACAGCTACAATAATATCATGTAAAAAACTTGTTGAGTTAAATGAAAATAATAAGCAACCGGAACAAGCGGTAAGTGGTTCTTTATTTGCTAATGCATTAAAATCATTAGTAGATCAGGAAACAACACCTTCTGTTAACTTGAATGTATTTCGTGCATTTGCTCAATATATAACAGAGACTACTTATATTGATGAAAGTGAATATAATGTACTGAATAGAAAGATACCTGATAATGAATTTTTAACTATGTACAGAGATGTGTTAAAAGATTTTAAAGAAGCTCAATCGGTAGTTGATAAAGAAACATCGGTTATTTCTAATGATATTCAAAAGAAAAATAAAAAAGCTATCTGTGAAATTTTAATGGTTTATTCATTTCACAGATTAGTTGATGTTTTTGGTAATATTCCTTATGACGATGCATTGAATATTGAGAATTTAGCACCTAAATACGATGATGCTAAAGCTATATATGATAAATTATTTACGCGTTTAGATGCAGCCATTGCTAATTTAGATGTTAATGAATCAAGTTTTGGTTCATCAGATAAAATATATAATGGAAATGTTACAAGTTGGAAGCGTTTTGGTAATTCTTTAAAAGTGAAAATGGCAATTTCAGTAGCTGATGTACCTGAATTAAACCCAGGAGCTAAAATATCAAGTGCAATTGCAGGAGGAATCTTTACCGCCTCGTCACAAGATGCAAAATATAAATATTTGGATGCTCAACCTAACACAAATCCTGTATATGTTCAATTTATTGCTTCCGGTAGAAATGATTGGGTAGTTGCCAACACGATTGTTGATACCATGAATTTTTTAAATGATCCTAGAAGAGACGATTATTTCGATCAGAATTTAGGTGCTGGCATATATACTGGTGGTGTATACGGTACATACAATGATTATTATTCTTATACGCATGTGTCACCTACCGTTGTTGCTCCTACAAGAGAGGCTATTCTAATTAATTATACAGAACTTCAATTCTACCTTGCAGAAGCAGCTGCAAAAGGATTGATAGGCACCCCAGCAGATGCAGCTAATTATTACCATTCAGGAATCAAAGCCTCTATTATATACTGGGGTGGTACATCCACTGAAGCAGATGCTTATGTGTTAAAACCTGAAGTTGCGTATACTACAGCTTTAGGAACTAATAATCAAAAAATTGGATTACAATCATGGATAGCTTCTTATGATAGAGGGCTTTTAGGATGGACTACTTGGAGAAGATTAGATGCTCCATTATTTAACCCTCCACCAGATTTGGACAACACAGATATTCCTACAAGATTTACTTACCCTATCAGTGAGCAAACTATTAATGGAAAGAATTATAAAGCAGCATCGGCGGCTATTGGTGGTGATAAGCTTACCACTAAATTATTTTGGGATAAACCTTAATTAAATATTTGTTAAGATTAAAAGCCCTGCAGCAAATTGCAGGGCATTTTTTTTTGAATAAGCTATTAACCATAATACATTCCTTTGC
>CAZCJN010000188.1:0-4626 GCA_964498865.1 uncultured Bacteroidia bacterium
GACAAAAGTGTATATGGATGTGTATAGTATCGGTACCGACAATCAGGAAGATTTTATTGAAACCATTACTTTGTATACATCAGCTACTCAAAAAGTATGCGTAGGTAACTATACATTTAAAAATTCGGGCACTTACAAAGTATCATTCTACAATGCTGACAATATTTTCATGAATATGGGGTACGTAACCGTGTTGGGTTCAATAAGTGAATCAACTACGAAATACACTAATACAAACTCAGGGTCAAGCACACAAACATATCTGAACAGTTTAATGTTGCCAGAAAGTTCAACATCCGACAATAATCCACGGGTTGCCTTAGTAATTGGTAATGGAAATTATGTATCATCCGGAACACTGCCTAATCCTGTGCACGATGCAGAAGAAATGTCAAAAGCTTTGAAAAATTGCGGGTTTACAGTTACAACAGTAATTAATGGTAATAAAAAACAAATGAATGAAGCGGTAAATAAATTTGGTCAAATGCTGTCATCCAATAAGAATGCTACCGGTATGGTGTACTATGCCGGACATGGTATTCAGTCAAAAGGAGAAAATTATATCATACCAATTGATGCTGAAATTGGCGTAGAAGAAGATTTACAATATGAATGTCTGAATGTAGGCAAGATATTAGCAAAAATGGAAGCTGCTAAAAACCCAATAAATATAATTGCACTTGATGCCTGCCGTAATAACCCTTTTGAACGCAGCTGGAATCGTTCTACATCAAATGGGAATGGACTTACGGGTATGAATGCTCCTGAAGGAACAATAATTTCGTTTTCTACTAATCCCGGTAATGTAGCTTCTGATGGGGATGGTTATAATTCGCCATATACGACTGCATTTTTAAACCAACTTAAAAAATCAGGACTCTCTATTGAACAAGTATTAAAAGGAGTTGCCGCAGAAGTAAAGAAAAACCAACCCGGACAGTTACCTTGGTATAGTTCTTCCATCGTAGGTGAATTCTATTTCAGAGCTAAGTAATTGCTTTTATTTATCTGAGTTCGGGATAAGCGTTTCAATTAAAATAATAGTTGATTTTTTATACAGAACCACCTCCTTTTAACTCCTCCACCTTGTTAAAGTGAAGGAAAAAATGAGAAATCAACTATTTTTTTCACCTTAATTTTCTTAACCCGAACTCAGGTTAATAGTATCTTATGGGTAAGCTGTGTTTAAGATAACCCATTCGATAATCCTTATTGAATACCTCTGCATCTTAATAGTAACTCTGAATTTAAAAACATTCTACAATTTTATCCCATTACTTTTCCATCTGAAATTAGGATTTTCTAATGGATGAAATTGCGTTAAACAACTAAATTTTGCAGTTATAGCCATCGACAAAACATAACTAAGCTTATACTTTAAATAAACAACATAAACTGCTATGATAAGTTTATCTTATGGTCGTAACATAACAAATCACAACCTATACATTGCTCATTTCAACTATTTATTCTGATTTACCATATCAAACTATATTCTGGTATTGTATTTTACGATTAAAATACAATGTCGTTAAGCCAAGTAAGATTCAATGTTGAAAATCCCAAAATAATTGACTAATAACGACAATGAATAAGATTATACAGCTAAGTTGTAAAATTAACTGCTACTAGTTTGTATGAAAGTCACAGCAAAAGAAGTAAAATCAAAAACCAGCCAGGCTTTATTGCAATCTGATTTTAGCATCGATAAAATCTACCAATCTGTGGATTTTCTGAGGCGCCAATACATAGCCGAGAAGAATAAAATCAACATTTATTGATCCTTGTAGTGAACACTTATAAACTAGTCATTGAAGTACAAGCTATAAAAAAAGGCAGGAGATTAAATCCTGCCTTTTTTTATAAATTCTATAAGAGATTAATACTCCCACAAGTCATGTTCAAAATTGAACAAATCTTGTTTTTTAGCTTCTGATTCATAAAGAATATCAATACCGCTTTTGTAATCTTTAATACGTCTGTCCTGAACATTATCTACCTTAAAGATATAACTGCTGAACAAACGCAAAGCAAATACCTGATCCCAATTTAAACGATTACCATCAGGGAATGGGTTAAACGCTTCAGAGTTTACAAGTATTGGTCTTAAGCTTGGAAAATATGCATAGAATAATGGAATTTCTCCACGGAAAACTTCATCTCCTGTTAACGGGTCAACTGTGTAGTTATCCATTAAAGGACAAATTCCTAAAATACGCACTTCCATAGTAGAAGTTTGCTTGTTAAAATACCAAATTTCTTTAACACGGAATTTTTTCACATTATTCCAGTCTACTTCTTTGGTAATTACTTGCAACTCTTGAAGTCCTGTAACGGGATTCATTACCATCACAGAATCTGTTCCGCCTCCAGATACTTTTAAAGCATCTTTTGGATCAACAGGTGTGGCAAAATCGTCATCTACTCCTGAATAAACAGGTACTTTTCCTTCTTTAATTGAATTTAATAGTATCTGAATAAATGGCGCTTTAGGCCAGCGGAAATGCAAGTTTAATTTTTCTCTGGTGTCAATTACACGCCAAACTGTTTTCCACCAAAACACATCGGCTTCGCGGATAGGCTCAAATGGCATAGCCACTCTTTTACCGGTAATCTCCTGAACCCAAGGTAATTTTTGCACTTCCGTATTAATAGCAGCTATATTATAACCTGCTGTCGTATCCGGTGGCGGTGGTGGTGGCGGAGCCGGAGCTTCAACAACTGCCGGAGCGGTGTTATCTTGTGTTTCTGTATCCGTCGTTCCTGTAGTTTGACTTGTTTTTTTTGTTGATTTCTTTTTCGTTGACTTTTTCTGAGCCAATGCAGATGAACTCACTAATACTGACAGTATTAACAGGATGACAGAGAGTTTTTTAAATTGCATATTCATGATACAAAAATTCTTGTTGTTATCTTATTTTAAATGCTAATGCAGGCAATGGTCTTGAACGGCCATCCGGACCAACAGCTTTAATATCTTCGATATAATAAATATCACCCGGTTTTGCTTTAGCAATTAGTGCTTTCATTGGTGCACTAAATACTGTTCCGGAAGTACTCATTTGAGCAGGATCGCCACCTTTAGGCTGATAGAATAATGAGAAAGAAGTGATATTAAATCTTGCATCAAAGTCAAAATTTTCCAATTCTGCATATGGACCTTGTTGTGCTTTAAACTCACCTGCAGGGAATGGACCACTTTTACGGGCAGACAATTTTGGTGCAGGATCCGGAATAGGTTTCACACGGAATTTGAAAGAACCGAATGGTTTTCCTTTACCGGAAACATTTACATTAGCCTCACCCGGATTAGATACACGTACTGTGTATTTACCACCGCCTCCGGTTATAGTACCGTTACTCATAGAAACTGATAAGTCTTTTGCTGCAGTACCTGCTGCTGAAACCTCTACCGGATTATCAACTCCAATATAGAATACATTCATCTTAGTAGGTGATACGGTAGCAAAAGGTGCAGCCACTGTCAATTTATAGTCTGGTAATTTATAGCTGGTCACTTGTCCCGTTCTGTCATTTTTTACAGATATACTACCTGTAATTGGATGCTCACCAACTCCCGGAGTAGATTTATAGTGCGCAACACCATTTGCATCTACCGGAACATTTTGTCCGTTTACATTTACTGTAACCGTACCTGCCGCTTTTGAAGAAGTTGCAGCTAAAGACACATCAGCCTGAAAAGTTTCTCCTTGTAGTATATAAGAAGAAGGAGAACTTAAAGAAGCAGAGAATTTGTCGAATACGATTTGGTCATTTGTTAACTCTTGTGCTCTACCGATTTTAGAGAAGAAATATCCTGTTAAAGTACCTTGTGTATTTTTAACGTCATTTTCTAATTTTGTCAGCATCGCATAGGATGCAATTGCCGGCATTTGATAAAACTGTTCTTTTACCCAGTCTCCACCAGCTTTTGCAGGGTTTGTTGTCAAAGAAATCAATGATTTTACCTGATCTTTATCTGTAGCATCTACTAAATTCATTACTGAAGCCAGTGACTGATCAATTTGTTTTTTCAAATTATATCCTTCACCATTACCTTTACCATTTTCGCCTTCAACTAAATATCTGGTAGATACATCCATATCATCTTTACGCATCAAGATACCATTTGGGTCTTCAGGGTCAGTACCACCAGCTTGTTGAACTACTTCTCCTTTTAATTTAGAGATATAACCTAATAATCCATCAAAAGTAGATTTTGACTGATTTGCTAAGTCAAGGTATTTGCCAATACTTGCATTACCTGGTTCCTTAGCTTTTTTCGCATCAAACGCATTAAAAGTAGATTGCAAATTTACATCTGCAGATTTTTTTGAGTTTTCCAAACTCTTATTAATGGTTTTAAATGCATTTATAATTTCAGCAGATACGTTCAATGCCAAGAGTGCAGTTAACACCAAGTACATCATATTAATCATCTGCTGCCTGTTTTCCTTAGGAATTGCCATTTTTTACAATTTTTTTAAGGTGAAAAATAATTTCTCTCGCAGAAGATTAAGAACGCATTGCGCTCAACATATTTCCATAAATACTGTTTAATCTCTCTAAGTTTGTAGCTAAACCACTCATTTGTGTTTTAAATTTATCTGTGTCTGCCAAAGAAGC
>CAZCJN010000189.1:0-4563 GCA_964498865.1 uncultured Bacteroidia bacterium
CTTTAATGTTTGCCCTTTGTAAATAAAATCATCAATACCCGAAGTAGAGATAGTAGCGAGGTATTCTTCTTTGTTAATGGCATGGGTTTCCGGCGAAATGCTTACTAAAAAGTGATAGGCAGAAATAATTTCTTTACTTTTTATATCAGCTTGTGCTTTTAATTCATCGCCTTCCTGAAATTTATCCGGATGCCATTCTTTCATCAAGTTTCTGTAGATGATTTTTAATTCGGCTAAGTCTGCATCTTTTGTGATGCCAAAAAGTTTTCTGCTCTCAAGGATTCTCTTCATAATGTAGTTTTCAAAAAAAGATTAGGTTAGGAATTATTTTCCGATATAAAAAAATAAATAAAAGTTTTAGGCATCCAACTCTCCGGCGATCACATTCATGGCACTCATGGTGAGTATGGCATCGGAAAGCATTGCTCCCTTTACAATTTCAGGGTATGCTTGATAGTAGATGAAGCAAGGCCTTCGGAAATGGAGACGGTAAGCACATCGGCCGCCATCACTCACCAGGTAAAATCCAAGTTCTCCGTTACCACCTTCTACACAATGGTACACTTCTCCTTTAGGGATTTCGTTTTCACCCATCACTATTTTAAAATGATAGATGAGTGCTTCCATGTTGTTGTATACTTCTTCTTTGGGCGGTAAATAAAATTCAGGAACGTTTGCATGGAATGGTCCATCAGGCAGGTTTTTAATGGCCTGCTTTATAATGCTGAGAGATTCCCACATTTCTTGCTGACGCACGGTAAAGCGATCGTATACATCCCCGCTTTTTCCAACAGGAATAATAAAGTCAAAATCTTGATAAGAGGAGTAAGGGTTCATTACACGGACATCATAATCTACTCCTGCAGCACGTAAGTTAGGACCTGTAAATCCATAGTCAAGAGCCATCTTAGCATCAATAGCACCTACGCCAATAGTTCGGTCCATAAAAATACGGTTACGTAATAAAAGCTTTTCAAATTCTTCTAAAACTTTAGGTAATTTATTTACAAACGTGTTTATTTTTTTCCAAGTATCTTCTGTGAAATCCCTTTCCATGCCTCCGATTCTTCCAATATTGGTAGTTAACCGTGCGCCACATATCGATTCAAAAATCTCATAAATACGTTCCCTTTCCTGGAATACATATAGAAAACCTGTCATTGCACCACTATCAACGCCAATAACGCTGTTGCAAACCAAATGGTCGGCAATGCGTGCCAGTTCCATGATAATAACCCGTAAATATTCGGCACGTTTAGGTACCTGGCAGTTAATTAGTTTTTCAACGGTCATATGCCAACCCATGTTATTAATGGGAGACGAGCAATAATTCATTCTATCAGTAAGAACGGTTATTTGATAAAAAGGTCTGCGTTCAGCTATCTTTTCAAATGCACGGTGTATGTATCCTACAGTAGGCTCTGCTTCAATGATAATTTCTCCATCCATCTTTAAAATGTTTTGGAAAATACCATGAGTAGCAGGGTGAGTAGGGCCAAGGTTGAGAATAGAATATTCGCGCTCTTTTTTAGCTTCCTGAGTGGGGGCCGTTTTTATTTTTTGAGACATAATAAATAAGTTATAAGCCTAAAAGTCACAATTCAAAAGATAAAAGTATTCTCGGTACTATATTATTGACCTTTGACTTATTTATTTTTGAATTAAGTTTTTACCTTCCAAACATTGTATCGTTTTTATCATCCCGCCCGGCGTCTTCAAGGGCATATTCTTTCCGCATAGGAAAATAATTCATTTCATCCATATTTAAAATGCGTTTTAGGTTAGGATGCCCTTTAAAAATAATTCCGAAGAAATCATACTCTTGTCGTTCTTGCCAGTTTGCCGATGGAAATAGGGGAGTTAAAGAGGGTACTTCTGGATTGGTGACCGGAAAAAAAGTCTTTATACGAATACGCCAGTTCTTTGGGAGGTTATGTAATTGATACATTACCCCTAATTCGTTGCCTTTGTTATCCGGATAATGTAATCCGCAAAGAGTAGTTAAGAATCCGAATTGAGTTTCAGGGTCTTCTTTTAAAAATTTTATGATATCAAATACTTTTTCGCGCTTAACAACAAATAGAGGAAAGTCATAACTCTGTTCAGAAGAGATTACAGCATCTGCAAATTTTGCTTTTAGTTTTTCTTCTAAGGATTGTAATAAGTTGTTCTCCATAGGTGGTAGCCAATTATTTATTATCTAAACCATATTTTTTCATTAAGTCTTTATATTCGGGAGAGTGCCTTCTTCTTAATGATTCATTGGCAACCATGTCTTGAATTTGTAAAATACCATCTATCACTTGTTCCGGTCTGGGAGGGCAACCGGGCACATATACATCCACAGGAATAATTTTGTCTATGCCTTGTAAAACACTATAAGTATCAAATACACCCCCACTGGAAGCACATGCTCCCATGGAAAGAACCCATTTAGGTTCAGCCATTTGTTCATATACCTGTCTTACAATAGGCCCCATTTTTTTAGCGATGGTACCCATTACCATTAATAAGTCGGCTTGGCGCGGAGAAAAGCTTAACCGTTCGGAACCAAATCTGCCCAGATCGTAATGCGATGCCATGAGTGCCATGAATTCTATACCGCAACAAGAAGTAGCAAAGGGCAAGGGCCAAATAGAATTTTTTCGAGCAAGACCCACTGCTTTGTCAAGAGAGGTAGCAAAAAAACCCGGTTGCTGATGTCCTTCGGGAGCCTCTACAATGTTTGTCTTTCTGGTTATTATTTCGCTCATACGATCAAATTAAATATTTATTGCTGCCTTTGTTACTTCTATTCGCTTATGGCTTTTTACTTAAAACTGTCTTATTCCCATTTCAATGCCCCTTTCTTTAAAATGTAATAAAATCCTATTAAGAAGAAAGTGATAAACAAAAGCATTTCTATAAAACCTACAATACCAAGTTCTTTAAAATTTACAGCCCAAGGGTACATGAATATTACTTCCACATCAAATAGAACGAATAATATAGCAACTAAAAAATATTTTATTGAGAAAGGAGCACGAGCATTCCCTTGTGCTTCGATACCACATTCGAATACGTCTTGTTTGATTTTTGTTTTTCTTTTTGGCCCTAAAAGATGGGTAGCAAACATGGTAGTTACTACGAATCCGGCAGCTACGAGAAAGGTTATAACGATTGGTAAAAAGTCGACAGGTGAATTTTGCATAAAACTGTAATTAATACACCCACAAATTTATACAAAATAGAGTAGTATTCGTTGCCTTTATCCAATAAAATCAAGATTCCTTTTTATTCCCGAATACTTGGGACGGGAAAGAGGGGAATCGGCGAAGGTTTTTTTAAAAGCCTCTTCACTAAGTTCTTCCCAATCTTTTTTGGTAAAATTGAGAATTTCGGCTTTGGGTTTGAAATTCGGTTCTGTGTGTGGAATTGAAAAGGAATTCCAGGGGCATACATCCTGACAAATGTCGCAACCAAACATCCAGTCGTCAAATTTACCTTTCATTTCGTTAGGAATATTTTCTTTGAGCTCAATAGTAAAATAAGAAATGCATTTGCTGCCATCTACCACATAGGGTTGTGAAATGGCATCGGTTGGGCAGGCATCTATGCACTTGGTACAGGTACCGCAGTAATCGGGTATTGACCCATCGTATTCCAATTCCAGATCCAAAACAAGTTCAGCAAGGAAAAAGAAAGAGCCATTTCCTTTTACAATGAGGTTAGAATGTTTTCCTATCCAGCCTAAACCGCTTCTCTTTGCCCATACTTTATCCATTACAGGAGCAGAATCCACAAAGGCACGGGCATTTACCTTTCCTATGTTGGAGGTAATGGAGTCGATTAGCGTAAAAAGCTTTTCTTTTATAACGGTGTGATAATCTTTTCCCCAAGCATATTTAGAAATTTTAGGTTTAGAACCAGCCTCTCCTTCAGAGAGAGGTTGTGGTTGAGGATAATAATTTAGTGCCAATGAAATTACGGATTTGGCTTCGGGTACTAACAGGCGAGGATCCAGGCGCATGTCGAAATAATTTTCCATATACTGCATCTTTCCATGGCGGCTCTCATTTAACCATTTTTCTAATCTGGGTGCGTCCTCTTCTAAAAATTCTGCTTTGGAAATGCCGCAAAAGTCGAAACCCAACCGCTTGGCTTCTTTCTTAATAAAGGATGTGTATTGTGGCTTGGGGATCATTCCCTGCAAAGATAGGAGGAGAACCAGTATGTAGTACCAGGTATAAAGAGGCAAGTATTATCTGAGAAATATCCTTTGTAAACTTGTATTACGTAAATATGCGGTAGTAGAGAAGGGTCATCAAAGCACTTCTGCCAATTTTATTACTATAGTTTAATAGCGGCAGTATTTATTTTGTCTTTACGATTTTCACTATCTTGGAGAAATTTCCTGTCGGGTTTGCAAGAGTCAATGAATAAATTCCGTCTGACCGCTAACGTTTTCGGGCTTTGCGTTGGTGGGCTTTTGAAACCGTAAACTGTCTGCTGGCACCAACGTTTATTAATTGCTCAAATGTTTCTATTCCCACTGTCCGCCCACTAACGCAAAACCCGTGTTAG
>CAZCJN010000190.1:0-4535 GCA_964498865.1 uncultured Bacteroidia bacterium
CACACTCAGGTGTGCCGGATTGCTAAAATGCAAAGTACGCTTTACCATGACTAATAGCTTAATTGTTATAAACTATTTAACTACAGCATATTATATATTGTTACATTTTATATGTAATCATTTTTTACAAATTTTTCATTTCCGACCTGCAGGCTTTCCAATTTCGATACAGGGTTACCTGTCATTTTTTTAATATTCTCCTACCCAAATAATGTCTCCAAGATGATTTGTGCGTACTTTTACTGTTTGGCTTATTCCATTTACCCCTACTCTTTTCCATGTAGTTTCCTTTAATTCATTTACATTTTCAACGGTTGTTTCAAGATGATGTCTGAAAACATAATCTCTTGTTGCAATTTTCTGTACTCTAAACAAATTCGGACTTATCAGTTTTCTGTTTTTGGGGTCAAGCAAATCCATCTCTGCCGGATTAAATCCAGTTTTTTCATTGGGGAAAACAAAGAGCTCATTTTGCTTCATTGAGAATAAAAAATGCCATCCAAGGTCGTGGTTATATTCTTTATCTATGACAGGGAGACCCTGATTGACGCGAGCTACGGCTTCATAAAATGAAACAGCTTGTTCTTGGAGTACACCATTTTGATCCATGTAAATGGCAATGTGATGATTATTGCCGGTGCTTACAAAATCTACCGGTATTTTTTTCCCATTGCTGTCTAAAATAAATTCTCCAAAGTGATTCTTTTTGAAATGCAAGGCTTCGGCATTATTAACCCCACTAATGGTTACCCGCTTTATAGAAATACCTTTTTCCTTGTTTAGCCAAATTGGATTTTTCTCTAAATCAGAAAAAGCTTTTTTAGCATCGCCTCCATAGGCATTTAGTCTGGCTTTGAGCAGGTGTTTAACCCCTTCATCCAATACTTTGTCAATTGTTTTTTCATCCTTAAAATTATCAGGAGATATATCCTTGCGAATCGAAAAATCTTCCTCAAGCCATACTATCTTAACCGTTTCAGGCAAAGTAGTGGTTTTAGATTCATCTAAATAAATGGGTTGTTTACTTAATGCATTTTTACCGGCAAAGGCTTTTTTGGGGTCGTTGTTATTAGCTTCCAACCTATCTAATAACAATTTTCTGAAAAGAGGATTGGATACCTTTTGTGCCATTTCTTTATCAAACGAAGCAGTTATTTTTACTTCTTTTTGTTCGTAATATTGGTAGCATCCATACACCGTTTCTTTGTGTAGTTGTCCTCGTGGCGTAAGTGTTTGCTGTACGGTTTGTTTACCGACTATCTTGTTTTTTCCCTTACTTACAACTTTATTTTTGGCTTTGTGAGAAATAATCACATGCTCTAAATGCTCCTTTGCCACCTGCCTGAAATTAGGAAAGGGCTGCTTAAACACTCGTTTTTTATCTCCATTGTCGTCTATCTGCAATTCGGTTTCCTTTGTTTCAATGCCAATAATATTTCCATGCAATTTGTGTTTCTCGTTTTTTCTGGCATTCAAGTAATTGAGGTATTGAATATAGCTATGTTTGGTAAAAGCTACCGTTAAAGCATCCATGGCATGGTGGCGATGGTCGTTTCTTTTTGTCCAATCTTTTATTACTTCTACTTTCTGCCCATATTTTCTCTCTTCCATCTCGGTAAGTCCTAATGCCCTATACTTTGGCAAATTCAGTTCTTTCATCACATTCATTAAGCACCAATCTTCTCTAAGTCGATCGGTTATTTGACCGGAGGTGGATACTACTGCTTTGGTTATGGTAAATAATATTTCTTTTGCTTTTTTAGCTATATACTGGCTGTCTCTTAAATCTCTTTCTATAAATCCATCGCCAATTTCGGATTCGGGCATTAATAATTTTTTGTACTTGGCTTTAGTGATAACTTTTGTTTTAAATAATTCTTCCACCCTTGTTTGGTAAGCGGTTAAGCCCTCTGCTCCAAATTTTCTATCCATGTAATCATAAGCTGTTTGATTGCCCTTATCTAAATTATCTTTTCTATATACTACAGTTTTGTTGGAAAAGCTATCATCAAAAAGCCGTGATTGGGGAATGATATGTTCAATGTCAATCTGTTTGCTAAATAGCAACTCCTTGGGAATATAGGTATCGGTATATAAATCTTTGTACCCCGTGTTTTTCAGTTCTTCATATAAGCGGTAGCGGATAATATCATTTCGGGTGGGATTGGCAACCCCAAATTCCTTTTGCAATAGTTTTACAATTTTTTCATGTTCTATTTTTGCAGCATTAATATTGCTGGTCATCTCCGCTCTTTCTTTGGCGTTCTTCTTTAGTTCACGAGCCAATTCTATTCTAATTTCATCAAAATGGAAATACTTGGTTATGTTCCCATCAGCATCTTTCTCCGAATTTTTGAGGATTAAAGTATTCACTACATTAATCATTTGGTTCAATATTTTTTCAACCACCGGATTTCGTAAACTGTTTTTTGGGAGCAAATCCAATGTATCATTCAGCTTTCTGTTTTCTAATTCCTCTTTAGTAAGCGAATGTTTGGAATGGCGGTAGCCGGCTAACTCACAAGCCTCACTAAATTTCTTTTCCTTTATATGAGGAAATATTTGGCGCATGGCTTTGGCTGATAAATTCCCGTAATCGTTCTGTAAATTAATATTAGCCAACACGCTGGCATACTCCTTGCTATAGCCAAATTTTTCTTGTAAAAGCTTATATAGTGTTTCATTACCCGAGGTAGAATTGTCGCCTTCATAAGCGTACAACAAATGCCATAATTGATAAGAAGCTTGTTGTTCAAAAGCCTTACCTTCCAGCATAGCATCAAAATCCAGTATAGCAGTATTAATACCAATAGTTGAAAAAATATCTTTTACTACTTTTTTTATTCCGGCTGCCGATACATCTAAATCTTTTAACTCTATTTCGTCTTTGTTTGATTTAATTTTTAAAAAATCTCGTAAATCATGCCCCGATATTTCAATAATTTTTAAGTAGGCTTCATATAAGGATTGTTGTGTTCTATTGCCTTCTAAGGTGGTATAATTCATTTCCCATTCATTGGCTTTATCGCCTAAAAGTTCAATGACAGCAGAGGAAGTAAGGTTCCCTTTCAGGTTCAATTCATCAAATAATATTTGCTTGGCTTCCTGGTCGAAAACAAATTCATTTTCATCAGCGAACAACACTTGTTGAGAACTATTTTTGCTTGACCGCTTCTTTGATGCGCCTTTTCTACGGATAATAACATTATGGAGCATCTGCCAGATCTTAAATTCCTGAAATAAAGGAGATGATTTTGGTGCAACTCGAAACCCAATGGTCTTTTTTACTATTTGTCCGTTTTTATTTAATTCTATTTCTTTACTTTCCAACTCACAGAAACTTATCAATCCCTTTTGAGATTTTAATTTTCGTTGGTAAAAAATAATCACATCCCTTATCTGTTCTTTTAGTTCCTTAGTCAATTGTGGGTGATATTGAGCCTGGGTTTCCCATATTTTTTCAAATTCATCTAAATAATCCTGGCGGTAAAAAACCTGATTTTTTAAACTGGTATGTGGGTTTTTCTTGAGTTGGCGATATAAATACTCACCTACTGTTTCTTTATTAAAATACAACTCTTTGCTTCTGTCGGATATAGCTCCCAAATAACCACTTGAATTATTGAGGTTGTTGTTTATTTCGGTAAGCACATAAGCCATTTGTTCTTTTTCTAATGGGATGGAAACAGCATCACTTCTCCATCTATATGCCTGCAATCTTTTCTTCTCCCGGTTGGACAGCTTGATGGTTTTTTCGTTTTTTAAGCTATCTTCTAAGTCTTTTATATCGGCAGTATTAAATTTATGTTTTGTCCAAAACAAAGCAGCAGTGGCTCTTTGCCCCTTGCCTTGCAGTTCTTTATAAAATTCATCGGTAAGTAGGTCTGAATGCATTCGCCTTTGTATTTCCCAAACTTTATCAAATTCAGCTTGTAAATCTGATCTGTAAAATTCAGGTACAGATTTTTTTCCTTCTTGCAATAATTGATAGGTCAATTGTCCCGGAGTCAATTTTTCCTCATACAATCTTTTTGCAATGGCCATGCCATCTATAGCTTGCCCTTCATCTTCATTTTTGGCTTTACGGCTGCTCTTATAACCTCTTTTTGCATTAATAGCAAAAAGCACTCTGGCAAACTCATCCAATTCAATTTTTTCGATAGCAGCATTTGCTCTTAACTTCCAAGTTGAGTGTGTGGTATTAGCACCAACTTCGGTTAATTTTGTTTCCGCATTAATAATTTTTGAAGCCTTTAAAATCTCCAGCAATTGTTCACGTCTTAGTTTAAAGCGGTCTAAATTTCGTCTTGCACCTCGTTTTAGTGTTCTATCAGCATTTGTAGTTAGTGGTTTGCCTTTCTCAAAATTAGTTTGTTCATCCACGGTTAGAGGATTAACACGAACACCAATCTGTTCAATAGAGGATTGCTCAGGACTCTCACCTTCCTTAACATAAGCCCACCCAATACTATTCGTCCCTAAATCAAGCCCTAAAATATTTCTTTTCATTATGTTCCATTTTTTTGATGCCCATA
>CAZCJN010000191.1:0-4533 GCA_964498865.1 uncultured Bacteroidia bacterium
AGTCGGGGTTATTTTTTTATACTGATCTGGGTTTATTCATATTTTAAGGTATTAGTATATTCGTAAGGTTTTTTAAAAACATTCGTATAAATAAGATGGAAATTATTTCAGCTCAACATATTGTAAAACGCTTTCACAATCATACTGCTTTAAATGATGCCTCTATTTCAGTTCCTGATCAAAGCATTTTTGGACTACTAGGCCCCAACGGAGCCGGTAAAACCACACTTATCCGCATCATTAACCAGATAACGATGCCGGATAGTGGTTCTGTTACATTCAACGGAGAACCCTTGTCATCCAAACATATCGAATACATAGGTTATTTACCCGAAGAGCGTGGCTTATATAAAAAAATGGAAGTGGGTGAACAATGCATGTACCTGGCTCAGTTGAAAGGATTGGACAAAGCAACTGCACGAAAAAGGCTGAACAAATGGTTCGAAAAATTTGAAATGAATGACTGGTGGAAGAAAAAAGTAGAAGACTTATCAAAAGGTATGCAGCAGAAAGTTCAGTTTGTTGCTACCATATTGCATGAACCCAGGGTATTGATCTTAGATGAACCTTTTAGCGGGTTTGATCCTATTAATGCCAACCTTATCAAAAACGAAATACTGGAATTAAAGAAGAAAGGACATACGATTATGCTCTCTACCCATAATATGAATTCGGTAGAGGAACTTTGCGATAATATAGCACTCATTAATAATACAAAAACCATTTTAGCAGGGGCGGTAAAAGAAATACGAAATAAGTACAAATCAAATTGTTTTGAAATTGATTTTACCGGAGATTTTATAACCTTTCAAAATGCTATAGGTAAAGATTTTGAGTTACTTGATCAACAATCGGAAGGGACACAACATAAAGTAAAAATAAAATTAGGAAAAAATAGTTCTGCCAATAAATTATTGCAAGCTGTATTTGCTTCAGTAGAAATACATTCATTCAAAGAAATATTGCCAAGTATGAATGACATCTTTATTTCTAAAGTAAAAGAACAGGAAATACATATCACCTCTAACCTAACTGAATAAGCACATGAACATTATTGTTACAGGAGCCGGTAGAGGAATAGGATACGAAACAGCAAAGTGGCTTTCGGAAAATCATAAGGTAATATGCATATCACGTAGTGCAGAAAAGAATAAGATCAAAGGCACTATAGCCATTTCCTTTGACTTTGAAAATGGAAATATTCAGAATGAGTTATTGCCTAAGCTTATTAAAGTTCTTTCAAAAGAAAAAAAAGCAATCACTATTGATGTGTTGATAAACAACGCAGCTGCTTTTATTAAAAAACCTTTTCAAAAAATTACGCCAGAAGACTGGGAGAAGTTATTCAAAGTAAATGTATTCTCTATTGCAGAATTAACACGCTGTATTTTAGAGTCTCCCCTATCACCCATTCATAAAAATAATGGTACTCGTGCTCATGTATTAAACATTTCTAGTATGGGTGGTATACAAGGAAGCCTAAAATTTCCGGGGCTAAGCGCCTATAGTACAAGTAAAGGAGCGGTCATTACTTTAACAGAATGTCTCGCTGAAGAATTTAAAGAAAAAAATATTTCTTTCAATGCCATTGCCTTTGGAGCGATACAAACCGAAATGTTAAGCGAAGCATTTCCCGGATTTAAAGCACCCCTTACAGCAAAAGACGCTGCTATGTTTACAGCTGATTTTGCATTAACCGGTCAAAAATATTTTAATGGTAAGGTTTTACAAATGGCTTTAAGCACACCTTAAAATTGCATGGCCAAATTAAAGACAATCAACAGAGATACCTACTTCAGCATTATCAGCACCAGCAAACATCTTAAAGGCGATACTTTGCTTAAGTTAGAAGGAAAAGCACATATTACTCCTGATAAATATTCCATTCAGGTAAGTGAACACGAACATCTTCTTCCCTACGAAAACACTACCGGAAAAGAGAAAGGGCTATTCATTTATATTAACCACAGCTGCAATCCTAATGCTTTTTTTGATATACAAAAAAGAGAATTGATTGCATTACGAGACATACAATACGGAGAAGAAGTTGTATATAACTATAACACCACAGAATATGATATGTCGCACCCATTCATTTGCAGTTGTAAAAACAATAACTGCATAAAAGAAATTAAAGGCTTTAAATATTTAACAAGCAATCAGAAAAAAGAATTAATTTCATACCTATCGCCACATCTTAAAAAATATATTTAAGCGTTTGTGTTTTTCAAAAAAAGTAATGCTTCTGCCGCCTTTTCTTCCTTTCAAAACAAAGAGTTTATATTCTACCTATTAGCACGTTTAGGGTTTATTTTGGGGGCTCAAATGCAATATACCATTGTAGGTTGGCAAGTAAAACTAATAACCAATGATGCACTTTCATTAGGATTGCTGGGTTTAGCCGAAGCCATTCCTTTCTTATGTATTGCGCCTTTTGCCGGTCATATTGCCGATATCATCGATAGAAAAAAAATAATAATAACCGCTACCTTTTTTCTTTTATCAGCAACAGCATTACTCGTATGGTTCTCGTCTGATAATTGTACTGTACTACAAACCTATGGAGCGCTTCCTATTTATGCAGTAATATTTATGACAGGCATAGCAAGAGGATTCATTGGCCCTACTTATTTTGCCATATTACCGCAGATAGTAGAAAGAGATCAAATTCCTAACGCAGCTACATGGAGTTCTACCACATTCCATATTTCTGCAGTAATGGGCCCTGCTTTAGGTGGATTATTACTAGGGTTTATCGGAATGGAATTTTCTTACATCTTTTCATTTCTTCTTATTGGTGCTTCCATCTTATTTATCATGTTGATAAAAAGCAAAGGAGTACCACCCAAAATAAATAAAGAACCATTCGGGACTAGTTTACTGGCTGGAATACGATTTGTTTATAAGAACCAAATAGTATTCAGTGCTTTGTCACTTGATTTATTTGCAGTTTTATTTGGGGGCGCAATAGCCCTGCTCCCCATCTTTGCTACCGATATTTTACATGTTGGCGAAACAGGCTTCGGACTATTACGAGCAGCACCTGCTTTTGGTGCAATTGTCATGTCCGGATTTCTTGCCTACTCTCCGCTTAAAAAAAATGCAGGTGTTATTTTACTTTGGGCCGTAAGTGCATTTGGTATCTGCATGATACTGTTTGCATTATCCCGAAATTTTTATCTCTCTCTTTTAATCCTTGCCATGAGTGGAGCATTCGATAACATCAGTGTGGTGGTGCGGCAGATCATTCTTCAACTTTCTACTCCCGATAATATGCGCGGACGTGTTTCTGCTGTAAACAGCATGTTTATAGGGTCATCGAATGAAATAGGTGCTTTTGAATCGGGTGTAGCAGCACGCTTATTAGGACTCATACCTTCCGTTATTTTCGGGGGAAGCATGACCATTATTATCGTTGGCATCATTGCCAAGTTATCTCCAAAGCTTCGCAAGATGGACCTGGAAAAGATATAGTCTAAAGAAATATATACCTTAGCCCATCATTTTAACTTCTTTTACCATGAAAATCATTAAAGCCATCTTAATAATTATTGTTTCAGTTATTGTGATTATCACTATTGTAGGCCTATTTGCTCCATCACACGTAAGTGTACACCGCTCTATAGTTATTAATGCACCCGTTGAACCCATCTATGATCAGGTAAATAATTTAAAAAATTGGAATAACTGGTCGCCCTGGAATAAAATGGACAGTGCTATGAAGATTGAATATAGTACCACAAGTGAAGGTGCAGGAGCCAGCTACACATGGAGCAGTAACAACAAAAACGTAGGAAATGGAGAATTAACCATCACTTCCAGTTCCAAAGATTCGGTTTGCACTGCTATGAATTTTATGGAAAATGGAATAGGAACTGCAACATTTAAATTCGAACCTGCTGAGGAAGGAACCAAAGTAACATGGTCTATGCAATGTGATATGGGTTCTAATCCATTTAAAAAAATGTTTGGTTATTTAATGGATAAAATGTTAGGCCCTGTATTTGACCAGGGACTAAGTGATCTTAAAAAAATAGCAGAAAGTAAGCCTGCTGAAGCAGTAAAGAAGTATGATATAAAAGAAGAGAACCTTGCCGAGAAAATATATATCATTAAAAAAGATTCTGTGAGCTGGGATAACGTACAACCGTTCTTTTCAACAAACCTGCCCACGCTTTTTAGTGCTATAAAAAAAGCCAAATTACAGATTGCCGGGGCACCTGTTGGTTTGTATTTTAAATGGGATGAAATGAGCAAATCAGCTATCATGGCTGTTGCCGTTCCTGTAATAGGAAATGCTAAAACTAAAATAGGAGAGTATATGACTTTAGTAATACCAGCAGGAAAGAATTTACACATTGCTTATATGGGTGGTTACCATGGAATAGGAGGGGCACATATGGAAATGGATAGCTATATGAAAACACATAACTTACTGCAGGGCATTCCTGTTATTGAAGAGTATGTCGTTGGGCCTTCACAGGAAACAGACAGCAGCAAATGGGAAACTAACATTTACTATCCGGTAAAATA
>CAZCJN010000192.1:0-4431 GCA_964498865.1 uncultured Bacteroidia bacterium
CAGAACTCAACGCCGGATATAATCCGACAAACACAACTGTATGATAGTCTTTTTGGAATCTACCCTTTTCAAAAAGAAAAATACGGTCATGTTCAAATGGGTTGGGGAGGTGGAATGGAACACCAAACATTCACATTTGTTGGTGGATGGGGCTTTGAACTCCTTGCTCATGAATTAGCCCATCAATGGTTTGGAGATGCTGTAACATGCGGTTCATGGGAAGACATTTGGCTTAATGAAGGATTCGCTACCTATCTAAGTGGCTTATGTTACGAACATTTAGCGCCAATATGGTGGCCCTATTTTAAACAAGATCGTATTAATCAGATTACAAGCCAACCAGGTGGATCTGTTTTATGCAAAGACACTACTGATATAAATCAAATTTTTAACGGGCGGCTTACCTATGCAAAAGGAGGAATGATTCTTCATACGTTACGTTGGGTTATGGGAGATAGTGCGTTTTTTGCAGGTGTTCGAAATTATTTAAATGACTCCTTGCTTTCTTACGGCTTTGCAAAAACGCCTCAATTCATTGCTCATATGGAAGATGCCATGGGGCAAAATCTGGCTTGGTACTTTAATGATTGGTACTATGGAGAAGGTTTCCCTTCTTATGGAATTTCATGGGAACAAGACTCAAGCAATACAGTTAGTTTTATAGTGGATCAAGTACAATCACACCCTTCCGTTTCTTATTTTGAACTTCCTCTTCCAATACAATTTAAAAACAGCACTCACGATACAACTGTTGTAGTATATAATTCATTTTCCGGGCAAGCATTTACCGTCAACCTACCCTTTCATGCAGATAGTTTAATTTTTGATCCCGAAAGATGGATTATCAGCAACAATAATATTGTATATCCTACCGGAGTTAATGAGCTTTACGAAAAGAGCAATTTAAAAGTGTATCCAAACCCTTCGTCAGATTATATTACTATTGATTTTAAAGTTCATTCTGTTCCTGCATCTATGTTTATTCAAATGACTGATATTACAGGTAAAATAGTAAAAACAGAAATATTCAAGAATCATAAACAGGTTATAGATATGACCCATCTTTCACAAGGGGTGTATTTTATTAAACTGAACGGACCAAGAATCAACGTGAATAAAATGGTGGTTAAACAATAAGGGGATTTATTGGGATAATTCCTCTCCATGCCTGTTTTGCTTTTCCAATGTCCAACCATCGGTAACAGTAGTTTCCAACCATACATTACCGGATTTTCGAAATACCTGGACAGATAGACCATATGTATCACTAAATACTTGCTCTAAGTCAGCAACTGTCATAGTGGGTATAATGGTCAGTTTCCCCTGCCTATGAACAGAACGACACTGTCCTACTGTCTTGGCAATAGGAATCATGATTTTTTTAGGTGATGGCGTTCCTATATTATGAGGTCGAGTAAAAAATTCCAGCCTTAGATAAGGAAATGTTTCACTAAACTCCGTTTGAATAGTAGACAACTTCTTTGTATCATCAATTCTTATTTCCATAGATTATTCATGTAAAGAGAAGATGGGTGTTTTTGAATGAAATGCAATGTCTTTTGTTCTGCTTTTATGAAAAATATTTTCGGGGAATGAATATTTATGGCCTACCATTGCAATAAGTGCCCCATTATTTTTTTTGGCAAATTCATTAATGGCTTCTACAATATTATTATTATCAGAAAACCAAAAAGTGTGTTTAACATTTTTAAAACACGCATCGAAATACGCACCCTTTGCTACTGGGTGGACTCGGGAATCATTTACATTAAAAATCAATATTTCTGCATTGTTAGTTTCGGCTAACTCTCTTAATGGTTTAAGAACCGAATAATCTTTCATCTGTTCATAATCACAAGCAAAAATTATTTTTTTGATCTGTTTAAACTTGGCTTTGTCCGGCACTATTATTAAAGGGCAGTCTGCCTTTTTCATAACTGAAACCGTAGTACTTCCTATTAGAGCTTCTGTCAATTTACCAGAGCCTTTTATACCCATAACAACTGTATCTGCTTTCTTTTTCTTGATTATATCCAGTATTTCATCAGGAGCAAATCCAGCGTTAATAACTGTTTCTGTTTTTATCTTAGTACCATATTTTCTAGTTAACTGATTTTGTAGTTTTTTCATTTTAGCCTTATTCTCTTTCTCTAATTCTTGAGGACTTAATAAAAACACAGGCATATCGGTTGTGGGTATCGGTATATGATACGCATGGAACAAAATTATTTTTGCTTTATTAATTTTTGCCAACTCCATTGCATAGCTTAATGCATTATTTGCAGTTGCAGAATAATCAGTAGGAACAAGAATTGTTTTCATTGAATAAAATATTAGTTTAGAAAAAACAGACTGAAGCATCTATTGCCAAAGCAATTGCCGATGCCAAGCAAATCATCTGCATAGGTGCTAATGCAACTATTAAAATTTCAACGAACATGGTAGATACTGCAGTAGCTAATAACATTACTTCACTTACTTGCACGGCATAAGCAGCAGCTACTCCACCAATACATGCCATTATAATTAATAACATGGGTGTGATTGCAAAACGAGCCGCTTCTAATTCTTCCCAAACTTTATTTTGGATTAGGGTTGCTGTTGAATTACTTAACTCATGATTAATAGAAATGTTTTTGGCGGTTGATTTAATCATTTTTTCCATAGTATTTAGGGTATTAAATAGACATTGATTTTATAAATTTTATTAAGGACCATACATAATCTACTGAAAGCACATCCCATTCCGATGGGATGAGGAGAAAAAATAATATCAATGCAAGGCGGGGAAAAACATATTTCATATCCCATACCGGGTTTACTATTCCAAAACCAACAGATGCTATTAATAAATTAATGCCTAATAAATAAAGTGAATAATATTTTGCAAAACCTATAACTAAACATATGCCTGCTATAAGTTCCACATAAGAAGTATAATAGGCACCAAAAACTATAAAAGGTCTCGGTACTCCTTTTGAAATAAGTGGCTGCTCAATTTCTTGCATAACGCCTTTAATTTTTATATTAAAAACAGCATCTATACCTTGAAACATGAATAGCAATCCCAAAAATACTCTGGCTATAAATGATGCAATTACTTCTTTATCAATAATGTCCATTAATTTGTTTCTTTAGGTTTATATACCAAAAGTACAGGACACGATTCCTGTGGGTAATGACTTGAATCAGTAAAAAGTATGATTGATATCAGGATAGAGTAAGATGAAAATCTAATTCTTCATCTTTAAAAGCTTGTCGTAGTTTTTTATAGCAATGGTTCCTCCCTTTACATCTACAAGCCCTTCATCTCTAAAGTCACTTAAGGTACGTATCGTGGTTTCTGTGGCTGTACCTACAAGGCTTGCCAAATCTTCACGAGATATATTGATCGAAAAGGTATTTTCTTCTTTTTTCTTATAACGGCCATATAGTACAACTAAGGCTTCTGCGATGCGTTTTCTTACTGAGTTATAAGCAAGTTTGATAAGCTGCTCTTCTTTATCATGAAGATTATCCGAAAGCATTTTTATAAATCGACGAGAGACCTCAGAATTATTATAGATAAGCGAAAAGAAATCATCTTTGGATATTAAACAAACTTCTGCGTCTTCTAAGGCAGTTGCTGAATCAGTATAGGGTTGTTCTTCCAATAGTGCCAGATACCCAAAAAATTCTCCTTCTTTATAAAGCCCGGTTATCAATTCTTTTCCTTGCTCGTGCATCTTATAGGTCTTCACCTTCCCGGTTTGTACAAAAAAAACACCTTTTGGATATTCTTCACTGGAATAAATGCTTTCTTTTTTCTTATACTTTTTTGTTGAATACTTTTCAGGCAATTTCTTTAAATCTTCAATTCCTTTTGCATTCCTTATAAAGGCATTTAATCCATCGACATTTTTTGAAAATTCAGATTTAAGTGTTTCTGATTTTTTCAAACGGCTCTCTATGGCATTAAGCAGATCCGTATCGTCAAATGGTTTGGTTATATAATCGTCTGCTCCCATGCCCATTCCTTTTCTAAAATCATTTTTATCCGCTTTTGCAGTAAGAAAAATAAAAGGAATACTTGCCGTATCGGTATTTTTAGAAAGTAGATGCAACACGCCATACCCATCCAGGACAGGCATCATGATATCGCAAATAATAAGGTCAGGTTTATTTTTTCGTGCAAGTTCTACTCCTTCCTTACCATTTTGGGCAGTAAATACCTGGTATTTGGAAAGTTCCAATATTTCGGCAATATTCTCTCTTACTTCTTTATTATCTTCTATCAAAAGAATTTTTTTGTTCATAGGGTGTTATTTAGAAAAAATTAATAGTAAATGTTGTACCGATATTCTCTTTACTATCTACAGAAATATAACCATTCATAAGTTCAACATATTTAGCAACAATGTTTAAACCTAAGCCTGTGCCTTGTACATGAGT
>CAZCJN010000193.1:0-4424 GCA_964498865.1 uncultured Bacteroidia bacterium
CACTACACCCGAATGGATAAAATTTTTCGCCTGAGTTTAGGTGAAAAAGGGGCATATAGCTGCGCCCGTTTCGATGGTGATTTTTCCTTGACCACCGAGCAAGCACAACTTAAAAAATACGAGTTCATTGAAAAATACTGTAACATAAAAAAGGATACCAAGATGCTTGACATAGGCTGCGGATGGGGGCATTTTGTAGATTACTTAACTAAAAAAGGTGTAGATGCCTATGGTGTAGTGTTGGCTAAAGGTCAGGCCGATGCGTGTATTAAAAATGGTTTGAAGGTGAAACACATGGATTCAAAACTTATCACGCCCGAAACATTCGGAAAGTTTGATGCGGTAACAGCGATGGGCAGCCCCGAACACTTATGTTCAGTAGAGGAATATAAAGCCGGAAAACAAGAGGCTATTTATGATACATATATGAAGCAGGTTGCTGATCTTCTTCCTATCGGAGGGCGATTTTATTGCCAATCCATGGTATTTGGGCCTAACATGGTAAAATTTGAAGACATTAAGTTTGGTCAGACCGATTTATGGAAAAAGGACTTCACCAATGAAGAATTAATGGACATTATCTGTGAAGTATTCCCGGGGTCATGGCTTCCTTATGGAAAAGAAGGATTGATCAATCCGGCAAGCAAATACTTCAAAGTCATATCAGTTGATAGTGGGCGATTGGATTATATTGAAACCATTCACCGATGGACCGCTGCCTTTACTAAATTCAACCTTGAGAAATATCTTCTTTTTGCTTCTTTTGCTCCTGATTATCTGTTTGACAAATCTTTTCGTAGATGGATGCGCAGGTTTAAAATACAAGCCAATTTACATGTCTTCTTAAGAGAAATATTTGAACACTACCGAATCGTTTTTGAAAAAGTAAGGGATTAAACTTTACGCAGCTAAAAGGAGGTAATTATTTTATTTTCCAAACCCCTATATACTATATAGGAATTGTAGTATTTTTGTGCTGCTAAAATGAAACCTGTTGCACAAAATAAAATTGCCATAATTGGTGGAGGAAACATTGGCTTATCCCTTGCAAAAGGGTTAATAAAATCAGGCAAATACAAAGCCAAGGATATTATTATAACCAGAAGAAGCAAATCACACCTTTCAGAAATTTCTAAGCTTGGCTTTGAAACAACAGAAAATAATAAGATTGCAATTACTTCTTCCAAACTCATTGTAATAGCAGTATTGCCTCAACAATTAAATTCTGTTTTAGATGAAATAAAACCTGTTATAGATCCCAAAAGGCATGTATTTGTTTCAGTGGTTTCGGGAGTTACCAGCAAAGATTTTAACGTACGGCTTGGCAAACAGGTAGAGGTGATCCGTGCTATGCCTAATACCGCTATAGCCATC
This sequence comes from uncultured Bacteroidia bacterium, assembly GCA_964498865.1. Lineage (GTDB taxonomy): Bacteria > Bacteroidota > Bacteroidia > Palsa-948 > Palsa-948 > Palsa-948. The sequence goes on from CAZCJN010000193.1 coordinate 1,375, forward strand.
CAACAATCAATGACCTGTATTGCTTCTCATAATGCAAGCAGAGAAAACATGGCCTTGGTTGCATCTCTTTTTGATACGGTTGGAATTACCACTGAAATCCATGAGGAACTTATGACTTCAGCGACTGCCCTCAATGCCTGTGGCATTGCATTTTTTCTTCGCGCCATTCGTGCCGCTTCACAAGGTGGAGTAGAAATCGGTTTTCATGCAGAAGAGGCTTTGCGTATGGCAGCACAAACAGCCAAGGGCGCAGCGGCCTTGCTCCTTACCAATAACTCACATCCTGAAAATGAAATTGACAAAGTAACTTCACCCAAAGGATGCACCATTGCAGGACTGAATGAAATGGAACATGAAGGATTTAGCTCAGCTATGATAAAAGGCATACGCACATCGCAACAAAAGGCGGGGGCATTATATCCAAAAGAATAAACGACCGATTACTTTTTTTTCTGCTGCAAGTAAATTCCTTTTTCTTCTATGCGGATTAATCTTTGTTTAAAGAGCGCGCCAATAGCTTTTTTAAAAGTTTTCTTACTCATTTCTAATGTTGCCGTAATTTCTTCGGGAGAGCTATAGTCATTTAAACCTAAAAAGCCGCTGTTCTCTTGCAGCTTAGCCATTATTTTTTCTTCATTCGATTTAACATTTTCATAGCCTTGTTTTTGAAGGCTCACATCTATCTTATTATCTTCCCTTATCTTTTTAATATACCCCTTAACTCTGTGGCCGTAATGCACATTTTGAAAGATCTCATTCCTGTAAAGGATTCCTTTATACTTATCATTAATAATAACGTTCACACCAATATCAGTTGAATCAGCAATTAGCAATTCTACTTCTTCGTTTTCCTTTACAGTAATATTTTCATTCTTTAAAAAACGGTTAAGTTTGGCAGAAGCCACCAAACGAACAGTAACTTTATCCAAATACAAATAAACAATAGCCTGGTCTCCTACTTGCAATTTATGCGGCTGTTCACTGAAGGGAACGAAAATATCCTTTGCCAACCCCCAGTCTAGAAAAGCACCATAATTGGTAACACTTACTACCTCCAAAGAAGCAAACTTTCCTAAAGTTATTTTAGGGGCAAGTGTGGTCGCTACTATCCTGTCTTCAGAATCATTATAAACAAAAACAGAAAGCTCATCGGCAATTTGTATGCCTTCCGGAATATAGCGATTAGGCAATAAAACAGAATTGCCCAAATCATCTTCCAGATAAATCCCCTGCTCCATACGCCTTGCTACAACAAGCGAGTTATACTCTCCCAAATTAATCATATGCAAAGGTACTTTTATTGTAACGCCGTTTTATACACTCTTAAGGCACGTTCCCTTGCCATCGCATGCTCTACAATGGGTGGTAAGTAATCTAAATGAAAATCAGGGATCCATTTTTTAATATACGCGTATTCAGGATCAAATTTTTTTATTTGTTCATATGGATTAAAGATTCTGAAATAGGGTGCTGCATCGCAGCCGCTACCGGCTGCCCATTGCCAGTTTCCATTGTTAGAAGATAGTTCAAAGTCTAAAAGTTTTTCTGCAAAATAGGCTTCGCCCCAGCGCCAATCTATTAAAAGGTGTTTAGTAAGAAAGCTGGCTGTTATCATCCTTACTCTATTATGCATGTAACCGGTCGCATTTAATTGCCGCATACCCGCATCAACAATGGGATAGCCTGTTTCTCCTTTACACCAAGATTCAAATTCTTTTTCATTATTTCTCCATGGAATAGAATCATACTTTTTCTTAAATCCTGAATGTACTACATGGGGGAAATGGAAGAGTATCATCATGAAGAACTCTCTCCATATCAATTCATTCAACCATTGTTCATTATTTTCAATGGCGAGCTTGCAGAGTTTTCGAACGCTTATAGTTCCAAAACGCAAATGGACGCTTGCATGTGAAGTGGCGTTAGCTGCCGGGAAATTTCGGGTCAGGTGATATTTTTTAATAGTTGCAGAAGAAATATCTATTGGCGCTACGCCATGGCCCGTTTTTTCAAATCCAATTTCTTTCATACCCGGAAAAGAAAAGGGAGTGGTTTTAAAAAAATTAGAAGGAATTTTTTCTGCTGAATGTTCGGCGGGCTTTTCGGTAGAATATTTCTCTTTCCATTTTACAGAATAAGGCGTAAAAACAGTATAGGGAGTTCCATCTGCTTTCATTATGTCTGTCTTTTCAAAAACCACTTGGTCTTTATGGCTGATAAAATGAATGCCCTTTTCTTTTAAAAATTCTTGAATTTTTTTGTCCCGGGTAATGGCATAGGGTTCATAGTCGTGATTCGCATACACTTTTTTAATATTAAAATCAAGAGTTAGTTTTTTAAATGCCTCTATAACCGTTGAGTAATTAATCAACAAAGAGCTATTTTGTTTTAATAATTGTGCATTTAAAATTTCAAGTTGTTCATAGATAAAATTTACACGCTTATCTTTTTTATCAGTAAGTCTTTCAAGAATAGTTTTATCGAAAATGAACAGAGGCAATACGGGCAACGTATCCTGTAGGGCATGAAACAAGCCTGTATTATCCTCTAGTCTCAAATCTCTTCTAAACCAAAAAACATTTACTTCCTGCTTCATCATTCAATTTATGGATTGTGAAAATAATTATATTAACCTTGCTTATATTTTATTGAGGATACAAATAATTTTTACATGTTAATTGTTTTACTTTTGTAAAAGAATTGCATGATGCGAACATTTTTGCAAACAAACACAAAGAATATCGCGTGTAATTAAATATAAAATTCCATCTTTTCCGAAAGGGATTCTTCGGGAAGAATAAAAACAAACAAATAATTACAGATGAAAAAAGCAGAAATACACACCGCAAAAGGGGTAATGAAAGTAGAACTCTTTGAAAAAGACGCCCCTAATACAGTAGCTAATTTTATTAAACTAATAGAAAGTGGATTTTATAACGGCCTTAATTTCCATAGGGTAATTCCTGATTTTGTAATTCAGGGAGGTTGTCCTAATGGAACCGGCACCGGAGGACCCGGCTACAAAATAGATTGTGAGCTAACGGGAGAAA
>CAZCJN010000194.1:0-4419 GCA_964498865.1 uncultured Bacteroidia bacterium
GATTTTATATACAGCCTGTGTAGGGGTGATTTTATATTTTAAAGAATCTACAAATATGGAAGCGGCCTACGGACTTACTATTAATCTCAATATGATAATGACAACTATACTACTAGTATTCTTTATGGTGCTCAAGAGATATAATATTGGGTTTATTTTCTTGTTTTTGCTTATATACTCTAGTATTGAATTCTCCTTTCTTATAGCTAACCTTGATAAGTTTGTTCATGGCGGATGGGTTAGTTTTTTTATGGGAGCAGTATTAGTAGCTGTAATGTGGACTTGGTTTAAGGCCAGGAAAATACGCAATCGCTATTTAGAGTTTGTGAAGTTGGATGATTATGTACCTGCTATAATTGATCTTAGTAGAGATACAAGTGTGCCTAAGTATGCAACCCATCTAGTATATCTAACAAGTGCAGATGATTTGCGAGATATTGAAAATGCAGTTGTACAGTCTATTTTGGAAAATCATCCTAAGCGAGCCGATATATATTGGTTGGTGCATGTGGATGTTGTAAACGAACCTTATAGGATGGAGTATAAAGTGAATATTCTTGCACCTGAAGATGTAATCCGTATTGATTTTAGATTAGGATTTCGAATCGCACCCCGCATCAACCTTATGTTTGAGAAAGTAGTTCAGGATCTTTTAGAATCAAAAGAAGTGGATGTGACCAGCAGATATGAATCAATGGAAAGACAAAATAAGATTGGTGATTTTAGATTTGTAGTACTAGAGAAATTCCTCTCCTATGATAATGAGTTGCCGTTTTATGAAAAAATAACCATGGATGCATATTTCTTTCTTAAGCATCTCAGTTTGTCTGATGAAAGAGCATTTGGATTGGATTCAGATAACGTAACGTTGGAAAAAGTTCCTCTTATTTTATCTCCAGTAAAAGAAATACCCTTAAAACGGATAAAATAAAAAAGAGCATCATGAATTAATGATGCCCTTTCTGTTAGTAGAATTTTTTATTGTAACTAATTACGAGCACATTGCTTTCGCTACATTAGGTTCAGATAATGCCTCTTTCGCTTTTTTATTGTTAGGATCAACCGATTTAAGTTTTTCATAAATGCATTTAGCTTTGCCATATTCTTTTTGAGTCATGTAATAATAGCCAATGCATTCACTGGCCTCAGCCACGTTTTGTTTGTTTTTTTCTAGTTCTTCAGGTTTTAATTTGCTTAAGTATTCTTCATAAAAAGGTTTTGCAAGAAATTTTTCATTTTTAGGATCCAACTGCGCATTAGCTTTTCCTCTCCATAAGTAACCAATAGAAATATCGGGTCTTAGGTTTATAATTTGTAGAGCTGCTGTATCTGCTTTAGCAAATTGTTTGTTATAAAAATAAGAACGACATAGCTGATAATGATCATTTACATCAACGTTTTTACCGGCCTTTATTTTTTTGCTGAAAGAATTAATTGCTTCCGGATATTTTTTTGCTTTCAAGTAAATAGTCCCTAACTCCCCCCATAACTCTTGGTTAGAAGTATCTTTGCTGATAGCCAGTTTAAGTTTTTCAATGGCCAGGGAGTCTTTGCCGGCTTTTGATAGCAGTTTTCCATAATATTCATAATCAGAAGGAAGAATCTTTTTTTCAGGTGCTTTTTGGAAAAAAGTTTCAATGGCTTGTGTTCCTTCAGCATATTTTCCTGTTTCAAAATAAGAGTAGCCCAACAAACGATATAAGAATGGAATAGAAGATGTCTGTTTTTGAATTTCCAGTATCTCTGCAATTGCATCGTTATGTTTTTCACTTAAGAATAAAAATGAAGCATAGCGAACACGTGCATTTAGGCTGCCGGAATTAAGTTCAAGATATTTTTTGTAATTAAGAATAGCTGTTTCATATTGTTTTCCTCGGTAATATGCTTCTGCCTTTTCTCTGTATGCCGGCGCAAAGTTAGGATATACCTTTATAGCTTCATCGTAACTTTTTACTGCTTCTGATAGATTACGAGCACGATTGTATAATTGACCAATACGCAAAAGTGCTTTACATGATTTTTTATCTAATTCATATGCCTTTTTATAGTTCGTGATGGCTATAGAAGCATCGCCGGTATTTTGCTCGAGAGCCGCGTCTCCGAAAAGAATGTAAATATCGGGGTTATTTTTATCTTCTTTTAAAGCTTTGTTGAGTAAATTGTTCGCTTCAGTTAAATCCTTCTTTTTTGCTTTGATATAACATTCTGCAATTTTCATATATACAGCAGCTTTTTGCTTACCGGTGAAAGATGCAGATTTGTTTGTTGGAGAAATGATTTGGAGGGCATCAAAAAATTGCTTTTTTGCTTCATCAAACTTTCCGGTATACCATAATACCTTTCCTTTTCCTACATAGTTAAATGGACTGCCCGGGTTTTTTGATAGACCGGTTGTATATCCATAAGAAGCAGAATCAAGATCTACCGGTTTAAAAGTAGAATCAAGCAATGCTTGTTTAAAATAATTTTCCCCTAAATAGAAATAGTTCTCACCATTCGTTGGCTCTTTCTCTATAAGAGAAACATATTGTGCTGCGGCTTTTTCAAATAGTTCACTTTCTGTAAGCTTAATTGCATCTAGCAGAGGTGTTTGAGCAAATGTTTTTTCTTGTGTTAGAAGCACTGAATAAACTCCCAAAAATAAAATAATCGACTTTTTCATAAACGTTGTTATTTGTTAGTTACTTGTACCATTCTTACCGGTTGAGTTACGGGAACCATGCCGGCTTTCAAAATTATCAATTGTCCCTTATCTCCTGCAACAAAGGCTGCAAAGCCCGTGCCAAGTCCTGTACGCCCTTCTCGGTTTATAATATACACATCCCTGCAAAAGGGATATTCACGTGTATATATATGTGCCTGATGGGGTTGAAAAAAGGTTCCTTCTTCTTCTTTTGAAGCAACTCCTAATACATTGATTTGACTCATGAAACTTCTGGTTAACGTATCGTCAATATCGCTGATCCAGTTTACACCAATAATGCCTAATGCACCTTTGTGTTTGCTTACGTAATTGATAACTTCTTCGTTTGATTGTGCAGCAAAACAGTTCTTTGGGAATGCGTTACCATTTAATATTTTTTCTTTTACCATTCGTGCATTACACGATTTTTCATTGTCAAATACAATGATGATAGAAGTATCTTGGTCTGACTGTGTTTTTATAGATGAATCTAAATATTTCCATGCATTTATTTTTCCTGAAAAAATATTTTCCAATTCACTGTATAATAGATCTGATACAGGGTTGGCTTTATTAGTAATGAAAGCCAAAGCGTCTATTGCAACTTTTGTAGAAGTAGGAAATGAATTTTTGCTTTTGAAATAATCTTTTTCTTCATTGGTCAGGTCTCGGCTTAGGATAATCACCCTGCAAGAATCTTTCAGGAAGTCGTTCATAATCTCCCCTTCTGCCTTGTATACATCATGAATGTCCGACTCCTTATAAAACCCCTCAAAGGCTTCTATCTCTGCAGCAAATAATTGAGAGTATGATTGATCAATATAGATTTTTTGTTTTCCTTGAGTAGGTGTGTTTTTATTGTTTCCACAAGAAAATAAAAAACCTGCAATGATGAAAGGAATGATCTTACTAAAATATGTTTTGATGAATTTCATGATTCTGATCTTATTTTTCTGAAGAAATAAGTAACTCTAAATAATCCATAAGCTAAAGAAACTGCACCAAGAATTTTTCTGTAGGTCATGTTGTTTATCATTTCTAATAAGAAGGGTGTTGCGAGTAGTAGCAAGCCAAAAAATATATAGGCAAAACTCATGACCATTCCAAAAATATGCAGTGGTTTTATTTTCATAATGTGAGTAGCAAAAGTAAATCTTTAATCTGAATTTCAGTTTGTAAATATCTGTTAAATGTAGTAATGCCAAAAGGATAAAAATATTTGATTAATGCCTAAAAATAAAAAAGGCTATCTTTTTTAAGATAGCCTTTAAATAATATTACGATAAGGATTACTGTAATCTAAAATTAACAGGTAAAATAAAACGCATTTTAACCGCTTTTCCATTTTGTTTTCCGGGACTCCATTTTGGGATCATTTTAGCAACCCTTACGGCTTCTTTATCACAGCCCGGGCCTCCCTTTAAACCCTTATATACCTCAACATTGGTAATACTTCCATCTTTATCAATTACAAAGGTTAAGTATACTTTTCCTTGTATCCCGTTTTCTTTTTCAACGGTAGGATATTGGATATTTTTTGCCAAAAATTTATATAGCTCTGCATCTCCCCCCGGAAAACTTGCCGGTTCTTGAATAGCTACCATATCATAAACGGTGTTGTCTTCAATTACTGCATTTGTCTCTGCGATTACAAGTGCATCCGGATCCCCTTCTTGAGTTACTTCAGCGACTTGTGTTTCTTGAAGCTTTTCTTGCGGAGGCGGAATTTCATCTTC
>CAZCJN010000195.1:0-4404 GCA_964498865.1 uncultured Bacteroidia bacterium
CGTTGTTGTAAGCAGATTTGAGAATCACAGGCTATCAAAAAGTTTTTTCTAGAAAAGCAGAATAGATAGCCGCTGTAGAAATCAAATCTGTGTTTGTCTTCTTCGGGTGCGCCCGGCGGATAAGCCAAACACTAACCAACAACACGGGCGCAAACAAAACCATAATTCCATGTCAAGAACAAAAAGAAAATCATTGGCACTGGAAAGTGCAATGAAAAGACTGGCAGGATTACAATCCATCGATCCTGCCTTAGACCTTGGCAACGGCTTAACCGTTCCTATCTATGCAACAGAGGTAAACAAATTAGAAACGCTATTAGGTACCTACAATTCTTTGCTATCGCGGGTAGATGAAGCAAGCAACATCACAAACGACCAGGAAAAGTACGTGCGTGAACTTAGCGAAAGAATGCTGGAAGGGGTGGGTTCTAAGTACGGCCATAACAGCAACGAATATGAAAAGGCCGGCGGTAAGCGCAAAAGCGAACGTAAGCGCCCTTCTCCTAAAAAGCCAACTGGTGGAGAAGGTTCTACCAAGGCTGCTTGAGCTGCACTGACAAAAAAGCAAGAGCACATTTAAACCCTGCCTGATTAAACATCGGCGGGGTTTGGTGTTTATATGCTGCCCTAAATATATTTGCGGGATAAATAATCATGGTCTGATATTTGAAGTAAAGCGACTTTAATTTTACGGAACTCCTTATTCATAAACCATCCACCAATCTCCATTAATAAATTGTAAATGAAGCCAAACTATTACCAAACTCCTCTTATGTGCCGGGTAAAAAAATTAATGCTACTCACCCTGTTCTTCTTAATACAAAGTATAAATTATTTAAAAGCAGGCGATACTACTTATGCCATTACTCATGTAAATATAATTCCCATCATAGGGGAAAAACTACTTTATAATCAAACCGTACTTATAAAAAACGGGAAGATCGCATCCATCAAAAATGCAGGTTCAGAAAAACTTCCTGCAAACGTTTTTATTATAAACGGAAAGAATCAATACCTCATGCCGGGCATGGCGGATATGCATGCACATTTGCCAACAGGCGGAAGTGATGAAGTTCCCTTGAAAGATTACTTGAAATTAAATATAGTAAGAGGAATAACCATGCTACGCAGTATGAGAGGGCATGAAAGTCATCCGGCTTTGCGGGATAGTATTCGCCGTAGATACATAGTAGGTCCTGATCTTTATTTGGCCTCTCCCGTTCTTCCGGAAGAAAAAGACATGACACCTGATAAAGCAAAAGCGCTTTTTAGAGAGTATAAAAACAAATATGATTTTGTAAAATACCTTTATCCGCTTCGCCCTTCTTTATATGACTCTGTGATGATGATCGCCAAGCAAGAAGGAGTAAAGGTGGCAGGCCATGGTCCTAAAGGAGGAATAGAAGCCGCTTTAAAAGCCAAACAAACATCCATAGAACACATTGATCTCTTTCTAAGAGAATACAAAAAGGATTCGCTGGAGTTCAACAAACGAATTGCACAGATGGCAGAAGCAGGAATATTTTCTTGTCCGGATGTGGATTGGTACTACATCAACTGGAATCAACTCAAAACGGAGGAACTGAAAAAAAGGGGAGGAATACAATTTCTGCCTCCATCATTGGTAGATCAATGGGTATCTTATTCAGATAAAATGCATTCTCAAGCATTGGAAAAAAATAAAGAACAATTTTTAAATGAAATAAAAACCCGGAAAGAAAATATAGAGTTGTTTTCAAAGCTTCTTAAAAAAATGAATGACGCACGTGTGCCTTTATTGATAAGTGCAGGCGATGGCTATTTTATTGTTCCGGGCTATAGCTTTTTAAATGAGTGTAAACTTTTTTCTGCTGCAGGCATCAATAATTACGACATACTTAAGGCCGCTACATATAATGCTGCCATGATAAGCGGAGAAACGGAAGAGTGGGGGAGCGTACAGGAAAACAGGCGTGCTGATCTAGTTCTTTTATCTGCCAACCCATTAGACAACATTCAAAACATTGAGAAAATAAATGGAGTGATGTTGCGTGGAAAATGGTTTGTAAAAAAAGATTTAGAAAAAATGAGAGATGGGGTGAAGCAGTAAGAGGAGACTTTATCTCCCCAAATAAACCAACAGGATAGAAACATCTGCCGGGCTTACGCCTGATATACGTGAGGCCTGTCCTATAGTAGCAGGTTTTATTCGAGAAAGCTTTTCTCTTGCTTCGGTAGAAAGAGAAGTTAAACGGCCGTAATCAAAGTCCTCATGTAGTTTAATGGCTTCGAGTCGCTGTAGCTTTTCTGCCATCTCGTATTCTTTAGAGATATACCCTTCGTATTTCATCAATATCTCTGCCTGCTCTAAACTCTCCTGATGAAAGCTCTCTATAAATGTTTTTACAGCCATACTTCCGTTCACAAAATCATTTAAAGAAACTCCGGGGCGCGACAGCACTCCGAACATTTTCACTTTTTGATTCAGCAAAGAAGAGCCTATGGTTTCTAAGAATGGATTCAGTTCATGAGGCGAAATGCTTTCGTCCTTAAAGAATTTTATGACCTTTTCTGCTTGCATGTTTTTCCGCACTACTCTTTCATAGCGCTCTTTCATGTTTCCTGCAGGAGCAAACTTCGCTATGCCTGTTTCATACGCTTTAGGTGTAAGGCGAACATCGGCATTATCTTGTCTTAATAAAATCCTATACTCGGCACGTGAGGTGAACATACGATAAGGCTCATCGGTTCCTTTAGTGACTAAATCATCTATTAGAACGCCGATGTAAGCTTCGGAGCGGGTAAGAAGAAATGGCTCTTTCTTACTTAGTTTTAAATGTGCATTTATCCCTGCCATTAATCCCTGGCAAGCTGCTTCTTCGTAACCGGTAGTACCATTTATCTGTCCGGCAAAGTATAAGTTTTGAATGCGTTTTGTTTCTAACGTTAAATTAAGTTGGGTAGGAGGGAAGTAATCATATTCAATGGCATAACCGGGACGAAACATTTTACAATTTTCAAATCCGGGGATTTTTTTAAGTGCGGACATTTGAACATCTTCTGGAAGAGAGGTAGAAAATCCGTTTACATAAATTTCCACTGTATCCCAGCCTTCCGGTTCTACGAATATTTGATGACGATCGCGTTCGGCAAAACGAGTTACTTTATCTTCTATGCTGGGACAATAACGGGGCCCTATGCCTTGTATCCTTCCTGCATACATAGGAGATTTATCAAATCCTGTTTTTAAAATATCATGCACTTCCTGGTTGGTGTACGTAATGTAGCAAGGGCGTGTATGTTCTGCATCTAATGGTGAGGTGTTATCTAAATAAGAGAATTTCCCTGTGGGGATATCTCCCCATTGAACTTCCATTTTCGAATAATCTAAACTTCTGCCATCGATCCGCGGAGGCGTACCTGTTTTCATTCTCCCCGATTCAAACCCTAAAGACACCAGCTGTTCTGTAATGCCTTTTGAGGATTGCTCACCCACCCTTCCTCCTCCAAATTGTTTTTCTCCTATATGAATGATGCCATTTAAAAATGTTCCATTGGTAAGGATAACCGATTTGGCAGCAATCTTCATTCCCATGCCCGTAATGACGCCGCAAGCTTGCTTTCCATCTTTGCTTACAATAATTTCTTTTACGGTATCTTGCCAGAAATCTACATTAGGAGTTTGTTCTAACAATTTTCTCCATTCAGCAGTAAACAAAGCACGGTCGTTTTGCGAACGAGGACTCCACATAGCGGGGCCTTTGCTTCTGTTCAACATTCTGAACTGAATAGCGGAACGATCCGATACAATTCCTGAATAACCGCCTAGTGCATCTATCTCTCTAACAATTTGTCCTTTGGCAATACCTCCCATAGCGGGATTACAACTCATCTGCGCGATCTTGGTCATATCCATGGTAATGAGCAAGACTTTAGAGCCCATATTGGCCGCTGCTGCCGCTGCTTCACAACCGGCATGACCTGCGCCCACTACTATTACATCGTATTCCGGTAGCATAATTTATGTATCAATACTGCTGTATATAGGTACTGATAAGGGGGGCGAAGATAGGGAAAAGGAGGTTTCTCCTTTAATAGTGGAATGGCTAAAAAATTACTTTTTAATTGGTTCCTTCAGATATACTTGGGATAAAGAATAGGTATGAGAAAAGCCGTATTTGTCCCGTAAAACATAACCTATTGAATCGATTCTGTCCGGAGAATCATTCATGGTTTGCAATTGTTTGCCATTTTGGGAATACTCCACATTTACAAAAAGATTGCCATCCGTTCCAATATAATTTGTGAACTTATAAAGTGTCGGGTCTATATTTTTTTTGTCTTCATTAGCCAATGTTACATCGGCGACAAGGGATGCAACATCGTAACCATAAGGTATTTTAAAAATGTATGATTTGGTTGCTT
>CAZCJN010000196.1:0-4369 GCA_964498865.1 uncultured Bacteroidia bacterium
CTGTTGGTATTGGCCATACACGTTGGGCAACACACGGTGCACCTAATGATATAAACGCTCATCCCCATTTTTCCCAAACAAAAAAATTAGTAATTATTCACAACGGCATTATCGAAAATTATGCGTCGCTAAAAAAAGAATTGCAAAAAAGGGGGCATAAATTTCAAAGTGAAACAGATACTGAGGTTCTTATACACCTGATAGAAGATATTTATGTAAACGAATCGGTAGATTTAGCAGAAGCTGTACGCCAAGCTCTCACCGAAGTAGTAGGAGCATATGCCATTGTTGTAATGTCTAAAGACAATGCTGATGAATTAATTGTTGCAAAAAAATCAAGCCCGTTAGTAATTGGTATCGGCAAAAATGAATATTACATAGCATCCGATGCTACACCTATCGTTGAATACACAAAAAATGTGGTCTACTTGGGAGATGAAGAAGTTGCTGTTATTCCACGAAAAGGAAAGTTGGAAATAAAAACCATTCGAAATAAAAAGAAAACCCCTTACATACAAGAGCTTGAATTAAAACTAGAAGCTTTAGAAAAAGGAGGATTCCCTCATTTCATGCTTAAAGAAATTTACGAGCAACCCCGCTCTATTCATGACAGCATGCGCGGCAGGTTGGTAGCGAAAGAAGGTAAAGTAAATTTAGGGGGTATAAAGGAATATGAACAAAAAATTGCCAATGCAAAACGTATCATCTTTGTTGCCTGCGGGACTTCCTGGCATGCAGGCTTAGTAGGAGAATATCTATTTGAAGATCTTGCACGCATACCTGTAGAGGTAGAATATGCATCTGAATTCCGCTATAGGAATCCCATTATAGGAGAAGATGATGTTGTCATTGCCATTTCTCAATCTGGGGAGACTGCCGATACACTTGCAGCTATTGAACTTGCAAAATCAAAAGGAGCAACCATTATTGGTATTTGTAATGTGGTAGGTTCTACCATTGCACGCACTACCGATGGAGGTTCATACACACATGCCGGTCCGGAAATTGGAGTTGCCTCTACCAAAGCATTTACGGCACAAATTACTTTGTTAACACTTATGGCGCTTCGCATTGCCGAAAAACGAGGCACTCTTACACGAGCAAGATACCATCAACTATTAAACGAACTAGACGCAATACCGTCTAAAATTGAAAAAGTTCTAAAGAAGAATGAAGAAGTAAAAAAGATCGCTAAAAAGTTTAAAGATGTTAATCATTTCCTATATCTAGGAAGAGGATATTCATTTCCTGTTGCGTTGGAAGGTGCTCTTAAACTAAAAGAAATCTCTTACATACATGCTGAAGGCTACCCAGCTGCAGAAATGAAACATGGCCCGATTGCACTTATTGATGAAAATATGCCGGTTGTGGTAATTGCAACGAAAGGTTCTTCATACGAAAAAGTAGCCAGCAATATTCAGGAAGTGAAAGCCCGTAAAGGAAAAATAATTGCTATTGTAACAGAAGGTGATAAAAATGTAAAAACGTATGCTGATCATGTAATTGAAATTCCGGAGACAGATGAAATATTGGTTCCACTTATTTCAGTGGTTCCTTTACAACTTCTTGCCTATCATATTGCTGTAATGCGCGGATGCAATGTTGACCAGCCTCGTAACTTGGCAAAAAGCGTAACAGTAGAATAATAATAGATTGCAAAATCACCTTAAAGTCGGTCTCCAAAAAAGGCTGGCTTTATTTTTTTATGCCTCTCTCTTAATGCTGTCGGAGGGTATTCCTATATTCGCAAACACATTTTATTCATATGAAGATTTCATATAACTGGCTTAAACAATACATCAATTTAGATATTACTCCTGAAAAAACGGCACAAGTTCTAACCGATTGCGGACTAGAGGTAGAAAGTGTGGAGAAACACGAAACCGTTAAAGGGGGTTTAGATGGATTAGTAATTGGTGAGATAAAAACTAAAGACAAACATCCTGATGCAGATCGTTTGAGTTTAACAACCGTTGATATTGGTACAGGTACGCTTTTAAATATTGTATGTGGTGCACAGAACGTGGCAGCAGGGCAAAAAGTAGTAGTAGCCACTATCGGCACCACTATTTATCCTTCAAAAGGAGAACCGTTGACCATGAAAAAAGCAAAAATACGCGGTGCTGTTTCAGAAGGAATGATATGTGCTGAAGACGAAATCGGATTAGGAACTTCTCATGAAGGAATTATGGTTTTAGATGCCTCAGCAAAAATTGGCACATTAGCAAAAGACTATTTTAAAATTGATAATGATTTTATTTTAGAAATAGGTTTAACTCCAAACAGAGCAGATGCTGCCTCACATATTGGTGTAGCCAGAGATCTTTTTACTACTCTTAACTGGAGACTCAGCAGCAATACTTATCAACTCAATCTACCCGATGTAAGTAATTTCAAAATTGAATCAAATAATAGCCCGATAGAAGTTATTATAGAAGATAAAAATGCATGTCCCAGATATTCTGGCGTTACCATCTCGGGTGTTACCATAAAAGAATCGCCTGAATGGCTAAAGAAATATCTTACAGCAATAGGCTTGAAGCCAATTAATAATATCGTTGATGCAACCAATTTTGTTCTGCATGAAATCGGGCAACCTTTACATGCTTTTGATGCAGATAAAATTTCAGGAAGGAAAATAATTGTTAAAAAAGCTGCCTCAGGAAGTAAATTCGTTACACTGGACGGCATAGAAAGAACTCTTTCTGTTGATGACTTAATGATTTGCTCTGCTACTGAACCCATGTGTATTGCAGGAGTATTCGGTGGTATTCACTCAGGAATAACGAACGAGACAAAAAATATTTTTTTAGAAAGTGCTTATTTTTCCCCTGCATCTATTCGTAAAACATCTAAACACCATGGCTTAAAAACAGATGCTTCATTTAGATTTGAGCGGGGTACTGATCCTAATATTACTGTATATGCATTACAAAGGGCTGCTTTATTAATAAAAGAAATTGCCGGAGGAGTTATATCTTCTGATGTTTTGGATGTATATCCTGCACCTATTGAAGAAACACAAGTAACTCTTCAGTATGCACAATGCGACAGGCTGATCGGAGAGAAGATAAACAGAGATTCTATCAAAAGAATTTTAGAACTGTTAGGAATAAAAATAATTTCTTCTTCACAAGAGTCTGTATTACTATCAGTACCTACTAATAAAGTTGATGTAAAAGCTGAAGAAGATGTTATAGAAGAAATATTAAGAATTTACGGATGCAATAGCATTCCTATTCCATCTGTAGTAAGGTCTTCATTATCCTATAACACTAAGCCTGATACTGAAAAAATACGAAATACTATTTCTGATTTGCTTTGCGGGTTAGGGTTTATAGAAATCATGTCTAACTCGCTCACCAATGCCAGTTATTTAGAAATGATCCCATCAACAAAAGACAGAGCTGTAGAATTACTTAACCCTTTAAGTCCGGAATTAAATATACTCCGTCCTACTCTTTTATTCAGTGGATTAGAAGCTATTGCCTATAATCAGAATCGAAAAAATGCAGATTTAAAGATATTTGAATTTGGAAAAAGCTATATCAGAATCAGTAACAATAAATCAGATTTAAAAAGCATAGAAGAAACTTCCCACCTTACTCTATTCATGTGTGGAAATAAACATAATGAAAGTTGGAGCCAACCACAAATCGCTGTTGATTTCTTCAGTATAAAAGCTGCTGTAGAAAATGTTTTAAATCGTTTAGGAATTACATCTTATCAGACATCGGAAATAAGCAACGAGTTGATCGCCAATGGTCTTTCATTTTCAATACAAAAAAGGGAAATCGTACAATTCGGCTGGACAAAAAAATCATCTTTGAAAAAATTTGATATAAAACAAGAAGTGTTTTATGCTGAATTTAATTGGGATTTCGTAACAGAAGTAATAAAATCATCTATAGTTCGATATAAAGAAATATCCAAATTCCCTGAAGTAAGGAGGGATCTTGCTCTTGTATTAGACAAGAATGTTAAATATGAACTAATTGAATCACTAGCCTATCAGACAGAAAAGCACTTGCTAAAGAACATTAACCTATTTGATGTATATGAAGGAGATAAAATAGATGCCGGGAAAAAATCATATGCATTAAGTTTTACTCTTCAAAATGAGAATGCAACCTTAACAGATAAGGAAGTAGATGCTGTAATGCAGAAGTTAGTTAAGGTATACCAAGAAAAAACCAATGCGCTTATTCGTTCATAATTGAACAAGTAAATAGCATTGGTTTCCTATACTTTTATCTTATAGACGATACATGACCTACATAGGTATGTTTTATATCGAATATATCGGTAAGTTTTACTTTCCAAACATAAACATCTTCTTGTACAAGGTTTCCGCTATGGCTGTTAAGAT
>CAZCJN010000197.1:0-4356 GCA_964498865.1 uncultured Bacteroidia bacterium
GATCAGAGTTGCCTCCATTGTCCAATATTCCTTACTGCTGCCTCCCGTAGGAGTCGGGTCCGTGTCTCAGTACCCGTGTGGGGGATCATCCTCTCAGACCCCCTACCGATCGTTGCCTTGGTGAGCTTTTACCTCGCCAACTAGCTAATCGGACGCATGCTTATCCATAACCGCCGGAGCTTTACCAGAAAAGTGATGCCACCTCGCTGGGTTATGGGGTATTAATCTTCCTTTCGGAAGGCTATCTCCCAGTTATGGGCAAATTACATACGTGTTATGCACCCGTGCGCCACTCGCCACCAATGTATTGCTACACCGTGCTGCCGTTCGACTTGCATGTATTAGGCCTGCCGCTAGCGTTCATCCTGAGCCAGGATCAAACTCTCCGTAGTAAATTTGATCTTTAAGGCCTCATCTTCTATCCCCCCGATAAATCGGAGGAGGTTACTTATTGCTAAATAACCCTAGGACTAAAAGAGGGCTGCTTTATAAAAATTTGAGTTTTTGTTTCTTCCACTTATTGATCGAGAACTAAAGTTCAAGACTTAAGGGCCGTTTGCTGCTTCAATTTAACCTTCAATATTTTCAAAGAACGTTATCAGGATGATTTGTTTCTTATATACGAAACAAACTTTTCGTGATTTATATTTTCTAATCCAATCTCCTGTGAGATTTGATTTTTTTACTTCGTCGTTTAAAAGAACTTATTTCAAAAGGGACGCAAAGATAATAATGTTTTGATTCCACCAAACATTTTTGAAAATATTTTTTTGCCTTTTGAAGGGCTATATTTTCACTACCATCTTTACTTAAGAACTTCCTATCTGAAAAGGGATGCGAAAGTAACAAAGTTTTCATTCCACCAAACATTTTTAAAAATATTTTTTTATGGAATTATTACGGCTTGATTTCTCCTATGAAAAAGCAATTGATTAATGTTGAATAAGAATTTTATTCTTCGCTAATCCGCAATGAATCATATAAAGTCCGGAAGGAAACGTCTCAACATTCATAGTCAACTGGCGCCTTATCTCGTTACTATAAACTATTTCTCCAATAGAATTTATAACAATGACATTCATAGGAGATTTATTATCTGTTACAATAGTTACTCTGCTATCAGCAGGATTAGGATATGATTTTATATAAACAGTAGGTAAAAAATATTCATCTACATTAATTCCACAGCTGTTCTGAGAGTGAAAAGTGGTTTGTTTCTGTTTGCTAAAGCCTCCGGTTCCATTCGGACATCTTCCATACGAGGTGTCTTGTAATTGCAATCCGTAAGTTACACTATCTACTATAACACCTTTTCCATTGCTAAGAACAATTTTTTCGCCTGCAGAAGACAAACTGAAATTACTATGTATATAAGAAGTAGTTGATGTTTTTCCATCCGCCCATATGGTAAGATAGCCATTAGGCTGAATGACTTTATTTGGTAAAGCAAACCGCGCCGGGAAAAGAGTATCATCTGTTAGGTATAATCCATATACATTTAAAGGCATTCCTGTGGTATTATAAAGCTCTATCCAATCTTCATGCATTCCAAACTCATTAATAGCATCATTTACGTTAAGCGACAGGAACTCATTAAATACAATTTGTCCGGCTGTAGGTGTAATAACATTTACATTAACAGAATAGAATTCATGTTCAGCACGTGCAGGTGAAAATATTCCTGCATTTACGTTTTCAGCATATATATAATATTGAATTTGATTGGATGAACCAATAATATTTGCACCGTAAACACTGTCCCCGGCAATACCATCGTGATGTTTACCATCATCCATCATTTGAATGCTTCTGAAACGTTTGAAAGGCTGATCACGCCATCCTACTTTCACAAAATCCTGATTGGTTGCTTTACATGCAATCCATATGGTATCATTAAGATTAATGACTGACGGAGCAGTTGCAATATTTGCTATAACAGGTGCTGCTTGTTGAAACTGTGTTGTGTTTCTTAAAAAAGTATCTCTTGCTCCCATTAAGCTAGCTATACCGGGTATAACTCCAATATTTGTAGTAAGGCTAGATTGAAATTGAGAATAGGAATACAATGAATGAGTTTCTGATTTAACAGAGGAATCTATAAGTGCTTGTAAGGTTTGTGCCCTTGAAAGATATTTACTATTAGACAAAAATTCAGAAGTAATAGTGCGCATATGGGTGATGTACATTTTTTTGTATGTCGCATTTGCCAGAAGATTCATAATTAAAGGACGGGCACCATTGGTAGAATGCAGGAGCGGAGTCATTTGTTTCATCCCCGCAATAGAAAGCTGACCACTGCCGGTATTTTGAAATCCTCCAAAACACATATTAAGATCCCAAATAATAGGAACAAACCTTCTGTTATCATCCCGATACAAATAATAATTCTGAGAAAAGGCACCTGTATAACTATCTAAATTAACGAGCACATTATTAAATGCCAACATCCATAATGCTCGGTCTACATCCAAAATAGAATCTATATGAGTTGATTTGTTACATAGTGTATCGCACAGATCAATTATATCTTTCCATTTGATTTTTGATTTTATTTCATATCGACTATAATAATTCGCACTGTCTGCACCAAAGTAAAGGAGGTTAGGTATTTGTCCGCTCACTAAATTGGCAGGGTTACATTTAAAGAAACTATTTTCTGAGGAATAGAATTTCTTTGTAAGAAATTTTTTATCTATGTCTTCAGAATTACTGTATACACCATAGTAAATACCATTGATATAAACTTTAGCAAAATTACTTTGTGGCGCATCCATGTAATTACGAAGTATCTCATATCCTAACACTTCCCTTACAGAAGAAGGATCGGAAAATCCATTAGAAAGCTTGATATCCTCAACCCCATTATAATTAGCAGTCTTATAATAGTAATCTAGTTTGATATGCAGTGGATTCTTTACTCTACTTGAATCATAAGAGCTAAACCCTTTATACTTAACTCCAACGCTATCAAAAGACACACCGTTAATTTTTATTTTAGATGCCATCAAATACCCTTCTGATCCATGTTTAGCGGTATCAAGCATATAATCCCAATTGGATTGAGAAAAGGTAATTTCAATTACCTGAATAGTATCAGTAGCATAAAAATTGGTTTGAGAAAATAAAGGGCAAAAAGAAAAAAAATTTGCTATAAGAAATAGTAAGTAAGATTTGGCGCTCATAAAATTTACTCTATCATAAGTTTTGATGAAGTTGCTGCTAATCCATTTTGTGTTCTAAGAAAATACAACCCTGTGGGAAGATTCAAATACAACACCTCCTGTTGGTTTTTAACGGGGGCAGTATAGACTAAATTGCCAACAACATCATATATATTAATACTATTATTATAAGACCTTAGATTAGAAATAACAAAACTTCCATTTGATGGATTGGGATATATAGATGGCAAATCCATCATTGAAACTTCATTCATGGAACTTAATGAGCATGGGCTGCATTGTGAAAAACAAACTATAGATAGAATTGAATCTTTACTAATAAACACTTTACGGTTACCGTTTATATTTGCACATGCCACAGGAACTGTTTCTTTATCAGAGTTAGCTTCTCCATTATAATACATATATTGATGTTCAAAAGTTGAGTTTCCTGTATCAACATAAGTAATGTATTCATACATCTTTCCAGTAAAACTGTACATATAATTCGTTGTTGGGTTCCATCCTTGAAAATTGCCCGCAACATGCACTCCAAGTGGAGAAACACTTGAAACATATTGCATATCTACTCTAAAACGTAATAAATGTTTCCCAGCAGGAGCATTGGAAGAATATATAACGGGTTTAACTATCTGTGTATCGTTTGATAGAGAATCTAAATAAACCCAACGGTTGTCAAGGAAATTATATAAAACTCTTGATTCTACAGGAACGAACTCCATTTCATAGTCAAAAATGCCATTTACAAATTTAAACTCATATTTATGAAATGCAGGTATGTCAAGCACAATGCTGTAAATAGTTGAACTCGGAGACTCCTTAGTAAGAAGAGTTGTAGCAGGGTTCCAATCATCTGGATAACCTGCTTCATCCTGAAAGTCACCAGCAATATGAATCCCATTAACGTTAGGAGTAATCGTATCCATATCTACAGAAAATTTTATCTTTTTTGCAAATGACACTGAACTAAAAAACACAAGAAGTAAGATTAAAAGTTTTTTCATGAGCTGTACTTGAATTATTATTTAATTATAGAAATTTTTCTGTTAACTGCTTTTCCATTTGATGAAGTAACTGAAATAAAATACAGCCCATTTTCAAAAGCAGATAAATCAATTGCCGTTATATTAATTTCTTTCATAATTATTTTTCCAGAAAGATCTTTAACTATTAC
>CAZCJN010000198.1:0-4336 GCA_964498865.1 uncultured Bacteroidia bacterium
TGTTTAGTAAATACTTTCTCTTTAATACCTTTTTTTTCATAACACATAATACCGACCAGTTCACCTTCTATCCTTAGGGGAATATCCATAAGAGAAATAATATGATTGGGGATGGAATAATCATCTTTAAGTTCAATTGTATTTTTGTTGGTATTTACATTTTCAATCAATAAAATTTCATTTTCACTTATAGCTTTGAAATAAGAAGGATACTTATTTTTTTTAAGAATATTATTCTTGTTAAACTGCCTTTCCTCCATGTCATATTCGCCCATAGAAATAACGGCATCTTTTGTTTCATTAAACAACCAAACGCTCATGCGTTCGATGTGCAGGGTAGCTGTAATACGTTGCGCAAATTCAACCATTAAGTTATCAATGTCATTGCGTTTAAGCGTATGTATTTTTGATAAACTGTTTATTTCATCTAATAAGTTAATGGTGATATCAGGCATGGCGTATGATTTTAAGTACAGTTATTAAAATGTGACTCAAAAAACAGAATAAATACTCAACTAGAAAATGTACTTTGAATTGGAGGTTAACGAATCCTTATAAAGAACAATGGAAAGATATAAAAAATATTAAGAGTGAAAACCATTATTCCAGCCACGTCATACAGCAAACTAAATACCAACCCTTTCCAAATAATGAAATATGCAAGGCATGATTATTTTTTAACATACTTACCGACCAGCAATTTTTAAAGGATCCCCGTTTTAAAGACCCTAATTAATGTTTGTTTCATATTAAATTCTAAAATAATAACGGGGTAAGGTAAATCACAATTACTTTTGGGAAGAATAATTTCAATTGATAATTTTTTTATGAAACTAGCAAAAACCCCTATCGCTTTTATATTTATTACTGTACTTATTGATTGTATTGGCATAGGAATTATTTTTCCCGTGGCAGCCAGCATCATTACAGAAGTTAGTCATGTGAGCGTTAATGAAGCTACTACCTATAGCGGTTGGATGATGGCTTGTTATGCTATTATGCAATTCTTTTTTTCCCCTGTATTAGGTGGCATTAGTGATCGTTATGGCAGAAGGCCTGTATTACTACTTTCTCTTTTAGGTTTAGGGATAGATTATCTTTTTTTGGCAGTTGCTAATACCTTGCCTTTATTATTTTTAGGTAGAATAATAGCGGGGGTTTGTGGAGCAAGTTTTCAAACAAGTTTTGCTTATATAGCAGATGTAAGCCACCCAGAAAAAAGAGCTCAGAATTTTGGTATGATGGGGGCCGCCTTTGGTTTGGGATTTATTATTGGTCCTTTTATAGGCGGCCTTTTCAGTGAGTTTGGGTCTAGAGTTCCATTTATTGCTGCTGCAGGGCTTTCATTATTAAACTGGTTGTATGGTTTTTTTATTTTACCCGAATCACTTAAACCGGAAAACAGACGGGCTTTTGATATAAAACGCGCTAACCCTTTTGGTGCATTTGTGCAGTTGAGAAAAAATAAAGCTATTAGAATGCTGGTTTTTGTAATGTTTCTTCTTTATTTAGCCGGACAAGTTATGCCAGCTATATGGCCATTCTTCACCAAATATTTATTCAAATGGACAGACAGAGAAATTGGTTATTCCCTTGCATTTGTAGGTGTGATGGTAGTTATTGTGCAAGGTGGATTAATAAAATTTTCCCAGAGAGTTTTTGGTCCTATTCGCTCTGTGTATGTAGGTATTGTAATGTACATGATAGGACTCGCCTTGTTTGCTTTTGTAAGTCAATCTTGGATGGCCTATTTATTTACGCTTGTTTATAGTTTGGGAGGAATAGCACCACCTTCTCTACAAGGAATTATTTCAAGTAAAATACCGGCCAATGAACAAGGAGAACTGCAGGGTATGATGACTGCACTTACCAGCGTATCAACCATACTTTCTCCATTGATCATGACCAACCTTTTTTTTTTATTTACAAAAGAAAATACTCCATTGTATTTCCCAGGGGCAGCTTTTGCAGTCGCGGCAATAATTGTGGGTGTCGGTTTAATAATTTGCATTAGGGAGTTGAACAAACCCTCCCATGCTAAGTAATTTCTAAGGCGACTATTTTTTATATATTTTAGTACCTGTCTTTATAGAAAAAAGTTAAATTACAATCCATGGAATTGCAACCGATAGAAATATACAACACACTCACTCGTACAAAAGAAAAATTTACTCCGCTTAACCCTCCCTTTGTAGGTGTATATGTTTGTGGCCCTACTGTTTACAGCGATGTTCATCTTGGTAACTGCCGGACTTTTATTTCGTTTGATTTGATCTATCGCTATCTTGTTTATGCCGGATACAAAGTAAGATATGTGCGGAATATAACAGATGCAGGTCACTTGGAAGGGGACAGAGATGAAGGAGACGATAAGTTTGCCAAGAAGGCAAAGTTGGAGCAGCTGGAGCCAATGGAGATTGTTCAGAAATATACAGTTGGATTTCGTGAGGTGATGCGCCTTTTCAATACACTTCCGCCAAGTATTGAACCTACTGCAACCGGCCATATTTGTGAGCAGATCGAAATGACCAAACAAATTATTGAATCCGGCTTAGGATATATTTCAAACGGCACAGTTTATTTTGACGTTGAAAAATATTCCAAATCGAATAATTATGGGGTGCTCTCTAATAGAAAAATTGAAGAGTTATTAGAAGGAACTCGTGAACTTGAAGGGCAAAATGAGAAGAAAGGAAGATTGGATTTTGCTCTTTGGATAAAAGCCAAACCTGAACATATCATGCGCTGGCCATCCCCTTGGGGATGGGGTTTCCCGGGTTGGCACCTAGAATGCTCTGCCATGAGTGCGAAATACCTAGGTAATACATTTGATATTCATGGAGGGGGGATGGACTTGATAGGTACTCACCACACCAACGAAATTGCACAGTCACAAGCGAGTAATAAATGCCAACCGGCCAAATATTGGATGCATACAAATATGCTTACTGTAAATGGTGTGAGAATGTCTAAGAGTGCTGGCAATGGATTTTTACCATTAGAATTATTTACAGGCAATCATCCGCTGCTTGAGAAAGGATATTCTCCTATGTCAGTTAAATTTTTTATGCTTCAAACCCATTATCGCAGTACGCTCGATTTTTCTAACGAGGCATTGAAAGCATCTGAGAAAGGGTTTGAACGTTTGATGACATCGGTCAAAACAGTAGAAAAATTAAAACCTTCCGACGAATCTACATTTGATATAAAAGCATTACATCAAAAGTGTTACGATGCCATGAATGATGATTTTAATTCCCCAGTGCTTATTGCACATTTATTCGAAGGAGTAAGGATTATTAATTCTATCAATGATGGGAAAGAAAAAGTATCATCATCTGATTTAACAATTCTTAAGAAAATATTTCATGATTTTGTTTTTAATGTACTAGGTTTGAAAGAAGAAGAGTCTATTTCGGGCCATGATGGGCTTAGTCAGTCTTTAATGGACCTTATCTTAGAAATAAGGAAAGAAGCAAAAACAAAAAAAGATTTTCAAACTTCAGATAAAATCCGCGATGAACTTATCAAAGCCAATATCATTGTTAAAGACACTAAAGAGGGCGCTGTGTGGGATTATCAAAAGTAGATTATGAAAAAAACATTTTATTTTATTTTCACTATCGCTTCATTTCTGACTTCTTGTTCAAATGAGAATACTCATTTTGAAGAAAATGTAATAGTAGCACCCTTGGCTACTATTTCACCCCCGCCAAAGTTCAATGAAGATTCAGCTTATTTATATGTAAAGACTCAAGTGGATTTTGGCCCTCGTGTTCCAGGGACCCTTGCTCATGCAAAATGTGCAGATTACTTTGTTAAAAAATTAAACTCTTTTGGTTGGAAAGTACAAATACAAAATGCCAGCATAACAACATATGATGGTAAGAAATTTACTCTAAAAAATATCATAGCTTCTTACAAACCGGAATTACCCAATAGAATTTTATTATTGTCTCATTGGGATACTCGACCTTGGGCAGATCAGGATTCTTTGCATCCGAATTTACCTGCTGATGGAGCAGATGATGGTGCTAGTGGAGTAGGGGTGCTTTTAGAAATTGCCAGGCAGTTTAGCCTATCTAACCCTAACATTGGCGTTGATATATTGTTAGATGATCTTGAAGATTACGGAAAAGAAAATGATAATGGTACTAATACGTGGTGCTTGGGTACTCAATATTGGGCCAATAACCCACATAAAATAGGATATGTTGCACAATACGGGATTTTGTTAGATATGGTAGGAGCTAAAAATGCCACCTTTCCTCGCGAAGGAATATCAAGACAATATGCACCGTATGTCATTAAAAAAATATGGAGTAAAGCCGCTCAT
>CAZCJN010000199.1:0-4190 GCA_964498865.1 uncultured Bacteroidia bacterium
TTGTGGTTGACCATAACTGCTCAGCATTCATTTCCCCTAACCCTTTATAACGCTGTACTCCAACTGTGTGTTCTTTACCTTCGCCTCCTGCTAATTCGCGAACATGATTTTGTCTTTGTTCTTCATTCCAACAATAGCGCTCTTCTTTTCCTTTTTTTACCAAGTATAACGGAGGAGTAGCAATATATATGTAACCTTGCTCAATAAGTTCTTTCATGTAACGGAAGAAGAAAGTCATGATAAGAGTTGTGATGTGACTTCCGTCTACGTCTGCATCGGTCATGATAATTACTTTATGATAGCGTAATTTTGCAATATTAAGAACCGTTTCTTTTTCTGCATTCTCTTCTCTCGAAACTCCTAAAGCTGTAAAAATATTTCTGATCTCTTCGTTATCGTAAATCTTATGCTCCATAGCTTTTTCTACATTCAATATTTTTCCACGCAAGGGCAATATAGCCTGGAAAGCACGGTTCCTTCCTTGCTTTGCTGTTCCACCTGCCGAATCTCCCTCTACTAAATATATTTCGCATGCTGCGGGATCACTATCAGAGCAATCGGCAAGTTTACCGGGAAGCCCTGTTCCTGTAAGAGCGCCTTTTCTTTGCACCAACTCACGCGCCTTACGAGCGGCATGACGTGCTTCAGCAGCAAGCATTACTTTACTTACCAGCACCTTTGCAGCTTTCGGATTCTCTTCTAAATAATTTTGAAGCGTATCATTCACCATGGATTCAACGGCGCCCATCACATCATTATTACCCAGCTTTGTTTTAGTCTGCCCTTCAAACTGAGGTTCCGCCACTTTAACAGAGATTACGGCAGTTAATCCTTCACGAAAATCATCTCCATCTAATTCAAATTTCATTTTATCCAGCAACCCTGATTTATCTGCATACTTTTTTAAAGTGCGGGTAAGTGCTTTTCTGAACCCTACAAGATGAGTTCCTCCCTCATGCGTGTTAATGTTATTTACATACGAATGAAGATTCTCATTGTACGAAGTATTGTACTGCATGGCAATTTCTATAGGAATGCCATTACGTTCGCCTTCCATGTAAATCACATCATCAATCAAACGTTCACGAGTAGCATCAATATACCGAACAAACTCTCTCAGTCCGCCTTCAGAAAAAAATGTTTCAGAAAGAGGATTACCTGCTTCATCTTTTTCGCGCAGGTCGGTCAAAATAATTTTAATACCACGATTTAAAAACGAAAGTTCTCTTAAGCGCGATGCTAAGGTGTTATAATTATACTCATTTACTATAAAGATGGTCTCGTCGGGTTTAAACGTAACAATGGTCCCCGTTTTGTCGGAAACACCTACTTCCTTTACATCGTATTGAGGAATACCTCTTTGATATTCTTGCTGATATATTTTACCATCGCGATGCACCTCTGCTTTAAGATGAGTAGAAAGGGCATTCACACAAGACACACCTACCCCGTGTAATCCGCCTGAAACCTTGTAAGAATCTTTATCAAATTTTCCACCGGCATGCAGGACAGTCATTACTACTTCAAGGGCCGATTTTTTCAATTTAGTTTGAATATCTACCGGAATACCACGTCCATCATCTTTTACAGTGATGGAATTATCGGGGTGGATATATACTTCTATATTCTTGCAATAACCCGCTAATGCTTCATCGATTGAATTATCAACTACTTCATACACCAAATGGTGAAACCCTTTTACTCCAACGTCACCAATATACATGGCAGGCCGCTTACGAACAGCCTCTAAACCTTCGAGAACCTGAATACTGTCTCCTGAGTATTGATTTGATTTTTTTGCGTTTTCAGTAGTTAATTCTGACATAATAATTAATGATTTTTTAGGCGATAAAATTGACTGTGCTAATGTAACGAATCCACACCATTTACACCGTATTTTATGGTCCAAATAGCATGTATTTATTAACATTAAGATAAGGAAAAAGCAGCAAAAATCAACAAAAGTATATACGGAATGATTGAGGAGATTTTACTTAAAAAAGTGTTCTCTATAAAACAAAAACAGGCTGCCATTTTTAAAAATGGCAGCCTGTTTATTGACCTTGAATATTATTATTGATTAATTACAATTTTCTTAGATACAGAAGTATTGCCATATTGTATATTAACGAAATATATTCCGTCAATAAGGTTAGGTAATTTCACTTCTGAAGGATTGGACTGAACAAGTTGGATATTGTTCTTTTCATACACAGCAGAGCCAATCATATCATATACTTTAACGTTAACAGAACCGTTGCTTAAGTTATCTTTAATAAATATGCTACCATTTGAAAGAGTAGGATAAACACTCAAGCCATTAATGTCAGTTGCTTCTTCAATAGACGTTGTTACACATTTAGAATCCATTGCTGCTTTTATTTGAGCCGCTGTGTAAGTTACTGTTCCGCTGGATGTAGAAGTATTATATGTGCTTGATAGCGCCACTTTTTTATCAGGACAAACAACAAACATAGTAGGGAAATAACTGGTTTTATAACCTTTTTTAAAAGTAGAAGTACTGCTGGAAGGAATATTGACAATCGGATAGTCAGTACCACTTACCCAGTTACCCTGAGTAGATGAATTACATCCTGAACTTCCGCTCAGGCATGCATCATTGGTAGTACTATCTCCTTCAAGAAGGAATATAACCAGCTTATTAGTTCCGGAAGGCCCTTCTTGTTGATATAGCTTTTCTAACTCGCCTCCTTTATGATAACTCCAGCAGGGACCACACCAGGTTGCAGAATAGTCTATAACTACTGTTTTACCTTGATTTAAATATGAATATAAAGAGTGAGATGTACCGTTTAAATCTACAAACGTCCAGTCAGGGGCAACAGTGCCTGCTTGTATCGGTTGTTGTCCGAAACTGTTTGAAGCGTTAATACATAAAGCCGTCAAAAGGACAAAGGGAGTAATTAATTTTTTCATACTTATAAAATTTGTAATTATTATTTAGCCAAAGGTAAAGTATTTAATTGTTTTATCCTAATTTATATTTGTTAATTAAAGGCCCCTTGTCAATTTGTTTACAAGGCAAAAAATATTAATTGCAATTGTAATTTAATATACTTTTAAAAGCATGAAACCAAACAACCTCACTATTGTAGGAGCCGGATTGGTAGGCTCTTTATTAGCAATTTATTTAAGAAAAAAAGGCCATAATGTAGCTGTTTACGAACGCAGGCCGGATATGCGCAAGAATACTATATCGGCAGGGCGTTCGATTAATCTTGCATTAAGTGACCGGGGCTGGAGAGGATTAAAAGATGTAGGTATTGATGAGCAAGTAAGACAAATAGGAATACCTATGAAGGGACGTACTATACATAACTTAAACAGCAGCATTGCCTTTCAACCTTATGGAAAAGAACACCAGGCTAACTATTCGGTAAGCAGAGGAGGATTAAATTGTCTATTGATGGATATTGCTGAAAAAGAAGGAGTAAAGTTCTTCTTTAACGAACGCTGTTCAAAAGTCGATTTTAAAAATGCTGTTTGCATTTTTGAAAATACAGAGACAAATAAAACCAAAGAAGTAAAGAGCGATAGGATTTTTGCAACCGACGGAGCATTTTCTGCTGTAAGACTTTCCATGCAAACACATACCGATCGTTTTACATATTCCCAATCTTACCTCGATCATGGTTATAAGGAATTGACCATAACAGCGACCGGTAAGGGTGATTTTGCTATGGACTGGAGCTCATTGCACATTTGGCCTCGCGGGCAATTCATGCTCATTGCTCTTCCCAATCTTGACAAAACTTTTACCTGCACGCTTTTCTTCCCTTTTGAAGGAGAAAAATCGTTTGCCTCACTCGATACAAAAGAGAAGATGATGAAATTTTTTAAGGAAATGTTTGCCGATGCAGTATCGCTCATGCCTACACTTGTTGAGGATTATTTTACAAATCCCACATCCTCCTTAGCAACGGTGCGCTGCTTCCCCTGGCGTTATGAGGATAAAGTACTTCTACTCGGCGATGCCGCACACGCTATTGTTCCTTTCTTCGGGCAGGGAATGAATTGCGGCTTTGAAGATTGTGCCGTTTTAAATTCATTGATCACCAAGCATGGCGATAATTGGGATGCCATTTTTTCTGATTTCCAGAACGTTCGTAAACCCGATGCCGATGCCATTGCAGAACTGGCTATAGAAAATTACTATGAGATGCGTGATA
>CAZCJN010000200.1:0-2175 GCA_964498865.1 uncultured Bacteroidia bacterium
TTTATATCATTAGGTGCACCGTGTGTTGCCCAACGTGTATGGCCAATACCAACAGTTCCGCTGATATCTTTTTTAGCTACGTGTTTTTCTAGATCGGCAACTTTGCCTTTGCATTTGTATACATGCAAATCTTTGTTGAGGATGGCTACACCTGCGCTATCATACCCTCTGTATTCCAAACGATGTAGTCCTTTGATGAGAACAGGGTATGCCTGTTTGCTTCCAATGTATCCAACAATTCCACACATATTTGTAATAGATTTATAAGTTTAACGACCAAACTGTACGCCTACAAAATTACGAAAGAATACGGTGCGAATGCGTATGAAAAATGAGTCTCTACCTTACTTTAATCCTAATTCTTTCTTCTGCTTCTCGTCTATTGGAGAGGGGGAATCCAACATCATATCACGACCTGCATTATTCTTAGGGAATGCAATAAAATCGCGGATGTAATCTTCATTTGCGATAACAATAGAGCAGAGTCTGTCGAAACCAAATGCGATACCTCCGTGAGGAGGAGCACCATATTCAAATGCATTTAAAATGAACCCAAATTTTTGTTCTGCTTCTTCATGTGACAGGCCCAGCACTTTAAACATTTGCTGTTGAAGATCCCTGTTATGAATGCGTATGGAGCCGCCACCTATCTCTACACCATTAATGACCACGTCATAGGCATTCGCTTTAGGGGCATAGCCGGCATTTTGATTAATAGATGACTCTTTATACATCCATTCAATGTCTTCTTTCTTAGGAGATGTAAAGGGATGATGCATAGCAAACCAACGGTTCTCTTCTTCATTCCACTCTAAAAGGGGAAAGTCAACTACCCAAAGACATTCAAATTTGTTTTTATCACGTAATCCTAAGCGATTGCCCATTTCAAGACGTAGTTCACCTAATGCTTTTCTTGTTTTTTCTTCTTTTCCTGCTAGAATTAAAATAAGATCTCCTTGTTGAGCAGAAAATTTTTCTACAATCTTTTTGAGAGATGCTTCATCAAAGAATTTATCGAAAGAAGATTTTAATGTTCCGTCTGTATTATATTTCAAATAGCCTAATCCACCTGCACCAATTTGAGGCCGTTTTACCCATTCCGTAAGCTCATCTAACTGTTTGCGTGTATATTCCGAGCATCCTTTTGCACATATTCCGGCCACCAGTTCTGCATCATCATATACCTTAAATCCTTTACCCTTAACCAAATTTGATTCTCCCCCCAAGTCAACAATTTTCATTTCAAAACGCGTATCAGGTTTATCCACTCCATAGTATTTCATAGCATCAGCATAGGTCATTCTTGGGAAGGCGGGTAGGTCCATTCCTCTCACTTTTTTGAAAACATATTTTACCATACCCTCAAACATATTTAAAACGTCTTCCTGTTCTACGAAGCTCATTTCGCAGTCTATCTGGGTAAATTCAGGTTGGCGATCTGCGCGCAAATCTTCATCACGGAAACAGCGGACGATTTGGTAATATCTGTCGAACCCGGAAACCATTAATAGTTGTTTAAATGTTTGTGGCGATTGCGGCAGCGCATAAAACTCTCCTTGATTTAAACGAGAGGGCACCACAAAGTCACGTGCACCTTCCGGCGTTGACTTAATAAGGAAAGGCGTTTCTACATCGGCAAAACCGTTTGAATTAAAATATTCCCGAACGGCTTGTCCTACTTTATGGCGCATTAAAATATTAGTCTGTATTGGACCTCTTCTTAAATCCAAGTAACGGTATTTCATTCTTAATTCATCACCTCCATCGGTTTCATCTTCTATAGTAAAGGGTGGGGTTTTAGATTCGTTCAGAACTTCAAGCGTATCTGCAATGATTTCAATTTCCCCTGTAGGCATCTTTAAGTTTTTGCTTGATCGCTCTGCTACTTTGCCGGTAGCTTTTAAGACGAATTCACGACCTAGTTTTCTTGCCTGCTCGCATAATGCCTTGTGTGAGTCAATATTAAAAACCAATTGAGTAATGCCGTAGCGGTCCCTCAGGTCTATAAAAGTCATTCCGCCCAAATCGCGGGAGCGTGCCAACCAACCGCTTAGTGTCACGGTTTGCCCAACATTTTTAATGGTGAGTTCTCCGCATGTGTGTGTCCGATGCATAACTGTTTTTTTAAGTGGGTGAAATTACGTATTAACGAGGAATGAAAAGCATTTCTATATG
>CAZCJN010000200.1:2275-4189 GCA_964498865.1 uncultured Bacteroidia bacterium
GATAATCATAATTGTACATTTGTAATCGTATGGAAGTACTTGATAAGACAAATGAATATTTTATGCAAGAAGCTTTAAAAGAAGCGCGTAAGGCATTTGCTGCGGATGAAGTACCGGTGGGTGCTGTTGTTGTATGCGAGGGCAAAATAATTGCTCGGGCGCATAACCTTTCCGAAAGACTAACAGATGCAACAGCTCATGCTGAAATGCAGGCATTTACTGCTGCGGCATCACATTTGGGCGGAAAATATTTAAATGAATGCACTCTGTATGTAACGGTAGAACCGTGCCCTATGTGTGCAGGAGCATCTTTTTGGGCACAACTTGGCCAAATTGTTTACGGAACAAAAGATGAAAAGCGCGGATACAGTATTTTGAATTCTAAAATAGTACACCCTAAAACAAAAATAGTTTCCGGAATTTTGCAGCAAGAATGTGCCGAGCTTATGAAGGAGTTCTTTAAAAGAAAAAGAGAGTAACCTTTTTTATAGGTTACCCTCTTTTTTAATTTATCTTTTACTTTTATTAAAGCTGATTTCCGTCTGTATCAAGGTCTATAACATCATAGCCAAGTGCTTTTAATTTATCAAAGTGTTTAGCTCTGTTGCCCATTACCACGATAACCATATTGTTATAGGGTAAATTCTTTTTAACAACAGCATTGAGTTCTTCTTTAGTGATGTTTTTGATAATAGCTTGTTGCTGCGCAACAAAATCTTTCGGTAGATTATAGTCAAGAATGCGTTTTATGAATCCTGCTTTTTGCATTGCTGTTTCATATTTAAGTGCATCTTGCTGACCAATAGAGCTTTTCATGAATGCCAATTCATTATCTGTAATTCCTGCATCGGCATAATTTTTAATTTCTTTCATGAACTCCACTACAGAACTGTCAGTAGCATCGCCTTTAATTCCGGCATTTGCAACAAACGGACCTGCAAATTTTGTTCCCGCGAAATTGGATCGTGCACCATATGTCCACCCTTTATCTTCACGTAAGTTAAGATTGATGCGGCTGTTAAATGCTCCGCCAAGAATATAGTTTGCTAATGTAGTTTTAAAATATTCTCCTGTGGCATCGTAAGGAATGGCAAGGAAACCAACACGCACTTCTGATTGAGGAGCGTTATCTTTGTTTACAAAATAGATTCTGGTTTTGTCAATCACCGGGTTTGCGGGTTGTACTGCTTTTACCACCTCTTTTGCAGGCCATGTTTTAAGGAAACTGAGGCTGCTCAATACTTGTTCTTTAGATACATCCCCAACTACTACTAATTCTGAAACAGAAGGAGAGAACTTGTTTGCATAAAAGTTCTTTACATCATTTAATGTGATAGATGTAACCGATTCTTTTGTGCCAATAACAGGTGTAGAAAGAATATGGTCTTTTCCGTAGATCAATTTTTTAAATACATTATTAGCACTTACAACCGGTTGGGTAGATTGATTGCTGATAGTATTTAATTGTTCTTGTTTTAAACGGTCGAAATCGGCCTGATCGAACTTAGGTTCAAAAAGTATTTCGTTGGCAATCTTTAAAGTAGCATCCATATTCTTTGTGAGAGAAGAAATATTCATTGTGATTTCTTCTTCGTCACTATGAATATTTATATCACTACCCAATAAACTTAACTGATCATTAATTGCTTCTGCTGAATGTTTTTGAGTGGATTCTTGTAACATTTTAGAAGTTAAGTAAGCTAAGCCTGCTTTTGACAATTCATCAGATCTATGACCAATCTCCATAGCAAGGGTAACGTTAACAGTAGGTATTTCATCATTCTTCATACCTATTGCTTTTATTCCATTGCTGAAGTTGTCTGTCCAATAGTCCGGAACATTTATAACAGGGTTAGCACCTCCAGCCGGTTTTTGACTTCTGTCAAAACTATCAACTGGTTTTTTGTAAGAAAG
>CAZCJN010000201.1:0-4177 GCA_964498865.1 uncultured Bacteroidia bacterium
TGAAGATTGTGCCGTTTTAAATTCATTGATCACAAAGCATGGCGATAACTGGCATGCCATTTTTTCTGATTTCC
The DNA here is from genome assembly GCA_964498865.1 of uncultured Bacteroidia bacterium. GTDB lineage: Bacteria > Bacteroidota > Bacteroidia > Palsa-948 > Palsa-948 > Palsa-948. The sequence continues at coordinate 75 of CAZCJN010000201.1, forward strand.
AGAACATTCGTAAACCTGATGCCGATGCCATTGCAGAACTGGCTATAGAAAATTACTATGAGATGCGCGATAAAGTAGCCGATCCTAAATTCCTTCTACAGAAAAAGATAGAGGCTAAGTTCTCTGAAAAACATCCGGATAAATGGACTCCCCTCTATTCCATGGTTACCTACCGAACGGATATGCGTTACTCCGAAGCCTTAAGAATAGGAAAAACCCAAGAAGCGATTATGAAAAGAGTAATGGCACAGCCCAACATTGAGAATATCTGGGATTCGGAAGAGGTGGAAAACCTGATAAAGAAACAATTGGTTGATTTGAAAGGAGGATGAAACATCCCCATTTAAAGAACATTGATAAGAGCCTACTTCTCTCTAAACATTAACTGCATAGGCACTCCGCAAAAGTCAAATTTTTCCCGGATCTGGTTTTCAAGAAAACGAGAATACGATTCTTTAATAGCTTTAGGCAGGTTGCAATAGAAAACAAACACCGGTGCACTGGAAGGTATCTGCACCACTTTAAATATTTCCACCAGCTTTCCTTTTTCAGAAGAAGGTTGGTGCGATTGAATGATGGGTATCATTACGGCTTGCAATTCTTCGTCAGAAATTCTTTTTCTTCTGTTATGGAAGACCTCATCTGCTTTCTCAACCACTTTCATGATGCGTTGCTTTTCTAACGTAGAGATAAATAAGACAGGTACATCGCTGAAGGGTTCTACTTTTTCTTTTACGAGCTTCTCATAGGCCTTAGAAGTTTCGGTTTTCTTTTCTATCAGATCCCACTTATTTACAATAATTACCACACCCTTTTTATTCCTTTCTGCCAGGCGAAAGATGTTTACGTCCTGGGCTTCCATGCCTAACTGAGAGTCGAGTAATAATAAAACAACATCGCAGTCTTCAATAGTTCGTATGGCACGCAGATTGGAATAGAACTCTACATCGTCATCGAACATTCTTTTCTTACGAATGCCGGCAGTATCTATCAATAAAAAGTTGTGATTATATTTTTTGTAATGAGTATGTATGGCATCGCGGGTGGTTCCGGCAACGGGTGTAACGATAGCACGCTCTTCTCCCAGTAAGGCATTCAGCAAAGAAGATTTACCTGCATTCGGTCTCCCTACAATAGTATACTTAGGCAGGTGTGAATTATCATCCACTTTTTTCTCCGGAAACAATTTCACCACCTTATCTAAAAGATCACCTGTACCCCTTCCACTCATGGAAGAAATGCAATTCACTTCACCCATACCCAGTTTAAAAAACTCGCTCATCTGCGCTTCTTTTTCGTGCGTATCGGCTTTATTAGCTACCAGCAATATTTTTTTGTGCAGAGAATCCTTCAAAATAGATTTGCGTAAGAGGACTGCTACTCGTTCGTCCTGAGCAGTAAGTCCATCGGCAAGATCAACCATGAAAAGAATAACATCCGCTTCTTCAAGTGCAATTTCTACCTGCCTTCTTATTTCTTTTTCAAATACATCAGTAGAACCAAATACATAACCACCTGTATCGATCACAGAAAACTCGGTACCCACCCATTCGGCTTTACCGTAATGACGATCTCGGGTAACACCTGCCACTTCATCTACAATGGCTTTACGCGTTCCTACCAATCGGTTAAAGAAAGTTGATTTGCCTACGTTGGGCCTTCCTACTATAGCTACTGTGTTTGACATAAAAAGTGGGCTAAGGTACTAATAAGAAGCATGGGTAACGTCATGTACTTACCCCAGGTAACCAAAACGTTTGAGGCGTTTTTCACTGTTGCGCCAGTCTTTTTCTACTTTCACGAACAAGTCTAAAAAAACTTTTTTACCTAAAAATTGTTCTATTTCTTCTCTGGACTTGGTGCCGGCCTTCTGTAACGCAGTTCCTTGCTTACCTATCAAAATACCTTTTTGGCCTTCTCGCATCACATAAATGATGGCACGTATACGGGTAATGTTCTCAGCTTCTTTAAACTCTTCCACCACCACTTCGGTGCAATAAGGAATTTCTTCGTGGTATAATAAAAATATTTTTTCTCTGATGATCTCTGAAATGAAGAACCGCTGAGAGCGGTCGGATAATTCATCTTTAGGAAAATAAGGAGGAGCTTCCGGAAAAAGTTCAATAATCCTTTTTAAAATATAATCTGTGTTGAATTTTTCTGCTGCTGAAACAGGAATGACTTCCGCATTTGGGAGCTGTGTTTTCCATTCTTCCACCCGTTGTTCCAATACTTCCTGTGTGCTCAAATCTATCTTATTAATAAGAACCAATACAGGGCAACTTACCTGCTTCAACTTCTCCAATGTTTTTTCGTCTACAGGATTTTTGTCTTTTACTTCGGTAACAAATAAAAGAACATCCGCATCTTGAATCGCTTCGGTTACTATGCTCATCATAGCATCGTGCAATTTATAATGCGGGTTAATGATGCCCGGTGTATCGGAATACACAATCTGGTAATCATCCCCATTTAATATACCGCGTATCCTGTGTCGGGTAGTCTGTGCTTTTTGTGTTACAATGGATAACTTCTCTCCTAGAAAAACGTTCATCAGAGTAGATTTCCCCACATTGGGCTTACCTATGATGTTTACAAAACCGGCTTTATGCATGGCGCGAAAGTACAAAACCATATAAAGCAGAAAAAGGCAAAATAGCGATAAGAGCATAGCGAAGTTTTGCTAGTAAAACTTGATACTTGATTTCTCTTTCAAGAAATTATGAATGATTGATTTTTCTATAGCTAATGATGGTATGCATAGTACTAAAGACTATTGACTGCTTATAAAAGCCAGCTATTAAATATCCAAAATCAGCTCCTCAGCATTTGACCTCTGTTATATATAATCAAGCGGGCTTTGAACCTTTGCTAGTGTTTGGCTACTCACCTTGGCATATATCTCGGTTGTTTTAATATTCTTATGACCCAATAGCTTTTGGATAAAATACATATCGGTTCCGGCTTCTAAAAGATGTGTAGCATAACTATGCCTTAAACCATGTATACCAATGGTTTTATTTACATTGGCTTTTATCATTGCCCTTTTAAAAACTGCTTGAACGCTACGAACTGTATAACTGCCTCCAAACTGCCCCTCAAACAGATAAGTAACAGGCCTGAACTCTTTATAATATTTCCGAAGTTCGGTTAAAACAGAATTAGGAAGATTAACACAACGATCTTTTTTTCCCTTAGCCTGTTCTATTCTTACCTGCATGCGTGCGCTATCAATATCCTTAATCTTCAAATTAACAATCTCGCTAACACGTAATCCCATCCCATAACATAGTTTTAGCATGAGTTGATGCTTTGGGTTTAAAGTAACCTCAAATATTTTTTTAATATCTGCTTTACTTAAAACCTTAGGAAGGCTTTCTCTTTTTCTTGGCCTGGGTATTTCATTAATGAGCTTGGTTTTGTTCTGAATAATTTTGAAATAACTTTTAATGGAGTTAATCCTGCTATGAACCTGATTTTCTGATAATTTTTGTTTATGAGTACAATGCAATAAATAGGCATTGAGCCGGTCGGCAGTGAGGGTATTTACATCGTTTGCCTTTATATCTAATAACAATTGAGCAAATTCACCTAAGTACGTTTTTATAGTTAGTGGCGAATATGCTCGTTGCAATAAAGCATTTCTAAATTTTATAAAGGCCGTGAGATTAATTGAATGAATCCTTGCTTCATATTGATGAGCAATTTCTTTTACCTCCAAGTTCAATCTTTTCCTGAACAAGTTAGTATCGGGCAAATGCCAGCATTTAACCGATTGAGACCATTTAGCTGATGGGTATTCTTTCTTAAAAGCATTTAGATGAATGGGATTAAATTCAAAGCGGCACCAAATTACTTTTTCTCCTTTATGCTCTCCAAATGAGCAATGCAAAAACGTTAAATCCATAGTTGAGTTTTTATGAACATAAATACATTCTTTGATATTTAAAATGCGAATATACATTTTTACAATACTAAAGTAACTTTCAGCAAGTTGCTAAAGTTAAATTATGAGAAATAATATTTTAATACATTCGCAAATAAGTAAGTTATCGGCAAGCTTGGGGGACACTGCTAACTTTGAACTGACTGCACAAAACGAA
>CAZCJN010000202.1:0-4165 GCA_964498865.1 uncultured Bacteroidia bacterium
GAGCAAGGTGTTTGTAATTATTGTATTCATTACAAATCACGCAACAATCCAAAACCCAAAGAAGAATTACTCAATCTTGTTGAATCCTATAGGAGAAAGAGCGGGTTGGAATGTATTGTGCCTTTTTCGGGTGGAAGAGATAGTTGTTATAGTTTGCATTTGATTGTTAAAGAATTAAACCTTCGCCCCGTTACTTACACTTACGATTGGGGAATGGTAACAGATCTCGGCAGGAGAAACATCAGCCGTATGTGTTCGGAACTGGGAGTTGAGAATATTATTGTCGCTGCAGATATTTCATTGAAAAGAAAAAATATCAGAATGAATCTCGAAGCTTGGCTGAAAGCCCCCAACTTGGGTATGATGGCATTATTAACGGCCGGAGATAAGCATTTTTTTAGACACGTTGAAGATGTAAAAAGGCAGACTGGCGTGCAACTAAACCTTTGGGGGGTTAATCCGCTTGAAGTAACTCATTTTAAAACAGGTTTTTTAAATATCAAACCGGACTTTGAGGAAGTGCGTGTATATAGTCACGGTGCTTTGAAACAAGTACGCTATCATCTAAAAAGGTTTAGAGCCATGATGGATAGTCCGGGATATTTTAATTCATCACTATGGGATACCCTGTCAGGAGAATATTACCGAAGTTTTACAAATAAGAAAGATTATTATCATGTTTTTGATTATTGGAGATGGGATGAAGAGCTGGTGAATTCTACTCTTATAAAAGAGTATGATTGGGAATTGGCACCCGATACTAAAACAACATGGAGGATAGGGGATGGCTCTGCGGCATTTTACAATTACGTTTATAATACGGTTGCAGGATTTACAGAGCATGATACTTTTAGAAGTAATCAAATACGTGAAGGGCAAATAACAAGAGTACGTGCATTAGAACTGGTAGAAAATGAAAACCTTCCTCGATACCAAAACATTAGATGGTACCTCGATACATTAGGTATGGATTTCGAGAGAGTTATTAATATTGTAAATAACATACCAAAATTGTACAAGCAATAAACGAATGCATTTTGCTATAGTTTCTTATACCTTTCCACCTTCCAATGAAATTGGAGGACGACGTTGGGCAAAGTTTAGTCAACAATTATCTCGTGCCGGATACGAGGTAACTGTTGTTTGTGCGGATAATTTAGTTGGGAAGGAATGGTATGAAAAAGAATATAGGGGAATAGATTTTAGGTTGTTGCCCAAGCTGTACCCGAGTTGGTTAAGCGGTTTTACAAAATCAATTATAGAAAAGATAGCCTACTTTGCAGTAGTAAAAATACTTAGCCCTTTAACCAACAAAAATATTTTTGACAAAGGTTATGCTTGGAAGAAACCAATGCTAAATACATTAGAGGATGTACATCAAAAGAACAAGATAGATGTGCTTATAATTACAGGGGCGCCCTTCTCCCTTTTGTATTACGGGACGGAATTTAAAAAGCATCACAAAGAAGTATTTTACGTTACGGATTTTCGAGACCCTTGGACTTGGGGGCACCGCTATGGCATGCCTACATTATCCGGAGCAAAGAAAAAATATCAAGAATTGTCAGAAAGCAAAACAATAGAAAATTGCGATTGGATATGTTTTCCGACAGAGTACGTGGGAAATTTTCTAAAGAAAAAATACCCGACCTCTGTTTCAAAATTTTATTTGCTTCCGCATGCTTTTGATCCGGAGAAATTTCCAAAAATGGACATTAAAGAAAAGCGAGAGGGTTTTATTTATGGAGGGGCTTTATATGGTGGCATTGAAGAATACATAAAGAGATTGCTTCAAATCATCAGAGCAAACTCTCGATCGGGATTTAAATGGGAGATATATACCGGCACGCATTTTCCGTTATTGGACTCTAATCATGAACAGACAGGTATTCATAAACATTTCTTTATTCCTGAAGAGCAATTGTTTCAAAGGATTCGAAAGGCATCTGCTTATTTGGCTTTCTTTCCTCCGGCAGATAAAGATTTAATCTCAACCAAATTTTTTGAAATCATTTATACAAAAACACCCATCTTGTATATTGGTGAAGAAGGAGAGGTGGGAAAATTTATTCGAGACAATAGAGTAGGCGTACACATACTGCCCGAAAACATGGAGCGAGATTTGCCAAAATATTTGAATGGAAGCGTTCCTTTTGAAGAAGGGTATTTTGATGTAAGTCAATTTACATTTGCCTCTGTTACAGAAAAATTTTTATCGGCATTGAATCAACAGATGAATTTGATGTAGAAGGACACATTTGTGCTTTGCAATCCATCATTCAAATCCATTCTTCATTTTAATATTATGCAACCGATAGTCAGTATTATTACTACTTCATATAATAAAGAAAAATACATAGGCGCAACTATTCGCTCTGTTATAGGACAATCTTATTTACATTGGGAACTTATTATAATTGATGATTTTTCTACAGACCAATCGGTTGAAGTTATATCAAGTTTTTTAACCGATACAAGGATAACCCTTATAAAGAATGAACGGAATAGAGGAGCAAACTGTTCTAGAAATTCAGGAATTAAAACAGCAAAAGGAAAATATATTTTATTCTTAGATGCAGATGATGTCTTAGCACCTTTTTGTCTTGAAAAAAGAGTTTTAAAAACTATAGAGAACCCCAATGCAGGCTTTTATGTTTTTGCAATGCACGTGTTCTTTAAAAATATAGGAGATGATAAAAGAAAGTGGGTGCCGGTATCTATACACCCACTAAAAGACTTTTTGCAGCATAAACTTCCTTGGGGAATAACACAACTGCTATGGGATATTAATTTTTTAAAGAGAGTAGGTGGGTTTAACGAAAATATGCATCGTTTACAAGATGTAGAACTTCATACTCGAGCCTTAATGCAATCAAACATAAAGTATTTCTTATACCCTACTATTACAGACTGTTATTATAGAATAGACGAGGAAAGAAAAACCTACAAGGAGTATGCATTTATGAAATGTTTAACAGATTCAGCAGTGATGTATTGCAATGAATTTGAAAAGCAGGTAAATAAATATATGGTTAAGTATTTATATGGAACAGTCTTTCAGATTAGCCTGAGCTTAATCCAAAACTTTAAACGCAGAAACATAAACCGTTCAGAATACGGTGAGCTTCAGCAATTACTCCTTTCTTCTACATTATATTCTCGATCAGGAGTTTTTAAAAAAATTATTTTTAAAACGGCTCTATTCTATAATCTTTATTTAATCAGAGTGCCGGGAATTAATAAAATAATTTCAATGATTGTGGTACTCTAACTTAATTATAGTTATTTATAATTTGAAAGTAGCATTGATCGCCGATGGAATACATCCTTACGTAATAGGAGGAATGCAAAAGCACTCCTTCTATTTAGCAAAGTATTTTTCGTTGAACGGAGTCAAAGTTGATTTGTATCATACCTCTTTCAGAAATAAAGTAAGCACTGCTATTGAACAGTTAGATTGTTTTACTGATAAGGAAAAAGAAAGCATTAATTCTATTCTTGTTGAATTCCCCAAGCATACAAGTTTGCCGGGTCATTATCTTAGAGAGTCGTATGAATATTCTTGCAAAGTGTTTGAGAAATTTAAGAAAAGTGGAAACGTAGATTTTATTTATGCCAAAGGATTTACAGCATGGAAACTGATCGAAGAAAAACAAAAGGGAGATAAATGTCCACCTATAGGAGTTAATTTTCACGGGTATGAAATGTTTCAACGCGCGCCTTCAATAAAATCCGAATTAGAACAAAAACTGTTTTTGCGTAAACCGGTACTGTTTAATATTCGTCATGCCGATTATGTGTTTTCTTATGGGGGAAAAATAACAAATGTGATAAAAGATTTAAATATTCAATCAAATAAAATTATAGAAGCATCTACTGCTATAGAACCTTCTTGGCTGGTTAATACAATTAAACCTACAATTGGAAAGCGTAGATTTATATTTATTGGAAGGTATGAACAAAGGAAAGGAATTAAAGAACTAACCGAAGCTATCACTCAATTTAAGGTAGGAGTTTTTGAGTTTCATTTTGTTGGGGATATTCCGCATGATAAGAAAATAATTAGACCTGATTTCATTTATCATGGATTGATTAATGATGAGCATGTAATCAAGCAATTAATGAGATTATCAGATGTGTTAGTTTGCCCCAGTTATTCCGAAGG
>CAZCJN010000203.1:0-4163 GCA_964498865.1 uncultured Bacteroidia bacterium
ACAGTGCTTGCATAGTTTTTATTATCCATCACATGTTCTTTAAAAAATTCAAAAGTACCAGAGCTGGACTCACGTGAATAGGCAACTATCTTTTCATCATCTCCTCCTACATCCTTCCAGTTAGTAATTTTTCCTGTAAAGATTCCTTGTAACTGTTCTCTCGTTAATTGAGAAACTTTGTTTTTAGGATTTACAATAACAGAAAGTGCATCATATGCAATTATCACTTCTTTAAAAGCTTTACCGGCATCTTGCAGTTTCATCTTCTCACTCATTTTTATTTTCCTGGATGACATTGCAATATCGGTTGTTCCCTCTAAAAATGCAGCAATGCCTACACCGCTTCCTCCCCCTATAACTGTGATTTTTGAGCCAGGGTTATTTTTCATATACAATTCTGCTTCTTTCTGAGAAAGTGGCAATACAGTATCACTCCCCTTTATTTTAAGATTAACATCTGCAAACTTGAAAGCAAATAGTGCTATTGCTATTACTGTTGGAAGAATTATTTTTTTCATATTTTTTTGATTACCTGACAAATTTGATTTTATTATATTAACTGTACATTAAATAAATGTTATTAAAACCTACCGCTCTTAATTCCTTGTCATTAAAATTTAATCTGCATTCTTAAAGTTGTTACGTTGTCTTTGATGTCATGTAAATATCCAGGAACAACTGTTTCTTCATTTTTTACTATATCATAATACATAACCAATTTTGTGTTTGTATTTATACGATATGTTAAACCAAAGCCGTAGGTATCAAAACGTATATCGCCTATATTTTTAGTATTTGTTCCTGTTTTTCCTATTTCTTTACCGGCAATTTTTACATTAGGATCATACCAATCGTATTTTGCGACAGCTTGAAATTTTGATTGGCCAATATTTTGAATGAAATAAAAATAAGCACCATCAAAATTACGATGATACACGGCAGCTGTTGGAGCTGCCTTCGGACTCAAAGAATTTGCAGCCACTCCTGGTTGTTCTCCGGTAATATACTCTGCACGCAGTGTGGTAATTCCAATTTTCCAGTCAAATGAAAGCTGTGCATCTGCACCCATATAGATGCGTTTGCCTACTCTGTTATAATTGGCTGTATCGCTTGCAAATTGATAGCCCATATCGCCATTAGAAAGAGTTGTTAGATTATAATCTTTAACAGTTCCTAAACGATATCCTCCTTGATAATAAGAAGCACCTATTGCATAAACTACTTTTTCATTTTTCGTTGTTCGCCCATATTGAAGCCTCCCTGTAAAATCCTTATGGCTATCAAATTCAGGATTGACCCCTGCCACACCATTCATTACAGCAGCATCTATTTTAAAACCATATAATGAAGATGTTTTTGGAAACACAACACTTCCAAATGCACCTAAATCTCGTTCTGTAGAAAATAAGATTTGATTATACCTTGCTCGTTCAGGTGTTTCGCGAACACTCGACGATTGCGTTACTTCAAAACCGAACTGAACCTGAAGTAAACCTGCCGTAAGGCTAAACATATTTAACCAGGGATCTGTAACCTTAACAAATGTTTCCCGCATTGCCAATCCTTTCTCGGTTGCATCCGTGTTAATCATAAGTTGAACGTTTTCATAATCATAGGTAAATTTAAAGCGCCCCCTTCTCATTGTGAACCTGCTATAATATTTTCCGGTACCATTTATAAAATCGCCCCCTGCAAATGAAGGTGCCCCTGCAGAATCTATATACTGCCATTGTGGTTGTATGTAGCCGGTAATTTTTAACCTCTTTATTTTGTGTAGTTCATCATTAATGTTTTGTACATTTTTCGCTAATGTGTCTATTGGATCAATAGTATTTTCTTGTGCTACTGCTGTCAAGCTTACAAGAATCAAACCTGAGCATATTAAAAAACCATTTTTCTTTTTAATCATAGATATTTATTTAATGTTTTTATCTCCGTTACATTTAGGCAAGAGTAATATTGATATATTAACTTAATGTTAATTAAAAAATAACTTAAGGTTACTTTTCTAAAGTCTGGCTAACTAAGACTATGACTAGAAAAAAAAGGTGGCTGAATTCAGCCACCTTTTCAATTTGTAAATATTTCTCGCAACCAATAAAATGCTCGTTACTCTAAGAAAATAAGCTCAGAACTGTAGTCAGGAGTATTTTTAGGTGAGAAATTCAGTATTTCTAACTTAATATTTTTCATACGCGCTTTTTCTTTAAACTCGTTGATGATTTCTTGCACATCTGGATCAATATATTGAGATTGTGAAGCATCTATAATAACCTTAGAATTTTCAGGTAATTTATTTAATGTTAAAAGAATGCTTGCTTTGTTCAGAAAAGACACATCTTCTGACAACCGAATAACAATATGTCCGTCTTTATTATATTTTTCCTTATGGAAAAAGTAAGGTATCTTATAATTATTTCGAAGTATAAAAAACAAAGATACAGAAGTGCCGATTGCAATTCCCTTTAACAAATCTGTTAAAACAATAGCTACAATAGTTACAATAAAAGGTAAGAATTGCTTAAACCCCTGTTTATAAAGACTGGCATAAAGCGCAGGCTTGGTAAGCTTATAACCTACTACAAAAAGGATAGCCGCTAAACTTGCCAGTGGAATCATGTTTAATATATTAGGTATAAGAACTACTGATAATAAAAGTAATACCCCATGAATAAGGGCAGCTGCCTTTGTTCTACCACCCGACTGAATATTAGCTGAACTACGTACGATTACTTGTGTAATAGGGATGCCGCCTATTAAGCCGGACAATATGTTCCCAATCCCCTGTGCTTTTAATTCCTGATTTGTAGAAGTAACTCTTTTATATGGATCTAATTTATCTGTAGCCTCTACACACAATAAGGTTTCTAAACTGGCAACTAAGGCTAAGGTAACGGCAACAGTATAGACATGTATGTTTGATAGCTGTGAGAAATCAGGAAAGGTGAATTGATTAAAGAACGAAGTTGCATTGGGTGGAACTGGCAATACCACCATTTGATTGTTATCTAATGAAAAAGGAAGGAGTCCGGAAATATATGCCTTGTTGATCAAGATACCTGTCACCACTACTACAAGGGGAGCTTGTATCAATTGGAAAATACGATGCTTTTTTATAAATGAAAATTCCCAGAGGATAAGAATTACAAGTGAAACAATTGCAATAAGAATTGCTCCCGGATTAATTAAATTAAAAACATTATCAGTCTCAATAAACTCAGATAGGTCAGCAGTAGTGCTGCCTAAGGCGTGCTGAATTTGTTTGATTATAATCAGTACACCAATTGCTGCAAGCATTCCTTTTATTACAGATGATGGGAAATAATAGGCAATAATCCCTGCTCTAAGATAGCCCAGTACAATTTGTAAAATCCCTGCCATTACTATTGCAAGCAATAATGCCTGAAGGCTTCCCAATGTTTGTAAAGCAGTAAGAACAATCACCACCAAACCCGCTGCAGGCCCGCTCACCCCTAATTGAGAATTGCTAGCAAGAACTACTACAATACCTCCTACAACTCCGGCTATAATACCCGAAAAAAGTGGTACACCCGATGCAAGAGCTATTCCCAAGCAGAGTGGCAAGGCTACAAGAAAGACAACAACACCTGCCGGAAAATCATTTTTTAAGTATTTAAACATATGTTTATTAGTTAGTTGTTATTATGCTATAGTTTGTTTTTGATCGAATTGGAAAATACGATGCATTTCAGAATTATTTCTTAAGGTCACGTTGAGATCTTTAATAATTCCGTTTGACACATCATAGACCCATCCATGAATTTCCGGTTGCTCATTTGCTTGCCATGAATTTTGTATAATAGACGTTTTGGATAAGTCAAAAACTTGCTCAATAACATTGAGTTCAACTAAACGTTTTGCACGTTTATCAAAATCTGAAATTTTATCCAACTCATCTCTATGGAGCCTGTATACGTCTTTAATATGTCTAAGCCAATTATCAATAAGTCCAAATTGTTGATTACCCATTGCAGCTAACACTCCTCCACAACCATAATGCCCACAAACAATTACATGCTTTACTTTTAATACATTAACAGCATAGTCCAGGACGCTTAACATATTCATATCGGAATGCACTACCATATTGGCAATATTCCTATGAACGAATATACTTCCCGGTTTTGTACCAGTGATCTCAT
>CAZCJN010000204.1:0-1950 GCA_964498865.1 uncultured Bacteroidia bacterium
AAAAACCTAATTCATTTTTTCTTTTAACTTTGAAATAACTCTAAATTAATAGCCCATGAAAAAAATTTTACTTATCCTTTGTGCAAGCGGCTTGGCCACCATTAGTAACTCACAAATAGTAAATGGAGGATTTGAAATATGGAATACTATTGCTTGGGAAGATCTAGATACTGCCCAAACATCGAATTCCGATATGATTGGAAATGCATTACCCGGAAATGTCACTAAAGTGACACCAGCACAAAATGGAAGTTATGCTATAAAGTTGGAAACAAGTATAACCTCTACAGATACAAATTTCGCCTATGTTTTATTTGGCTCTTTTGGTGATAATGGACCTGAAGGCGGCTTTCCTTATACACAAAAACCTAGTACTCTGAACGGCTACTACAAATCCAACATTATCAATGGCGATAGTGCGGGAATAATTGTCGCATTTAGAAAGGGAGGCATTACAATTGCAATGGATCAGTTTAAAATAGGAGTGTCTAACTCTGCATATACTGCATTTAGTTTCCCTTTAAGTATTGCTACTTATTCAGTAAACCCGGATAGTGTTGTTCTTGTAGCAGTATCGAGCGTGCCTACAGATATAGATCCGACTGCTACTCCTAAAAATGGCACATGGATCATCTTTGATAATATTTCTTTTGAAGGGCCTGGAATTACGCAACAAATCCCCAATACCAATTTTGAATTATGGTCCACTATTAGCTTCCTTGATCCACAAGGATGGTCTACTTACAATGCGGGAACTTATCTTCATCTAGGAAAAAAATTACAAGTAGAAAAAACTACCGATAAATATACAGGTTCTTATGCTCTTAAATTAACCAGCATTTATGTTGATAGTACGACCGCTGCTACAATGATTACCAACGGAGAGAATATAAAAGGAGGAGGGGGAGGTTATAAAGGAGGAATACCTTTTAATAAGCAAATTGATACTTTAACCGGATACTACAAATACACTCCTTCGGGAATTGATTCTGCATCTATAGGCATACAATTTAACAAAGCCGGAATACCATTTGATTACATAACCAAATGGCTTGTTCCTACCACAGCATATGCTTACTTTGAAATACCAGTTAACCTTAACCAAATACCCGATACCGCAAGAATAGATATTTCTTCTTCTATCTGGCCGGTAGCGCCCTCTAATAACGGTAGTCAATTAATTATTGATGATTTAGAATGGAAATCATCTATCGTTACAACACTTATTGAAAATAATAAACAGACCTTTAACCATACAGCATTTCCGGTACCCACTAAAAATCATATCAATATTTCTCTAACACTTGAACAAACTACTACGTTAGAATTATCAATCTACGATTTAAGCGGAAAGCTTATATATAGAAACCCAGCAAATGCTTATCAACCAGGCAAAAACTTAATAAGAGTAAATACAGGGAGCCTAGCATCAGGGAGTTATTATTATAAAATACATGCTGGAAAACAACAAATGGGTTCCGGGAAATTTATCGTAGAATAAAAAAGGAAAGAACAAAATCAAGAAGCTCCTGCCTCATCATGGCGGGAGTTTTTTTATGCCGAGCCGTATGTCAACAAGAATAGTTTCTTAAAGACTGTAGCAGAACTAAAAAGCACAGGCATAACCTGTGCTTTTAAAAAACATGTAGTAGACTAATTGAGATTCGGTTGAGGAGTTACACGCAAATAGGGTTTAATGCGTTTATATCCTTTAGGAAATTTTTCGTTTGCTTGCTCATCACTTAATGCTGGAACAATAATACAATCTTGACCATATTCCCAATTAACCGGAGTAGCAACACTATACTGCGAAGTAAGTTGCAAAGAGTCAATGACACGAAGCAGTTCATGAAAGTTTCTTCCTGTAGAAGCAGGATACGTAATCATAAGTTTTACCTTTTTATCGGGCCCGATAATGAATACAGAACGAACTGTCGCGGTCATGCTTGC
>CAZCJN010000204.1:2050-4141 GCA_964498865.1 uncultured Bacteroidia bacterium
CCTAATCGTAAAGCCATAGTATTTTAGTTTTAAAGGTTAAATTTATATGAATGTATGTTGTTAAGTTTTAAAGGTATATTTATTCTGAAGCATCAAGAAAAAAACACGTCTTTATTTTCAATTGCTCTGCTAATAGAATCATGATTTGTGCATTTGCTTGATGTGGATAATCAGATAAAGAGAATGAACGGAGAGAATTTAAAGTATTTGAATACAAATTAACAATACGTCATCAACCTGTTCTTTATCTCCCTTCCACTCGTCAAAAAAAACATTGATGAGGTTTTCCTGCGTATCAACAGGTAAGCTGGACGACCTGATGAGTAATTTTCTAAAACGATTGCTTGTGATTTTTTTGTTTGTTTTAAAATGAAATTGACCTATGTAGCCATCCGAAAAAAGAAAAATTCTATCTCCTGTTTTGATCTTTATAGTATTATTGGTAAACTCTGTTTCCAAGTTTTCAGTTCCACTGATTGACACTTTATCCGGTTTAAATTCAAGTAATTCTTCATCTCTTACAATAAATAATGGTCTGTTAGCTCCTGCATACATCATGGTACGATTTTCTAGATCAATTGAACAAACCAATAGATCCATACCATCGTGTATTTTAGTTTTATTGCTACTACTGATCCGTCTGAACTGTTTGTTCAATATATCTAAAACCTCAGAAGGGTGTATTGTTTTTTTAGTATCCACCGCTTCATATAACATATTAAACCCCAACATGGAAAGCAACGCACCCGGAATTCCATGTCCCGTACAATCGGCAACTGCAATAAAAAATCTATTTTCTTTTTTCTTAAACCAATAAAAGTCTCCACTTAAAACATCTTTAGGCTTAAATAAAATAAATGATTTAGGAAAAGTCTCACGTAATGCAGACGCATCAGAAAACATAGTATCCTGAATTATTCTTGCATAATTAATACTGTCTTTAATCTCTTTATAAGCGCCTTCTAAATCTGTATACAATTTTTCAATTCTTTTTTTATTAACCACATTTTCAATGGCTGATGGAAGACGCAATAGATTATCCTTCAGAAGATAATCATCAATGCCTTCTTTCGCATACTCCGCTAAAAAACTTTCAGATAATGTGCCGGTAACAAGGATGAAAGGAATATTCTTTTTCTCATTTTTCAATAAACGGAACGCTTCCATACCATTAAATTGAGGAAGCGTATGATCGGCTATAATTAAATCAGGGTGATAGTCGTTTATCCTTGCAATATAATCTTCCTTATGCCAGACTCTTAAGTGTGTAAAATTAATATTGGCTCCTTTCAGGGATCGTATTAGCAAATCTGCATCAGCATCAGAGTCTTCTACCAATAATATTTTTAAACTATTATCCATTATTCAGGTAGTATTTATGTTAAAATAAACTCTATTTATCTATTACTAATACTAATTTAAATTATCTGATTGAATATATTCTTTTTATAAGACTACATTATTCTATAAATATTCGTGGTGATTATTATTACTAAAATAACAAACAATCTTAAGGTAGGATAAAAACAAAAAACCCCGAATGATTTCTCAAACGGGGTTTTTTAAAGATTGGCAACAACCTACTCTCCCAGCTGTTACGCTAGTACCATCGGCCCTGTGGGGCTTAACTTCTCTGTTCGGAATGGGAAGAGGTGAACACCCACGGTATAGTCGCCATAAGTCTTGCCTGCTGCAATCGTAAAAAACGAATTGGCAATCCAGGTTTTAATACCTATGACAAATTGAAAAAGAAAACACAAGTAGTAAATCTTGTTGAACCTGAAAGTTCACGGGAGAATTAGTATTACTCGGCTGAATTCATTGCTGAACTTACACCTGTAACCTATCAACGTGGTAATCTGCCACGTCCCTTAAGGGAAATCTCATCTTGGGGCGAGCTTCGCGCTTATATGCTTTCAGCGCTTATCTCAACCAGACATAGCTACCCAGCTATGCAATTGGCATTACAACTGGTACACTAGCGGTCTGTCCGACTCGGTCCTCTCGTACTAGAGTCAGACCCCCTCAAATTTCCAACGCCCGCAACAGATAGGGACCGAACTGTCTCACGACGTTCTGAACCCAGCTCGC
>CAZCJN010000205.1:0-4140 GCA_964498865.1 uncultured Bacteroidia bacterium
AATGTTTAAATTAAAATTATACTTTTGAATGGTCCAATTATTAGGGGAGCTTACATTTCAACCTCGGATACAACTGCGATTTTAAAGGCTAATGTGTAATCTCGCTGGGTTCGCTTTTTCCTCTGTTCCATCATAATAAGTTCTTTTAGTGTCAACTTATTTCAGGACGGGACAGTGCATAAAAAAAAGGCGAAACATTTCTGTTCGCCTTTTTAGTTATAGTTATGAAAAACTATTCCTCTTTTTTCTTAGCTTTCTTTTCTTTAGGTTTGATAACTTTTATTGTAGCATCTTCAGCGCCTTTTTCATAATCAATCTCTATTACATCACCCTCTGTCGCTCCTGATTTAATAATTTCTTCAGCAAGAGGATCTTCAATGTATTTTTGAATAGCTCGTTTCAATGGTCGTGCACCATATTGAGAATCGAAGCCTTTATCAACAATGAATTGTTTTGCAGGTTCTGTAAGTTTAATAGTAAAGTTTAATGAACCTACACGTTTGTAAAGTTTTTCTAATTCAACATCAATAATTTTATTAATGTCATCTTTATCAAGCGAATTGAATACAATTACATCATCAATACGGTTTAAAAACTCAGGGGCAAAACTTTTCTTTAAAGCACCTTCAATAACTCCTTTAGAATGCTCATCGGCAACAGAACTTCGGGCAGTAGTAGCAAAACCAACTCCTTGTCCGAAATCTTTTAACTGACGAGTACCAATATTAGAAGTCATTATAATGATGCTATTTTTAAAATCTACTTTTCGGCCTAAAGAATCTGTAAGTTGTCCATCATCCAGTACCTGTAGAAGAAGATTAAATACATCCGGATGTGCTTTTTCTATTTCATCTAACAAAATAATAGAGTAGGGTTTACGTCTTACTTTTTCAGTAAGTTGCCCGCCTTCTTCATACCCAATGTAGCCCGGAGGCGCACCAATAAGTCGAGATACAGCAAATTTTTCCATGTATTCACTCATGTCAATTCGAATCATTGCATCATCGCTATCAAATAAATATTTGGAAAGCTCTTTAGCTAGTTGGGTTTTTCCTACACCTGTCGGTCCAAGGAATATAAATGAACCAATTGGCTTGTTAGGATCTTTTAATCCAGCACGATTACGTTGAATGGCTTTAACAACTTTCTTAATAGCCTCATCTTGACCGATAACCTTTCCTTTAAGTAATTCATACATATTTACTAACCGATGGCTTTCACTTTGTGCTATTCGCTGAACAGGAACACCTGTCATCATAGCCACAACTTCAGCTACATTTTCTTCCGAAACAGTTTGGCGGTTTGATTTAGTTTCTTCTTCCCATGCTTTTTTAGCTACATCTAATTGTTCTAAAAGTTGCCTTTCTATATCACGCAAGCGAGCTGCTTCTTCAAATTTTTGACTTTTTACAACTTTATTTTTCTCTTCTTTAATATCTTCCATTTTCTTTTCGATATCAAGAATATTTTTAGGAACGGTAATGTTCGTAATATGAATTCTTGAACCTGCTTCATCTAGTGCATCTATTGCTTTGTCCGGTAAATTTCTGTCGGACATATAGCGCACAGTAAGATTAACGCAGGCTTTAATCGCTTCATCGGTATAAGTTACATTATGATGGTCTTCATATTTACCTTTGATGTTATGAAGTATTTGTATAGTCTCATCCACCGAAGTAGGCTCAACCATTACTTTTTGAAACCTTCTTTCTAATGCACCATCTTTTTCAATGTACTGTCTGTATTCATCTAATGTAGTTGCTCCTATGCATTGAATTTCTCCTCTTGCTAGAGCTGGTTTAAACATGTTAGAAGCATCGAGCGAACCGGAGGCGCCACCTGCACCAATAATGGTGTGAATCTCGTCTATAAATAAAATGACATCTGGAGATTTCTCCAGTTCATTCATCACGGCTTTCATTCTTTCTTCAAACTGACCGCGATATTTAGTCCCCGCTACCAGTGATGCAAGGTCGAGCATCACAACTCGTTTATTAAATAATATACGAGATACTTTACGCTGAATGATCCTGAGCGCAAGACCTTCTACAATAGCTGATTTCCCAACGCCGGGTTCACCTATTAAAATCGGGTTATTCTTTTTTCTTCTGCTAAGAATTTGAGAAACTCTTTCAATTTCTTTTTCTCTTCCCACAATGGGGTCGAGGCGACCTTCTTCTGCCGCTTTGGTTAGATCCCTGCCAAAATTATCTAATACAGGCGTTTTGGAACGAGATTCTGCGCCACCTTTTTTCTGACTGCTTCCATAGGTTGCATCATCATCGTCATCATCTGCCTGTGTAGGAAATTCCGCTTTTGGATCAAATAGTTTTGTTTCTGGATTCATGGTTTCAAGTTGGGTTTTTACTATTTCATAATCAACATTAAACTTATGAAGTGATTTTGTTGCTATGCTATCATTATCTTTTAATATAGCTAACAAAAGGTGTTCTGTTCCAATTGTGTCACTTTTTAGCTCTCTTGCTTCAAGATGCGTAAACTTAATGGCACGTTCCGCCTGTTTAACAAGCTGGATATTTTGCAGTTTAAATGTACTTTTCTTGCCTGGGTTAGCAATAGACATTTCCAATTCCTTTCTTAATTCTGAAAGGTTAATGGTTAATTCTTTTAAAATCTTTATTGCTTTTCCTGTTCCTTCTCTGATCATGCCCAGAAGAAGATGTTCCGGCCCTATGTAGGAGTGACCCAATCTTAAGGCTTCTTCTCTGCTGAAGGAGAGAACATCTTTTACTCTTTGTGAGAATTTTGCTTCCATATAATGGGGAGGTGTTATATGTTTTTGAGTTTCAAATTCTGTATTTATTTATTATAACGAATGTTAAGAGCAAATGTTTCAATCGGCTCGTTTCCATCATGTTCTATGGACCAAATGTATATTTAGCATTTAACAATGATAAGAAATATGAAGCATATTTTCCAACAAAAACATGTTCATAATTAAAGAGTTTCAAGTATCTTGGTAGAATGCCTAAATGGGTTATTTTCACAGCCAAAATATTAACTTTTATTAAGAAAAAATGACTGAAGATAAAATCATTCCTGTTAACATAGAAGATGAGATGAAAGCAGCATACATTGATTATTCAATGTCTGTTATCGTTTCGAGAGCATTACCAGATGTACGTGATGGGTTTAAACCGGTACACCGCAGGGTACTTTACGGAATGCAGGATTTAGGGGTTTTTTCTAATAGACCTTATAAAAAAAGTGCCAGAATAGTAGGGGAGGTGCTCGGTAAATACCATCCCCACGGAGATTCATCTGTGTATGACACAATGGTTAGGATGGCCCAACCTTGGTCTTTACGTTATCCTTTAGTGGACGGGCAAGGTAACTACGGTTCAGTAGATGGAGATCCTCCGGCAGCAATGCGTTATACTGAGGCGCGAATGAAAAAGATCGCAGAAGAAATGCTTGCAGATATTGAAAAGGATACTGTCGACTTCAGGCCAAACTTCGATGATTCACTTACAGAACCTGTTGTACTTCCTACACGCATTCCCAATTTACTTGTAAACGGTGCTTCAGGTATTGCAGTAGGTATGGCAACAAACATGCCACCTCACAACTTAACAGAAATAATTGATGCTACTATTGCTTATATAGATAACAGAGATATCTCAATTGAAGCATTAATGAAATTTGTTAAAGCTCCGGATTTCCCTACCGGAGGAATTATATATGGATACGAAGGTGTAAAAGAAGCATTTGAAACAGGAAAAGGAAAAGTAGTAATGCGCGCTAAGTATGATATAGAAGAACATAAAGGAAGAGAAAGAATTATTATTTCAGAGATCCCTTATCTCATTAATAAGGCAAAACTCATCGAAGACACAGCTCACCTTGTAGCCGATAAAATTATTGATGGTATTTCAGAAATACGCGATGAATCTGACAGGGACGGAATGCGTATAGTATATGAGTTGAAAAAAGACGCTATTGCAAAAGTAGTAGTGAATAATCTTTTTAAACGTACAGAATTACAATCTGCATTCAGTGTCAATAATGTGGCTCTTATTAATGGAAGGCCCCAGTTATTGAATCTTAAACATCTTATTGCAAGTTTTGTTGAATTTAGACATGAAGTAGTTGTTCGCCGAACTAAATTTGAATTAGCAG
>CAZCJN010000206.1:0-3967 GCA_964498865.1 uncultured Bacteroidia bacterium
TATCCAGCAACAAAACTTCTACTCCGATATTTGCAAAATGGCAGGCTATCCTGCTACCCATAACTCCTGAACCCAGAACAGCAACTTTACATCAACAAAAAACCTCAAGAACTTTAGTGTGTTCTTGAGGTTTTTATCAATCTTTGCACTCAACTAACCTGTCAACCTATTTCAGGACGACTCAATAAAATCCTTATCCTATTTTAATTTCCTTCTTAGCTGCGGTTTTTGCTTCCTCTTTTTTAGGGATCAATAGTTTTAGTATGCCTTCTGAATATTTTGCATCTATCTTATCAGCATTAACGATTTGTGGTAAAGTAAAAGAGCGTGAGAATGAATTGTAAGAAAACTCTTTTCTTGTAAAACGCTCTCCTTCCTCTTTTTTTTCTTCTTCTTTTTCAGCGCTTATGCTTAATACATTATTTTCAACATTTATTTTAAAATCTGATTTACTAAAGCCGGGAGCTGCCAACTCTATGTTAAACTCTTTACTGTTCTCTTTCACATTTACAGATGGTAATGTGCTTTCAAACTCTCTTTCCAGCCATTTTGGACTGACTAATCTGTCAGTTTCAAAAAAATCAGATAATAATGATGGGAACAAGCCCGAATTTTTGTTTGTTTTGATAAGTGTCATGGTTTTTGTTTTTTAGTTAAACTTTTCGTTTAGTTTCAAAACCAAAAATAGAATGTGAAAGAAGAGAAGTAAATGACTGTCGTCAGTAATTATTATGATTTTTATCAAGCTTGGTTCATTATAAATTTAGAGATTTGACTAATTATAACTTAATGACTAGTATGCATGATAAACCATTGGCAATTTCTTTTTTAGGAGGGGCAAGCACTGTAACGGGTTCAAAAACATTACTTGAGTTTAATAATCAAAAAGTATTAATAGACTGTGGATTATTTCAGGGATTAAAGGCCCTACGCAGGCTCAACTGGCAACCTTTTCCAATCGATCCTTCTTTAATTAATGCAGTTATTCTTACTCATGCACATCTGGATCATGTCGGTTATATCCCGTTGTTGGTTAAAAACGGATTTAAAGGAAACATCTATGCAACTCCACCTACCTGTGATCTGGCAAGAATAATTTTGCGAGATAGTGCTAAGTTACAGGAAGAAGAAGCGGCACTGGCTAACGAGGGCAAGTATAGTAAGCATACACCAGCCGAGCCCTTATACACTTTAAACGATGCTGAAAAGTCATTAAAGCAATTTGTGTCTACATCTGATAACACAGATATTAAACTTAATGATGATTTTAGTTTTCGTTTTCTAAGGAATGGCCATATTCTCGGTTCTGCACTTGTTGAAATAACATATAAGGATAAAAAGATTGTATTTTCAGGAGATTTAGGTAGGCCCCAATCCCTTTTATTAGAAGCACCCACTAAAATTACTGAGGCAGATTATTTAATTCTTGAATCTACTTATGGAGATCGTGATCATAAGAAAAGTCCTCTTGATGCAGACCTTGCGGAGATTGTTAATGAGGCGCTTATGAAGCAAGGGAATCTTATAATACCCACTTTTTCTGTCGAAAGAGCACAAGAAATA
The DNA here is from genome assembly GCA_964498865.1 of uncultured Bacteroidia bacterium. Lineage (GTDB taxonomy): Bacteria > Bacteroidota > Bacteroidia > Palsa-948 > Palsa-948 > Palsa-948. The sequence goes on from CAZCJN010000206.1 coordinate 1,564, forward strand.
ATGTTTATCCTAACAACTCTTAGAGGTAAAAATATGATTCCTGCAAACATTCCTGTTTATTTAGACAGTCCCATGGGAATAGATGCAACGGATGTTATGATGAAATACCCCGATTGGCATACTTTAAGCGCTGAATCGTGCACTAGAATTAAGAATGACATTATAAAGGTGAGAGATATAAAAGATACCATTCATGTAATTAAAGACAAAAAATCTAAAATAATTATTGCCGGAAGTGGGATGCTTTCGGGGGGGCGTGTATTAGAGTATTTAAAAGCTTATGTAGAAGATAAGCGAACCACTATTTTATTTGTGGGGTTTCAAGCAGAAGGCACAAGAGGCAGAGCAATGCTTAATGGAATAGAAAAAATTAAGATACATGGCAATTATTATAAAGTAAACGCTATGCTCAGAGAAATTTCCTCTTTTTCCGGACATGCTGATAGGAATGAAATTATGCAATGGCTTTCTTATTTTACAAAAATGCCTGATAAAATATTTCTTAATCATGGGGAACTGAAAAGTTCTGACGCGCTTCGAAAAACAATTGAGGAAACTACTAAGTCCCATTGCATTGTACCGCTGCTCAACGAAAAAATTATTTTATAGCTGATAGCTTTCATATTCAAAAATGATATAGATCATTTTTCTTGCTAGGCATTGACTTTATCTTTAATAAAAACTAATAACTATGCCACTTGATTTTAATAAGCATGCTCAAAAAGGGAACGAATTCCTAAATCGCCTTACTGTTTTACTGGGTGATAAAACTAAAAAGAACAATGCCGGTAAAATACTCAAAGCTGTATTTAAAACCCTACGTGAATATCTTTCTTTAGAAGAGAACTTCCATTTGCTTGCTCAGTTGCCCATGGCGTTAAAGGCGGTTTATATAGAAGGATGGATGCCTACCCATAAATTAGAAAAAGGAAGAAAGAAAATAGAATTCATACAACAATATTTAAACTATAGAGATAGAAGTTATATAGCTAAAGTACAGGATGTTGAAATGGCAACTAAAGAAATAAATCTAGTGTTTTTTGCCCTGAAAAAATATATTTCTGCCGGTGAATTTGAAGATATTCTGTCTGTATTGCCCACTCAAATAAAAAAACTTATTAGCAATAATATTTATTCGAAAGAATTTACTTTAAAACAGTTCGGCAATAGAAATGCAGATAAGGTAAGAGTTATAGAATACCCCCAGTACTAGTCCATATGCCTTTTTTAGGAATAAGCACTCTATAAATACTCCTGAATATTATACTTGTAATATAACGGTAATTTTTGTCATTAAATTTTTACATTCGCATGAATGTATTTATGTATAGAAGGAGCATGAAAGGAAAAGACGCAACGGATGCCCTTTTTCTGTTTGCTACAGAAGGTATACTTGTAGTAAATGATAAAGGTGAGATTACTCGGATAAATCCAAGTGCTGAAAAACTTTTCCAGTACTCAAAAGAAGAGTTGATTGGAAAACCGGTGGAAGTATTAGTGCCTCATCGGCTTGCACATAAACACGTTACTCATAGATCTAATTATTCCGATACTCCGCGTGCACGTACTATGGGTATAGGTATGGAGCTTTACGGATTGAAAAAAGACGGCACAGAATTTCCTTTAGAGATCAGTTTGGGTCCTTATTCAAATGATGAAGGAAAGTTCATCATTGCTTTTATTGTTGATATAACTCAAAGAAAAGATGCTGAATCAAAAATTAAGAATTATTCCATTGAACTCGAGCAACAAGTAAAAGAACGGACCCTTATATTAGAAGAAGCCATCGCAGAGCTTGAAAAAACAAAACAAAATTTAAACGATGCCCTCCTTAAGGAAAAAGAATTAAATGAATTAAAATCACGCTTTGTCTCCATGGCATCTCATGAATTTAGGACTCCTCTAGCAACCATTCAGTCATCTCTGTCACTGGTAAAAAAATATGGTGAGTTGCAAGAAGTTACTAAGCAGGATAAACACATTTCTAAAATTAAGTCATCTATTAATGATCTTACGGATATTCTCAACGATTTTCTTTCCGTAAGTAAATTGGAAGAAGGTAAAGTCGAAAATGTGCCGGAACATTTTAATCTTAAGCAATTTATTCAGGAAACCATTAATGAGATACAACCTATTGCGAAAACCGGACAAAAAATTCAATATTCATATACAGGGAACGAAGACATTTGCCTCGATAAAAAGTTACTCAAACATATTTTATTTAACCTTATTTCTAATGCCATTAAATTTTCTGACGAAAACATGCCTATTGAAATTATTTCTTCAGTTGATTCCTCTGCACGTATTTCGGTTAAAGATAAAGGCGTGGGCATTCCGACTGCAGATCAAAAGCATTTGTTTGAACGTTTCTTTAGAGGGCAAAACGTAACTCATGTACAAGGCA
>CAZCJN010000207.1:0-3910 GCA_964498865.1 uncultured Bacteroidia bacterium
TCCTTATTTTATTCCCCACTTCTTCTTCTACTCTGGTTTTATTTTCCCTTCTCACGCCAGCCATCATACTAGTTACACATCAAAAAAACATAGAGCGCCTTTTAAAAAAAGAAGAATCGAAGATCTATTTGTTTAAGAAAAAAACAAAATCAAAAGTGGCTGAAGAATAAGTATCTTTCTTACAGATCGTTGGATGGTCTTTTATTAACAAGAGATTTTTAACAACCCCCCTATTTAAAACGCCTTGCAACGCTTAATTAACCTATTTTTAAGCAGTTTTCATGCGAATGAATCAAAATAGATTTTATACAACTTCCATATTTTGGTTTGCGGTACTTTTTATCCTCCATTTTAATTCTATTTTCTCTCAAACCACTTTTTCATCAGAAGATGAATTAAAAAAAGAAGCCAATCGCCTTTATGAAGAAAAAGAATTCGCAAAAGCATATCCCCTGTTTTCTCAGCTTTTGAGTGTTTATTCAAAAGACCCTCAGTACAATTACAAATTCGGAGCCTGCTTGCTTTATTCCAGCAACGACAAAGAAAAAGCCATTCCTTACTTAGAATATGCTGCAAAAAGGCAACAGTCCGGTGCCGACAAAGAAGTGTTTTTTTATTTAGGCCGGGCCTACCATCTTAACTATCGGTTTTCAGATGCTATTAAACAATACAATATTTATAAAACTTTAGTATCTGCTAAAGGTGCCGAAAAATACGATGTCGACAGGCAAATTGAAATGTGTGAAAATGGAAAAAAACTATTAAGAAACATATCAGACCTTTCTGTTCTAGAAAAAAAAGAGGTACAGGAAAAAGATTTTTTCAGGTCATATAACCTTAGTGAGTTTAATGCAAAGATCATTCTCACACCTGAAGAACTTAAAACCTCGACTGACAAAAAGAAGAAAGAAGATAACATCATGTATTTAGCCCCTAATAGAAAAGAGCTCTACTTTTCAAGTTATGGAGATGATGGAAAAACAGGTAAAGATATTTACATGACCAAACGCACTACCGGCGGCGATCTAAGCAAGCCGGTTAAGCTTAGCGAGGTTATTAATACAAGGTTCGATGAAGACTATGCCTTTCTTCATCCTAATGGAAAGACTCTTTATTTCTGCTCAAAAGGACATAACTCTATGGGAGGTTACGATATTTTTAAAAGTGAATGGGATGCCAGCACACAAACCTGGGGCAAGCCACAAAATATGGATTTTGCCATTAATACTCCCGATGATGATATTTTATTTGTTTCGGATGAAGAAAACAAAACTGCCTATTTCTCTTCACGAAGAGAAAGTGCAATGGGCAACATAAGCGTTTATAAAATAAAACTTGACCGTAAACCACTGGAAGTAGCCATTATTGTAGGAAGCTTAATAAAAGAAACCGGAGATAAAATCCCTTCTGCGAAGATTACCATTACCAAAACTACCAGCGAGGAGGTGATTGGTGTTTTTAATACCAACTCCAGCGACGGAACCTATCTGCTTCGTTTACCCAACGGCGGTAAGTTCTCCTTCACTATTGAGTCAGATGGATTTACCAAATCTTCTCAAATCATAACGATACCGACCCAACAGGAAATTAAACCACTGAGTCAAAAGATCACACTTAAGAATGATGGCACCAGTGATAAACTGATCATTGCAAATGACTTTGACAAAGCCATCGACAGTACCGATCAATCCTTAACAGCACAGTATATAAAAGAAAAAGCAGCTCTGGAAGTAAGCCCTGTAGAAGAAGAAATAAAAGTATCTGCTGAAGAAGAAAGCAATACTACCAATAACAGTAATAACACCTCATATGAAAAACAGGTTGTTAATCCAACAAAACAGGTTTCTAATAGCGATATCATTAACATTGCTTATGACGATGCTAAGCAAACACAGAAAGATGCTAATGAGTTAAGAAAAAACTCAGATGCTGCTGAGATATTCTCCAATCAAAAAAATGAAATGGCTGTTCAGAAAAAACAAGAATCTCAAGCCATTATAAAAAATGCAGAAAACATTACCAACCAAAATGAGAAAATGGCGCAGTTGGATAAAGCGTCTATATTAAAAAAGCAAGCCGACACGTTGGCCAATGAATCTGCATTAGCACTCACTATTTCCAAACAACTGGATGGTCAGGCAAAAAAATTACAGCAACAAGCCGACGAGGAATTAAAATACGCCAAAGACTTAGAGAATACAATAAAAACAGGTGCCAATGAAAAGAAAATGAACAGCCTGCTTACACAAAAAGAAAAACTAGATAAACAAAGCGACAGCATTAAAACAGCATCCAGAGTTACGACAGAACTAAATGCAAAAGCAGAAGAAAAACAACTAGATGCCAACAAATACATGGCTAAATATTTAGATACGCAGCAAGACCTTGAAGATATGCAAAGTGAATCTAAGCGCCTGAAAACAGAGGCGGAAAAAACAAAGAGCAGTTCTACAAAAGAAAGTTTAATACAACAGGCTACAGATATCGATAATGAAATAAGTGCCAAAAAAAGAGAATCAGAGTCTTATAATCAGCAGGCAAAAACGTTACAATTCCAAGCCGATTCATTAAAGAACAGTATAACCCTCAGTAATGCGATGATGACGGAAATACAATCTGGCCCAACATCCGTTTCTTCTTCTACTTCAGCCACTCAAAATTCTAATGCAATAACAGGAAAAAGTAACGAGACAGCGAACAACACTAAACCACTTAACATACAATCGCGCTATGTAGATGTATTTGTGGGTCAAATGCGTCAAGCAGAAAAAATATCGGATGAACTGGAAAGAGAAACTAAACTGTCTATTATTTATCAGCAATGGACAGATTCACTAGACCAGCAAATTAAAGTACTCAGGGAGCTGCTTGCTGTAAACAAGATAGAAGAAGAACAAAAAGAAATTAAATACAAAATATCTGAACTCACTTCCTCTGTAGAAGATAAAAGACAAAGAGCAGCAGAAAGCAGAAGCAAAGTTGATACTTTAAAACTTAATGCAACGCTTGCAAGCATCCCAACAACAACCGTTCAAGGCACCCCAACCAATACAACCACTACCACCACGCCTCCTTTGGAAACAAACACAACTACGCAAACAAATACCCAGGTAGAGAATATTGAAACTGGTTTTTCAGGAAAATTAAAAGAGATAGAAAGTGAACCTAATCAGTATGTAAAAAAATCGAAGGAGCAGGAAGTGTATACTGCCTGGTCATACTCCTTACATAACGAAGCCGTGCGTTTAAGAGAAAGCGGCCAAACAGAGAAAGCAGATGAATTGGAAAAACTATCTAAAGAAAAAGAGACTACTGCTCTGCAAGCAGCTAATGAAGCACTTCAAATAAAGAATAATAATCCTGAGATGGCACAAGGTAAAGATCCATCTGTAATTACTACCGAAATTGATAAGAATTCTACAAATACCACTCTAGCTCAACAAACAAATACAAACGAACCGGAAGTAAAACCCATTACGAGCAAACAAATAGATTCATTACCCATTCAACCTTTATTACCTACCACTCCACCCGAATCAATAAAAAATAAAGACGCATATAAACAATATGTGGCATTAAAAAACGAATCGGACTGGTCAAAAAAATATGCTGCAAAACAAATGCAAATGGCTAATGACTTGCAGAAAATTTCGGATGAGCAATACAAAGAATCAGAAAAGCTTGCAAATAAAGGGAGTGCAACCACAGATCCGGCAGAGAGACAAAAGCTAATGCAACGTGCTGACGATCTGGAAAGAAACTCATTAAAAAATCAGGCAAGATCAGATTCTTTAAAAGTTATCGCTGTAAACTATCAGGAAGAAGCAAATACCAGACTTACAGAGTCGGAATTGTTCTTGCAATCAATCGACAAAGAATCATATGAAGAAATTACAGCCAGTGTAAAGAC
>CAZCJN010000208.1:0-1719 GCA_964498865.1 uncultured Bacteroidia bacterium
GAGCAACTGTTGTGGAAGTAGACCTGTTAAAATCAACCGCTGAATTAAGCGATGCGGAATTCACCATCCTGCAATATGAATTTAAAGACGGTGTCAACAATTACCTCTCGAAAGCGAATGCAAAAGTTAAATCACTGGCAGAGGTTATTGCATTCAACAAGCAGAATGAATCAAGGGCCATGCCCTACTTCAAACAAGAGCTGCTCGAAAAATGTGAAGCAAAAGGCGACCTAGCCAACAAAGAATATACAGATGCATTGGCAAAATCAACCGGTGCACGAAAGATCATTGACGACCTGATGAAAGAAAACAACCTGAACGCCATTGCAGGAACCAGCATAGGGCTGCCATGCTGCATAGACCCGGTGAACGGAGATTATGATACCGGATTTTATTTTTGCCCGCCTGCTGCCATGGCCGGCTATCCTCATATTACAGTACCTATGGGAAAAGTCCATCAACTACCTGTAGGGTTTTCGCTCATTGCAGGAGCTTATAAAGAAGGAGAGCTGTTAAAACTTGCCTACGCCTATGAACAGGCAACTAAGAAGCGAGAAACTCCGAGGTTTTTTAAAACAGTACAAATAAGCAGTTAGAGAAAAGCTCAGCCAAATAGCTTTACTAATTTTTTTTCGTAAATTTTTTCCTGCGGGAAAAGCATTGAGCGTACCTCGCCAAAAGCGGGGGAAAGAAACCGGTTGGGGTGTAAATACAACAGGCAAGTCAGCGCCATTTGCAAACGCAATTAAAAAGCATACACCTATTTCACAATTTATGCCACTTATAGCTGTATTAACCTTTCCACTCTGCTCTGCTGATAATATTCATACAGATTCTTTAGCATCTACTTCGCGCGTCAGTTTTGTGAAGCCTATTACATCGCCTTCATCACTATGAAGGGCGGTAATTAAAATACTGCCCCAGAAGATAGTACCGTCTTTTTTCAGGCGTCTGCCAACATGCCTTGCACGTCCTTCTTTTTTTGCCAGCTCTATCAATTGTTCCGGCAGTCCAGCCTGCCTGTCTTGCGGCATGTAAAATATCCTGAAGTTCTGCCCGATTATTTCATGCTCCTCGTATCCTTTAATTTTTTTAGCTCCTATATTCCAGGATAAAATAGTTCCGTCAATGTCCATCAAAATAATTGCATAATCTTGTATTTCCTCGATCATTTTTTTATGAAGTTGGCTTAGTCGTTGTTTTTTGTCCATATATACTTTAAAAATAAGAAAACAAACCCTGAGTTATTAAAAATAGCGGGAAGAAAATATTCGGTGTTATATTCTATTTTCATTTTGAAGATGTTTAAAAATATAAAACAGTAGCGCTGCGACTCCTTCCTCAATCGCTATGAAAAGGAGTCGTAAACAGGCTACTATAGATGAATGCCTATCACATCAAGCATACATGCTGTCTCAAAAAAGATCATTATATTTTTTATCGTTTTGATTGATATCTATACTGTAAAATTAAATCGCCCTCTCGCCACATGCGTTACATAGTTCCTTGGAAAAATTACATTTTTCAAAGTTTTCATTGCAGAGCTCCTTTACAAGGATACCTATAAGAATCAAAAAAAATACTTTGGAGTGCTTGAAAGAAGCCCTATATGGCCTATCGGCAACGTTTGTAGTGGCTATTTGTACTGTCTTATGATTTTTTCCTTTTCTCAAATCATATGCAACCATAGCTATCAGCCTCTTTTTAATTATTGCCTCT
>CAZCJN010000208.1:1819-3839 GCA_964498865.1 uncultured Bacteroidia bacterium
TTTTCTCAAATCATATGCAACCATAGCTATCAGCCTCTTTTTAATTATTGCCTCTGTAAAAGCCATCTACACCTTTCCCAATATTTATAACATCATGCAAAACTATAAATAGCGTAAAAAACAGTTTTTACAGGGTCTATTGGCCCACCTCACGGAGTGCTCTTTGCTAAAGACAAACGTAAACATTTAACGAAACAATGTATATTTGCACCGTAATTAACGTTCTTTACAAATACTTATCGCGAAAGGTGGAGGGATACGCCCTATGAAGCCTTGGCAACCCTGAAATTAGTCATCCGTTAAAAGTTATCTGTGAATTGGTTAAAACCAATAACACACAACTCGCAACCGATAACCCAAAAAAAGAAGGTGCCAAATCGTAAAGCAAAAAGATAAGTCAGAGCAAAAAAATACAAGCACACAATGCATCTCCTCTGACTAACCAAAACAGAAGGAGATTTTTTTTTATATATGAGCGACATCAGAAAAATTGCAGAGAAAAGAATACTCATCATCGATGGGGCTATGGGCACTATGATCCAGGAGCATAAGCCGGATGAAGCAGCTTATAGAGGAAAGCGTTTTGCCGATTGGAATTCGGATCTGAAAGGAAATAATGACCTATTGGTTCTCACCCAACCGGAAATGATCAAAAGTATTCACCTGGAGTATTTAAAAGCAGGTGCAGATATTATCGAGACGAATACATTCAATGCGCAAAAGATATCCCTTGCCGATTACAAAATGGAATCTCTTGCCTACGAAATGAATGTAGCAGCTGCTAAAATTGCCAAACAGGCCGTTCAGGAATTTCTTTCTTCCCCGGAAGGAAAGAATCGAGAGGGCGCTTGGGTGGCAGGTGCATTAGGGCCAACCAATAAAACATTATCCCTTTCTCCCGATGTAAACAATCCGGGCTACAGAGCCGTCACCTTCGATGAGGTAGTAGAAGCTTACTCCGAACAGATCAATGGGTTGATCGACGGTGGTGTGGATCTATTGCTGGTAGAAACGATATTTGACACGCTCAACGCCAAAGCTGCTCTATTTGCCATTCAAACAATTTTAGAACAACGAGACCTGCAAATTCCGGTGATGGTGTCCGGCACCATTACCGATGCCAGCGGCAGAACTTTATCGGGACAAACGGTAGAAGCATTTTTAAATTCCGTTTCTCACGTAAATCTTTTAAGTGTAGGATTAAACTGCGCCCTTGGAGCAAAAGATATGAGGCCTTACCTGGAAGAGCTTGCGGCAAAAGCACCTTTCTTAGTAAGTGCTTATCCAAATGCCGGTTTGCCCAATCAGTTCGGAGAGTACGATGAAACACCAGAGACCATGTGTCATCAGATAGACGATTTTCTTCAAAGTGGTTTCATCAACATTGTAGGTGGTTGTTGCGGTACTACACCCGATCACATCAGGCACATAGCAGAACATGCAAAGAAAACTCCGCCAAGAAAGATTCCTAAAATTGAACCTTACCTGCGCCTGAGCGGATTAGAAGCCCTCACCTACCGCCCGGATTCTAACTTCATGAATATTGGGGAACGTACCAACGTAACAGGCTCACGTAAGTTTGCCAAACTGATCATAGACGGAAAATACGATGAGGCACTTTCCGTTGCACGCGAACAAGTAGAAGGTGGTGCACAGGTAATAGACATTTGCATGGATGAAGGAATGCTGGATGCCGTTGATGCCATGACCAAGTTCTGCAACCTTATTGCCAGCGAACCGGATATTTCTAAAGTTCCTTTAATGATCGATTCCTCTAAGTTCCATGCCATTGAAGCAGGACTTAAGTGCATACAGGGAAAAGGAATCGTTAATTCCATTTCCATGAAGGAAGGAGAAAAGGAATTTATACGCCAGGCAAACATCGTAAAGAAGTACGGCGCTGCCTGCGTGGTAATGGCCTTTGATGAAAAAGGTCAGGCTGATTCATATGAAAGAAGAATTGAGATTTGCGAACGTGCTTACAAAATACTTACAGAACAAGTAGGCTTTCTTCCGCAGG
>CAZCJN010000209.1:0-3833 GCA_964498865.1 uncultured Bacteroidia bacterium
ACGGTAAGTTGTAAATGAAAGAATTGAAGATATATGAATACTTGAGCAAGTTTCAGTTTTTTTTATTTATGTGCCTAGTCTTTACGCTCCCTTTTAATTTCACTGATTTAAAATTTAATAGTTATTCCGTTGTATTGCTGGTGTTGAATTCATTAGTACTTCTCTTTTTTAAAAAGGGGGATATTAAGTATTCAAAATATAGGAGTAAATGCCTGTTTTTTTCATTTTTATATTTAGTTTATATCTGTGGTATAATTAATTCAGACAATACAGGTGAAATGTTATTTGAATTGCAAAGAAAGATAAGCTTTTTGGTAATACCTTTTGTTTTTTTTGCTACGCCAATTATGCAATTAGAAAAAGTAAAGTCAATACTGTTTAGTTTTATTTTAGGATGCGTACTGGCAGGAGTTATATGTCTTTCTGGAGCTATATTCCTTTTTTTAAAAGAAGCAGATAGCTCTTTCTTTTTTTATCATTCTTTAGCAAGTGTTGTTGGAATGAGTGCAATCTACTTAGCTATGTACTTTTGTTTTTCAATTATATTATTACTATTTGTTTTTATTAAATATTCAGAAGGTAAAAGCATTTTGTATCAAATGTTTATATATTTTTCTTTGGTATTCTTATTTACTATGATTGTATTGCTTGGTAGCAGGATGCAGATAGTGATATTGTTTGCGATTATATTAATATACTTAATAACATATTTATCTAATAGATTAGGTGTTATTCAAGCTTTTTTGATAACTATTTTGGCTGGTGTTATATTTACAACACTTGTATTGATGATTCCTCTGAATAGAGAACGTTTTAAAGATGCGATAAATTATAAGAATCAATATGAGCTTAAAAGGAAATGGGGCGAACAACAAATTAGATATTTAATTTGGAACTCTTCTTTAGAACTTATTTCTAATAACTTTTATACTGGTGTAGGCACAGGGGATGTTCAGGATGAACTTCAGTCTACCTATGTAAAAAACGAGTATATTTCTCTAACGTATTTTTCTAATACTCAGTTTAATGCACACAATCAATTTTTAGAAATAGGAGTTGAGCTAGGAATAGGAGGAATGATCACTCTTCTTCTTGTGTTATTGGTACCTCTATGGTATGCATTTAAAAATAAGAATATGTTATATGCAGTATTTTTACTTGTTTTCTTTATTTCTTGCCTGACAGAGTCAATGCTTGAAAGGCAAAATGGAATTGTATTTTATGCTTTTTTTAATTCATTGTTTTTCTCCTATAATATCAATTCAAAAACTGTATTAGGGTGAGAAGGAAAATAATTTCTCTTGATATTGATCTATTTAGTTATAAGGATTCTATTAAGAAAATAATGGAGGATGCTCGAGATCGTAAAAGAGGCTACGTATGTTTCGCAAATGTTCATATGATTATTGAAGCTTATCAGGACAAGCAATTTGCTAAGGACGTTAATAACGCTACCTTGGTACTGCCTGATGGTATGCCTTTAGTTAAAACACTTAAATTGTTTTATGGAATAGAGCAGGATAGGGTTGCGGGTATGGATGTAATGCCTGATTTAATAAGAATAGCTTCTAATAATAATTTGAAATTATTCTTTTTTGGTACTACTCCTGAATTATTAGAAAAGATTCGACTCAAAATAGAAAAAGATTTTCCTAAAACTGACGTCGTTGGATTGTTTTCACCACCCTTTAATGAGCCATTAAATAATGATTTGTATACTGAAATGATCAATTCTTCCGGCGCAAATTTGGTGTTTGTTGCATTAGGATGCCCAAAACAAGAAAAATGGATGGCCCAAAACTCTTCTAAAATAAATGCAATGCTTCTTGGAGTAGGAGGAGCATTCCCTGTTTTTGCAGGAGTTGCGTCTAGAGCACCTCTCTTTATGCAAAATACCGGGCTTGAATGGGTATATCGACTCTATCAAGAACCAAAACGTTTATTCAAACGATACTTGTTTACAAATTCTATATTCCTTTTTTTGGTGCTCAAGGCTAAAATAAAATTAATTTTTCAGACATAATTTAGATATTATTCGCTTCACTACTTTTTAGATTAAAAGAAAAAGTGGTGCCTTCCCCAATGGTACTGGTGACATTAATATTTTGGTTATGTGCTTCTAAAATATGTTTTACAATGGAAAGCCCTAAACCTGTTCCTCCTTGATCGCGTGATCTGGATTTGTCTACTCTGTAAAATCGCTCAAATAATCTTGGAATGTATTCCCGATCAATGCCAATTCCATTGTCAATTACATCTATCCTAACGGTATCATTGGTTTTAGTTGCTTTTATATATGTTTCCCCGTATTCTTTTCCATATTTTACTGAGTTTACGATAAGATTGGTGAGTACTTGCCTTATTCTGAATCTATCAGCATAGACATATACAGGGCTATCATTTTTTATTGAAAAAAGAATCCCTTTAGCCGCAGCATTCATTTCTTGCCCATCGCAGACATCTTTTGACATAGCAATAATATCAAACCGCTCCATTTCTAAAACTAGTTCTCCGGTCTCAAGCTGAGATATAGATTCTAAATCTTCTATTATGTTGATCATTCTTTCAACACTTTTTTCAGCTCTCATAAGATAATCACTGTTTACCTTTTTGTCATCAAGTGCTCCATCAAGTAAGGTAAGGATATAACCTTGTATATTAAAAACTGGAGTTTTTAATTCGTGAGATACATTTCCTATGTACTCTTTTCTGTATTGCTCTAATTTTTTTATTCTGTCTACTTCATTTTTTCTGTCCTCTATAAGTCCCTTTATTTCTTCATTAATATTTTCTATAATATCATTTTTTTTATCATTATTATTCTTATGATTTCTTTGACTTGAAACAGAAGAATGAATTTTTTCTAATGGTGAAAAAATAAAGTTTGTGAAAGTTGAGTTTAAAAAGAAAAAACAAAATAAGAAAGTGGATAAAAAAAACAATACGATGAATAACCATAGGGATAATGAGGAGAGTAAGGGTATTAGTAAGGTAGAGAAAAATGCTACTATAAAGGCCATGAGTAGTAGTAGTTTTTTCTGAAAACTCATCGATGACTAAAATTCAAATTTATATCCTACACCTTTAATGGTGCGGATGTATTTTTCTCCTACTTTTTCTCGGAGTTTATTTATATGAACATCTATTGTTCTATCGCCCACAATAATATCATTCCCCCAAACTGTATTTAGAATTTCATCTCTCGTAAATACTTTTCCGGGTTTTTCTACCAGTAATGCCAATAATTCAAACTCTTTTTTTCTTAAATCAATTCTTTCACCCTCTTTAGTTACAATATATTTTTCCCTGTCTATTTGAATTCCATCTAATGCAATAGCATCTTTTTCCAAAGATTGATTGGGCTTTCTTCTTAAAAGAGCTTTGATCCGGCTGGTAAGCACACGAGGGCGGATAGGTTTTGTAATATAATCATCAGCACCCACTTCAAAACCTGCTATTTGAGAGTAATCTTCATTTCGAGCAGTGAGAAATGAAATGACTGTATTTTTTAAGAATGGAATATCTCGCAATTCACGACATGTTTCAATGCCATCCATTTCCGGCATCATGATATCCAATATAATAAGATCCGGTTTTTCCTTTTTAGCAATTCCTCTCGCGTCTTTCCCATTTAGTGCTGTATAAACTGTAAATCCCTCCTTTTTTAATGTATAACTTACAAATTCGAGAATATCCTGTTCGTCATCTACCAGTAAAATCTTTGAACCATTATTATTTGTACTCATAATATAACTCTATTGCTTTTCTTGTGCAATAGTAGAAGTACAATATAAACGGAAGGTTAAGAAAGTATTAATTAAAAAAGATGAAGA
>CAZCJN010000210.1:0-3817 GCA_964498865.1 uncultured Bacteroidia bacterium
GGTAGGTCCTCTGGAATGACCTTTGGTTACACAATTTGAATAAACTACTAATTGCATAGCATTTCCGTGTGGAATTTTAACTGTGACATTTTCTCCGTCTTTCACCATTTTAACCAATTTTGCAGGATATACTCTTGCTACTAATATCTTGGTATCTGAAACACTCGATATGGATCCCGAAATCATATTATTTTTTACTTTTATTACAAAAAATGCGCTTATTAATATAATTAAATTGCGTTTATAAGGTTTTTTACTAAAAATGTCTCTCGCTGTAGCAGTCGCGGTGCTAGTAGTTTTGCTTGTACTACTCATGGTTTATGTTCATATGAACAAACCTGATACTACGGTATATCTGTTCTATTCAGATCAATGTCCTGCATGTGTCCAATTTAAACCTATCTGGAAACAATTGAAAGAAGATACATCTGTTAAAGTCAATTATGTTGAGGCGGAAAGTGCAACTGATCAATACAAGGATCTTCAGAAAAAGCTCAATATTACTGTAACTAGTGTTCCTACCATTGTATTAGTTAAACAAGGTAAAACTACTATTTATAACGAAACTAGAGACAAGGATAACTTGTTGAAAGCTATCAAGGCATTTTAAATTTCAAAGTCAAAAAAACAAATATTCATAGCCTTATATTTTTATTTTTTTGATTGTGTCTTCTTTTTAGAAGCAGGCTTTTTCTTTGGACTTTTAGAAGATTTAGGAGCTTTCTTAGTGGATTTCTCAGGTTTCTTATCTTTTTCATCAGAATCATCTACGGAGTCCTCAGTAGTATTTAGTATATCTTCTGAATTATCGGATAGATCACTTAGAATATCGGATTCAGAGGAATCATCATCCTTCTTCTTAGATTTCTTACTCTGATTTTTTGCCGTACTAGGGGCATTTTTCTTAGACTTTTCTTTAGCGTCTTCTTTCGAACTCTCTTCTGAAATTGCATCCTCCAATTCATTAATATCATCAAATTTTACAGACTTACCTTTCTTTTTTGTCTCTGTCTTCGAAACTTCTTTAACTTTTTCGGATGTTTCCTTAGATTTTTCAGAAAGTTTTTCAGAAGATTTTGCCTTACCATTAGATTTTGAATCTTTGCTTTCCGATGCCTTATCTTCTTTTTCTATTTTATCCTTTTTGGAAGTTTCTTTAGCAGATTCCTTTGGTTTTTCTTCCTCGCTTTCAGATGTTTTTCCTAATTCATCAGTATCCATAGATTCCGTCAAATCTGAGTCATCGTTATTTTGTTTTTGAGATTTCTTTACCGGTTTAGTTTCTTCGGAAGAGCCATCTAACTTTTCATCAGATTCTTCTGAATCATCTTTTTTAGAGATTTTAGTTTTCTGTGATTTATTAGGTTTCTTTTTACTATCAACTTTGATACCATCTTCTATTACTTGTTTGAAATACATTTTTAATTGAACTTCTGATAATAAAATTTTATAGACAAATTGATTAATAGGTTCGATGCAAGATCGTTTGCCTTGAACAAATTTCGCTATTTTAACAGCATAACTATTTTTAATATCAACCAGTTTAGTATTCCATTTATCGTTCTTTTTACAATTAGTAAGATAGTACCTATTTAAGAAGAAATGAATAGCAATAGTAGCTGTACGTGATACACCGTCTTGTCCTTGTAACAAAACTACATTGTTTTTTTCAGCATTACTTTGAATAAAATTATAACAGAAATCGAATATTTCATGGATAGGACAATCATTAGAATTAGTTAAACCAGCTTTAGTTAAAGGTCTAGCAAATTGTATACCCATTTTCTTATACATTGCTAAAGTTTCTTTTTTCATCTCTTTATCATGATCTGCCAAACATAAAATAGCTTTTACTTTATATCGTCTTAAATTATCCTTATCGCATCCATTTTCCCAATTGCTAATATATAAATGATCTGTTAATTGAGAAAATGCGTCTACTCCTGGAGCCCCATGTTTTTTAAAGAAATTTATTAGATATTGGCCGTTACCACTAACAAAATCAGCTACTTCTTTTCTATCCATCTCTACGAAAACAAAGTTTTCTAATATTCACGTAAAAATTATAATATATAATAAGGTCTCGCTTTTAAATTGCAATTTATAAAAAAAATTGTTACAAAAATCGTATTTTTTTATAAATTTAATAGCTCATACCTCCAACAAAAGGCTCAGTTGATGGTACTGGAGAACGAGACTTAGTTCCTTCATCTATGCCGAATACCTCTTCAGTTGTAGCACGAAGTCGCACATTCGGGGCATTATTAGCGAATGCTTGAGCTCCTTGATATTCTCCAGTTACATGCTGATTGTATAGCATGTTATTCTCATAGTAACGATCATATGAATCACTCCCCGTAGGATCTCTTAATCTTCCAGTATATTTAAATAACACTGGATCCGGGTGCTGGAATGCAGTTTGATCGAGAGTTCGCACTACGAAAGTTTCACGTGTTTTGAATAATACAAATAATAATATCAAAACGACTATTATAATAGGCCAATAATCCTTCGTACACATTTTAATTCGTTGATAGAATTACACCAAAATAAAAAATGTAAAAAGATATGTGTATATATTCTCGCATATAAAAAATAAATGAAAATATTGTAAACTTTATTTTTTTAGTGACAATTTAATAACAAACAAATCATAAACAGAAGAATGATTTTTGTAAGTATCCAATGAAATTTTTAATACTTTCTTTCTTATAGATTCTGCTGTAGTTTTGCTGTCTACCTTTAAGAAATTTTTATTAAACGTAGGATTCTTTAATAATTCATTCGAAGTTTTCATAGATTCTGTTATAACAGATTCATAAGTTTTAGGATCAGGAGGATATATAAATATATATGTGAAACAATATTCTCCGAATATTTCATTTATAATATCGCTATTTTGGGTAAATCCTACCAGAATTAGTGGTGTCTTGAATTTATGTTTATTAATATATTCCTGCAGTTTGCGGATGTTATTTTTTTGTTCTTTAGTATCACTTGCATCTAATAATCCAACATCTTTTACATTAAACTCTCCGTTTAGTTGTTCTGCTATTTTCTTATAGTTAAGAAATGGAGGACAATTCATGAATGATAATGCAGGATGTAGTACTCTTAATAATTTACAAGCTTTGTCTACTTGTAATGTATATTTTTCGTGTGATTCTCCAGATTCATCGGAAGACATATTTATAAAAATTTAAAGCATATTTTTAATGTAAATAAACGTTTAAATCAAAAAAAAAAATAAGTTTTTAATTTCACGGTATGTTCGCAATAATTTTACTCGTCCGAATCTAGAGCATCAGATGTATCTTCTTTTTGTAATATATCTTCAATTGACTCGTTTAAATTTCCAAAATCAATATCGCCACTATCAGATGAATCCGAATCTTCATTCTTATTTTTCTTTTCATTCTTATTCTGTTTTCTCTTTGATGGAGTATCCTTACTGGCTTCTTGATTTTGCTTTTTCACTGGAGGTACCGGCTTTAGACCTGTTTGTATTACAGTTGATGCAGGCGCTTTTACGGGTACAACTGGATTTTTCTTAATAGGTATAACCTGCTTTATTGGCTCTAGTTTAGTAACTTTTGGAGGTGGTAGCTTCGCTACTTGTGGTGTTACTGGAAAGGTAGGAGGTTTGGATAAAGCGGGTGTACCAATATTTCTTTGTGGGGTGTGCAGAAGTGGTTTTTGTACTTGAACAGTTTGAACAGCGACAGGTTTTGGCGGCTGAGTAACTGCAGGTTTTTGCACTTGAACATTTACTGGTTTTGGTAGCTGAGAAACAGGTGTATTTGTAGTATTCGAAGTT
>CAZCJN010000211.1:0-3791 GCA_964498865.1 uncultured Bacteroidia bacterium
GTGGCTTTCTCAAAAGGAGTGTATTCTATTTTATTATTGATGATGCCAATCATAACATTCTTTTTTCCTGCCCTTAAAGCTTCTACGGCTGAAAAGCCCATGCGCGAGGCATTTACCCTATCCATGCAGGTTGGGTTACCTCCTCTCTGAATATGACCCAACACAGAAACACGTATATCATACGAAGGGATCTCTTGCTTTACTCTTTCAGCAATTTTTAGAACACTGCCGGTTCCCTGTTGCTCGGATACGATTACGATTTTAGAGGTTTTATTTTTTCGGCCATCTTTTAAGTGCGAAATTAATTTGTTGAAATCTGTTTCTGCTTCCGAAATAAGTATGGCTTCTGCACCCGACCCAATGCCGCTTCTTAATGCAATAAGTCCTGCGTCTCTTCCCATTACTTCAATAAAAAAAAGACGTTCATGACTTTCGGCAGTATCTCGTATTTTATCAACGGCATCAACTACGGTATTAATGGCTGTATCGTAGCCAATGGTAAAGTCTGTTCCCACTAAATCATTATCAATAGTCCCCGGGCATCCCACAAAAGGAATGGAACAAAGGGTACTGAATTCAAAGGCGCCTTTAAAGGTGCCGTCACCACCTATGGCAATAACTCCGTCTATTTTATTTTTCTCTAAATTATTTTTTGCTTTGTTCATTCCTTCTTTGGTAAGAAAGGCGGCACTTCGTGCAGTCTTGAGCAAGGTTCCGCCCCTGTGAATGATATTGGCAACCGATTTAGTATCCAGCGGGATGAATTCTTCCTGGATCATGCCGTCGTAGCCGTGCATGATGCCTGTTATTTCTATATTATTAAATACAGCAGTTCTTACCACCGCGCGGATGCATGCATTCATGCCGGGGGCATCTCCTCCCGATGTAAATACGGCAAGTTTTTTCATAACGAAGCTTAATTTTTTTCTAAGGTATATAAATAGTGGGATACAGATAAAAATAAAAGCCCCCCGATGAACATCGGGAGGCTTTTTAGAGTACGATCAAATAAAGTTATTCTTTAATGAACTTTCCGCTTACTGCTGCATCTCCGCTTGAAATGCTGTAAGAATAAATTCCGGAAGCAAATTTGCTTGCATCTACCGATAAAGTGTGGTTGCCTACAGAATATTTATTGCTGTAGGTATATACAGTTTGGCCTAATGAATTGAAAATAGTTAATGTAAGGTTTTTGCTTTCTCTTACGTTAAGGTTAAAATAGGTTATTCCGCTGGTAGGGTTGGGAAAGTTATTAATTACACCAAACTGGTCGTTGGCAATTTCATTAACTCCAATAACTCCCATTTGGCAATTAGCAGTTCCTGCCAGTACAGCTGCTTTGTTGATTATCCCGTAACGTATTTCATTATAATCGGCCGGATTGCTATGAAGTACAATGGTGCCCGGTTCGTTGTCTAATTGATAAAGAAGATGTAGATAATTTCCCGATGCATTTTTTGCCATAGTTATATAAAATTCTTCCTCTTGCGGTGTGCAGGATATATTCTGAATTTTTCCCCAGGTAGCGCCTCCATCTTGAGAAGCTACGATCCAAATATCACGGAAGCTTTTATCCGTAGTATCATTTGCACTAGTTCTGTCATTATCTCGGGGAAGGGAAAATAAGATAAATACATTGTTTCCATCTACAGCTATGCTTGGTTCAGTGAGCAGGGCCGAATTACCATACCGCCCATCATCAATTGTTATGGGGGTAGTAAGTACCGTTGTGCTATCACCAATTTCATAAGTACCACTTGCATCCCCTGAATTTTGACTGCCATCCACATCATTGAGTGTTATAGGTATAACTACTTGTTGTTTATTGGCATCATTCCAATAGGTTAATTTCATATCTCCCGGAAAGAAGTCAGTTTTTGAAATCCTTACTCCTGAATAAGCAACGTGTACTTTGCCTGCTGCATCAATGACAACGGATGATCCTCCATCGCTTGTCCATACAGTATCATTTACCAAAGCAGAGTCAATAGTGGGCGCATAAATAAATGAATCAACAAATGTTCGTGTAAAAGAAGTTCCGTTATTAGTAGATTTCCAAAGGGTAACGTCACCATCGAGCGCAGAGCTTACAATGGCAACAATACTATCGTTTGCATCCATAGAATAGTTTTCTGCACTTCCATCCACATAACGGGTGCTATCATAGCCCGGTAATACAACGGATTGTTGATCCCATCCCCCTCCGGCATCGGCTGACATGGAATATACAAGAGGATTAGTAACACCCTTCAGTTTTACTTTAGGGGCTGTCTCGTCATTATAAGTTCCAATAATGTGAATAGTTTTTTTGTCCTGCCCGCCGGTTGCTATTCTGCACCATACAGTAGAGAATCCATCATAAACAGTCATAGCATTAGCAGGATTAAATGCCCATGTTCCTGAACCTAAACCTTGATTAGTACCTAATTGATAATCACCTGCAGCACTAAAGTGTGCCATTACCAGTTCAGTGGTATCTTCTAATACAGCAAGGCTGGGGAATCCGGTTTTTGTTGAGCCTTCTAATCTTGCAGTGGGCCCACTGGGATAAAGAAGATGGTTTCCGGGTAAAGAGGGATTAAAAAAGTTATAACCGGTTCCACGTGTGTTATAGGCAGTAGGTCCGTCAGTAGACATGGTCCAGATCATAGATACAGTTCCATTTCCATGTGCAATGATCCTTCTTGACATACTTGCATTGGATTGAAGATCGTATTTGGTAGTCCCCACTTTTAAAGAATTGGAAAGAGGAGATAGGTTTGTTTTTGTTTTATGTGTAGAGAACGTAGTCGCAACTTTGTAATACGAGTCATCGATAGCTAAATGCTTGTTATAAGGAACGCCTTTGTTCGATACACTCGAAACTAGTTTTTGATTTTGTGCGTGCACCTCATATACACTAACACAAAATAATACATAGAAAAAGAGTAATGATTTTTTCATGATGAATTGAAAGTTTAGTTTTACTAATTTATTAACTGCACGAATATAACGTTTTATGTATTTTATCAAACATATATTTGTATGCTTGTTTATAATTTATCTTAAATCTGTAATATGCCATTATTATATTATCTTCTGGCCTTTATTGAAGGGGCATGTGTTATGGCTGCTGAGTTACTGGGGGCAAAAATGATGGCTCCCTTTTTTGGTTCTTCATTATATGTTTGGGCGTCCATATTGGGTATAACTCTTGGGGGATTAGCATTAGGTTATTTTGTGGGGGGGGTACTGTCTGAAAAAAATAATAAGGAGCGCAATCTTTATTTTATATTGCTGTCATCCTCTGTTTTTTTAATGACCATGCCTATGCTTGCTAAAACGGTAATGGTTCATGTATCCGGTTTCTCTCTCTTAACGGCTATTTTAATTTCTGCTTTATTTTTTCTGTTCCCTCCTGTTTTTTTTATGGGTATGGTCTCTCCAATGATTGTAAGATGTGTTGGTTTTAATTCCGGTAAAGCAGCAGGAACTGTATATGCTATTTCAACAGCAGGTGGTATTTTATCTACTTTCTTTTTAGGCTTTTATGCAATACCTCATTTTGGGTTATCAAAGCCGGCTATCCTGTTAGGGATTATATTAGGGGTTATTCCTTTCTTTAAACTGATTGCTTCCAGGAATTTTTACTCACTTTTTTTCCTTTTGACTGTATTTGTTTCTTTGTCGGGATCAAAACCTGTATCAATATATCCGGGCATACATATTCATTATTCCAGTGAAGGAATATTAGGGCAGATCATTGTTGCTGATTACCCGACTTATGACGATACGGTAAAAACAGGCTTTCA
>CAZCJN010000212.1:0-2424 GCA_964498865.1 uncultured Bacteroidia bacterium
CTCTATTATATAATCAAAGAGATTTTACTGCTTGCTTAAATTTCCTTCCACGATCTTCGTAATTATCGAATAAATCGAAACTAGCACAACAAGGTGAAAGCAAAACAGTATCTCCTTTTGTTGCGATGCGTGCAGATGCTCTTACAGCTTCATCTGCAGATTTTGTTTCTACAATAACACTAACAACATCTTTAAATGCTTTGATAATTTTTTTATTATCAACTCCCAAGCAAACAATTGCTTTTACTTTTTGCTTTACCAAATCTTTAATCATGTCATAATCATTTCCTTTATCTACTCCACCCACAATCCAGACAGTAGGATTTTGCATGCTTTCAAGTGCATACCAGGTAGAGTTAACATTGGTCGCTTTTGAATCATTGATGTAGTCTACTCCGTAAACTTTTGTTACAAATTCCAAACGATGTTCTATATTCTCAAAATCTGAAAGACTTTCTCGAATATCTGATTTTCTAACTTCTACAAATCGAGCAGCGATTCCTGCTGCCATTGAGTTGTAAATGTTGTGCCTTCCTTGCAGTGCTAATTGTTCTACAAACATATGTATGGGGATTTGGTTGTTGATGTTTATTTCCATTTTCTCCTTTGCTCTCAAGAGTTTTTTTTGTGCATCCTTTCCGGATGGAGCTTTTTCTGTTATTAAATAAGCGCCTCTTTTTATTTTTCTCTTTATAGAGAAAGGAAAAAGTTGAGCTGTTAATTTTCGTTTCTTTATTTCCTTTGCGATCACTTCATCATCAGCACAATAGATAAATGCATCTTCTTTGGTTTGATTTTGAGTAATCCTAAACTTTGAATTGATATAGTTTTGAAACTTATAGTTATAGCTATCTAGATGATCAGGAGTAATGTTGGTAAGAATGGCTACATTAATTCTTGTTTTAAACATGCCATCTAACTGAAAACTGCTTAACTCCAAAACATAGAAGAGTTTTTTACGTGTTTCTTTTTTCTCCTCTGCAACCATCAATGCAAAACTTTTGCCTATGTTGCCAGCCATCTTTACATTGTACCCTGCATTTTTTAAAACGTGATAAGTAAGAGAGGTTGTAGTAGTTTTACCGTTTGTTCCGGTAATCCCTATCAGGGTTGCATTAGTAAAACGGGCAGCAAATTCAATTTCTGAAACGACTGCGATTTTCTTTTTCCTTATTTGCTGCATCATTTCAGATTTCTCAGGTACACCCGGGCTTTTAACAACTTCATTTGCATTTAATATCAATGAAGCCGTATGCTTTCCTTCTTCGTACGCTATGCCATGATTTGAAAGAACGTTTTTATACTCTTCTTTTATATTTCCTTTATCCGAAACAAAAACATCGAAACCCTTCATCTTTGCCAATACTGCTGCTCCTGCTCCACTTTCTCCACTCCCAATCACCACTATTCGTTGTGGTTTATTTTTTTCTATTAATACTTTTAATTTCATTATCTCAATTTCAATGTCACAACAGTTACAATAGCCAACATGATTCCTATTATCCAAAAACGAGAAACGATTTTTGATTCATGCATCCCTAATTTCTGGTAATGATGATGGAGAGGAGACATTTTAAAAATTCTCCGCCCTTCACCGTATTTCTTTTTAGTGTATTTGAAATAGGAGACCTGAATCAGTACTGATAAATTTTCTATCAGAAATATGCCGCATAGAATTGGAATAAGCAGCTCTTTTCTTACTGCCAAAGCAAATACCGCTATGATGCCTCCTAAGGAAAGGCTGCCGGTGTCACCCATAAAAACTTGTGCGGGATAAGCATTATACCATAGAAACCCAACACAGGCCCCGATAAATGCACTGGCAAAGACAACCAGTTCACCTGTATAGGGGATGTACATTACATCTAAGTATCTGGCAAAAATGATGTTGCCTGACACATAGGCAAAAACTGCAAGTGTTACACCAATGATAGCAGAAGTGCCTGTGGCAAGTCCATCTATTCCATCAGTAATATTGGCACCATTCGAAACGGCAGTTACAATAATGATAACAGCCAGTATATAGATAATCCAAGTATATTTTCTTAAATTTTTATTGATCAACCCTAACACAGACGAATAGTTGAACTCATTATTTTTTACAAATGGGATGGTAGTATTAGGCAGCTTCCTATCTAACATATAATGTACTTTACCCTGGGTATCTATCAGATTAACTACTTTATCTTTATCAACTTTTTTAGAAACGTTTTTAGAAATTTCGACACGTGTATGAACATTAGGATGGAAATAAAAAGTAGCACCTACAATAATTCCTAAACCAACCTGACCAATTATTTTGAATTTTCCGGCAAGACCTTTTTTATCTTTCTTAAAAACTTTTATGTAGTCATCTAAAAAACCAATTACTCCTAACCACACGGTTGTCACCAACATTAGTATTATGTATACATTATTAATCTT
>CAZCJN010000212.1:2524-3734 GCA_964498865.1 uncultured Bacteroidia bacterium
TGTAAATAATTCTAAGTTTTCTGTTAATGTTTTCACGTCATCAAATGGATGCTTTACTCCTTTTATCTCTTGATATTTTTCATGTCCTTTTCCTGCCACCAAAATCACATCACCAGATTCGGCAATTGAACAGGCTGTTCTAATTGCTTCTTTTCTGTCAGTTATTGATAGAACTTTTTTCTGATATATCCTATCTACCCCCGCTTGCATTTGTTGAATTATGTCATCTGGATTTTCACTTCTCGGATTATCAGAGGTCAGTATTACTTTATCGCTTTCCTCACAAGCTATGCGTGCCATAATGGGACGTTTTAAAGCATCTCGATCCCCACCACAACCAACCACAGTAATCACCTTTCCATTGCCAGATTTTATATCACGAATGGTTTTCAGCACATTTAATAAAGCATCGGGAGTATGTGCATAATCAACAATACCCACTACTCCATGTGCATTCACTTGCTGAAATCTACCGCTTACTGAATCTAAATTGCTTAATTGTGTAAGGACTTTTATTTTTTCTTGGCCCAGTAAAATTGCTGTAGCATATATGGCCAGAAGATTATTTGCATTAAACGACCCGATTAATTTGCTCCACGTTTCTATCCCGTCTATACTCAGCAATAATCCCGATAGTTGGTTTTCAATTATTTTGCATTTAAAATCAGCTAGCGATTTAAGAGAAAAGGTTTTTTTAACAGCACGCGTATTTTGCAACATAGTCATGCCGTTCATATCATCTTTATTTACAAGTGCAAATGCTTCTTCATCCAAATCATCAAAGAATTTTTTCTTCGCTTTTAGATATTCCTCAAATGTTTTATGATAGTCTAGATGATCGTGAGTGATATTAGTAAACACAGCTCCTGAGAATTTGACACCTGAAATTCTTTTTTGCACCACTGCGTGAGAACTTACTTCCATAAAACAATACGTACAATCTGCCTCCACCATCTTTTTAAAAAGGTTATTCAATTGAATAGCATCAGGTGTAGTATGAGTAGAAGAAATGGTTATTTCTCTTTCTTTAACAGACTTATTTTCATTTTTTGCCGGAACCGAGATCTTGTTCTCAACGGTAGATATTAAGCCTACTCCATAACCTAAGGATGAAAACAAGTTGTATAAAAGCGTCGCTGTAGTTGTTTTTCCATTAGTACCTGTTATACCCACTAACTTTAATTTTTCAGAGGGGTTATCAAAAAAGTTA
>CAZCJN010000213.1:0-3688 GCA_964498865.1 uncultured Bacteroidia bacterium
GGTCAACCAGATTTACCGGGTCATTGCCCATACCTACATAAGGCGAAGCGAACTGTTGATACGGATCCTGCTGCACCCACCTGCCAATCTGTGCATCGTAGTTTCTTAATGGAAAATCTGTCCATTGTATATCCTCATCCAACAGGGCAAATGCACCCTGATACAAATAATTATTCTTCACAACTCCTTCATACACATCCGCTAATTTCTTTGCAGACAGGGTTGCTATTTTTAATCCATACGGGTAGTAATGCTAATACAAAATTTATGTTTCAAAGAGCTAATGAAACTCCTTTTGAAAGAGTGAGATAAATGTAGGGAATTTTTGGAAGTGGAAATTTAAAATGATTAGCTGAAAAAAAAGAAGTATTGCTTCGTATCCGCCCAATGTACCATTGCTTGCTCACAAAGACTGACATGGAGACATGGTCGGGAAACATGGTAATCTGGTATATTAATTTCTATAACCTATTCTGAAACACTAACAGACAAACGTTTCTGAATAATTTCCCATATTCGTTTATCATCATCCAAAAACCTTGATTTGTCTTTAAGATTGTTTGTCCATTCCTTATATGTGCAAATAGTAAATGAGATATACTCATATCTTTTTTTATCTCCAAATATTCCTGTAGTTACTGCAAAAATTTGCTGCAAAGTTGAACTGGTATCCCCTGTAATAAGATGCTCTTTGATTTTTATGGTATCAGTTCCTCTCACATATCTATACTGTATGTCCCCTATGGGTGATTCACCAGTATTAGAGCTGAACTGTGTAAACAAAACTCCATTTTCAGGTATTCGGTATATACGATACCCATTTTCATAGGTTCTGGGATCTCCATCTTTGATATTAAAAATAATAACAATCTTTCCCTTATAATTATTAGGTATAATGTATAACTCTTTTTCAGGTGTACAACCATTCATAAAGGTTAATATAACTAAGCTCCAAATTAAAACAATATTCATCGAATTCATTTTATATCTTTTGCGGCCGGTAATTGCCCTATGTAATTGTTTCAAGTACTAATTGTCATGATAAATGATTGTCCATTGTCATAGGTTCGCATGACATTACCAGAGAATGAACCGTTAGAATTGGTATAAATCCTTAATCTAAAAGTAGGGCTTGCATAAGCCAACTCAGAACCAGATAAAGCTTGGATAGCATTCCCTTTAGCAGGAGCATCATATACCCCAATAAAAACTTTTGTTCCCATACCATCTTCAATAAAGGATTCAAAAGCTGGGAAGCCTTTCCTTATAAAACTGTAGGATACATCAATATAGCCAGTGACTTTGGTAATTGATAACGTGCCAGTCCATACAATTGGTGGTGAAAATGGGAATAAAGGATTGCTTCCTTCAAATCTTGTTTTAAAAATGGTGGTATTTGCAGTTTTCTGAGGAGCCCATTTTAAATAACTAGGGGTACTTGTTTTTTCGTCAAGTTTTTCATTTGTGCCTTCTTTATACATAGTAGATTTATCAGAATAAACGCTAGGTTCTCCTTGATAATTTTGCTGGTTTAAGTCAATAGAATATTTTAAAGTGATTCGTGATGTAACATTCGTTGAAGTTGAAAATCCTCTGCTGTCACCACTATATTCAACCATTCTAAACCGGATTGGGTGAAAAGCGTTTCCGAAACGCTCCCACGGTGCAAATGTTCTTTGGTAAACTTTATAACCCACCTGCTTAGCCACCATCTGCCCATTAATCATAGCAGCTGTCTCCGACATATTTGTAATTAATGCTGCGACTTTTAAAATGTTAAGGCCGATACTTATTTTTCCAAAAATGGGGCTGGCTTTTATAAGTGCCGTGAATGCTTTGTCAAGAAATATGGCTAAGGCAGATGTACCAGGGCAAAATAATATGCTGCCCCCACTTGGGTCAACCAGATTTACCGGGTCATTGCCCATACCTACATAAGGCGAAGCGAACTGTTGATACGGATCCTGCTGCACCCACCTGCCAATCTGTGCATCGTAGTTTCTTAATGGAAAATCTGTCCATTGTATATCCTCATCCAACAGGGCAAATGCACCCTGATACAAATAATTATTCTTCACAACTCCTTCATACACATCCGCTAATTTCTTTGCAGACAGGGTTGCTATTTTTAATCCATACGGGTAGTAATGCTAAGGCATAATTTATGTTTCAAAGAGCGATTGAAATTCTTTTTGAAAAAAAGAGTGAGATAAATGTAGGGAATTTTTGGAATTGGAAATCTAAAATGATTGGCTGAAAAAAATTAGTATCTGAAGTCTTTTATAAATGCACCGATGATTTGTCAATGAAATTACTGATTTGTTCATGCATTTTTCGTAATTGGATTAATTGTAAGCCAATTTTTTTTTCAAAATCATCTATAAAAATTCCATAACAAATTTCATTTAATAATTGCTGTAACATTATTAATTGCTCTTTTGTTAAATTAATACAAGTTGAACTTTGGTCTAATAAATATTTACTTAAAACTCTATATTGTTCTAAGTTAAATCCAGTCCTTGTAAACAATTCAATTTCAATATCTTTAATAAGGAAATCAATTCCTCTGGTTAATGCCTCTTTCTCAGATTTATTAAACCAAACTTTGTATGTTAAATTTTTATCTATACTCATAAGTTTCATTTCAATCCGTAGAAATATTTTAATTTCCCAATAGGTCTATACATTGTACCTCCATCAACTGATGTGGGGTCTGTTATTACCAATGTGTTTGTTGATTTATCATACCACGCCTTTCTTCCATTTGCCAATTTTTTATACATACTATTGGGACTGCATTTTACTTTATCAATTAATCTTTTAAACTCATCTCTTGTATTAATTTCTGGAAATTCTCTTTGTTTAAGCTTGTGTTTATCCCATGCATGACCATTACCTATTTTTTCAGCATCCTTTGAGATTTTTCTATCCTGACTGTTACCATCATCAGGAAATGAGTCTGACATTCCCCTATCATTATTAGCATTATTGGAACCTCCTTTACCCTCATACTCTGCATTAAGGTCTTCTAGAATAGAGGACATCTGTATTCTTTGTAATTTACTCCTTGCCCAAGCCAAATCACTGATAGCTATTGCTCCCATCACACCGCCATATATTGCTACACCTGTACCTACTATAGCTGATGACCCACCAGATACTAAAGCACCTCTGGCACCTCCTTGAAGCCCTGAGTTTACTGTAGCTGCAGAAGCAACTAAAGCAGCCTGATCTCCTGCTATTCTCCCTTTTAAATATTGTATTTTATCTTCCTGACTGTCATATTCTGATAAATTTGTACCCCAAAAAACATCATGTAAACCTCCAACAGTCGCATTAAAAAAAGCATCACCCCATCCTCTGCTAAATGGTGATCCTCCTACTTGCGATGTATTAATCTCAATGTTAATAATGCTAATTGCACTATTTACAAGATGTATAAAAATACTTGCCTTATTCAGAAGTGTTAATCCTTCGGTAACTTTCCCTGTAATTTCCAACACTTTCGTTGAGGATTGCGAAATAAAAGAAACAACCTTGCTAATTCTATTAAGCGGTATATATATTCCTCCACTAGGATCAATATTGTTAACGGGGTCATTTGCCATAGCAGAATATGGTGAAGAAAATTCCTGATACGGATCCTGCTGCACCCACCTGCCGATCTGTGCATCGTAGTCTCTTAATG
>CAZCJN010000214.1:0-3677 GCA_964498865.1 uncultured Bacteroidia bacterium
AAGTAGTTGGAGAAGATTATACCATGGTCAATCGCCTTACGCGTATTTACTACAACAATAAATTTTTTTATTATCCCCTTAAGCCACTCAATGCATTTGCCAATTTGGGTCCTTTTACGGTTTTACAGGTTTTGATAAGCTATTTCTATCAACGTATAGCACCCATTGCCAATCCTACCACTTTTGAAGAATGGGTAACCAATAGATTTGGAAAAAAACTTTTCGGCATATTTTTTAAAAACTATACTGAAAAACTTTGGGGCATTCCCTGCTCAAAAATAGATGCCGATTGGGCAGCACAGCGTATAAAAAAATTATCGCTATGGGAAGCAGTGAAAAATGCTTTCTTGGGAGATAAGGAAAAAAAACATAAAACATTAGTTGATCAATTCGCTTACCCCAAATATGGTACCGGAAGCATTTACGAGAAGATGAAAGTTGTTATTGAAAGCAGAGGCGGTAAGGTTCATTTGAAAAACCCGGTACAAAAAGTTCTGATCAACGGTAATGGAAAGGCTGAAGGCGTAGAGTTAGCTAATGGGGAGAAGGTATTCTCGGAGTTTGTAGTTTCAACCATGCCTCTTACACTCATGGTAAAGGGACTAAGCAATGTTCCTCAGAACGTAACAGAGGCTTGCAACAAACTCTATTTTAGAAATACGATTTTAGTTTATTTAGAGGTAGAAGCCGAAGGATTGTTCCCGGATAATTGGGTGTATGTTCATTCTCCGGAGGTACAACATGGGCGCATTACCAATTTTAGGAATTGGTGCCCGACCCTTTATAGCGATAAAAAAACAACCATACTTTGTTTGGAATATTGGTGTTTTGATAAAGATCCAATCTGGACGGCTTCTGACGCTGAGCTTGGCAAATTGGCAAAAGAGGAAGTGAAGAAAATAAAACTAGTTCCGCAAAACGCCAATATTATTAATTCGCACGTTGTTCGTTTGGGCAAATGCTATCCCGTATATGAAACGGGCTATGAAAAAACCCTTACTGTTGTTCAGAATTATGTAAACTCTGTTAATGGCTTGTTGGCTATAGGTCGTTACGGAGCATTTAAATACAATAACCAGGACCATTCAATTCTAATGGGATTGCTTGCCGCACGTGAAATTCTTACCGGGAAAAACCAAAACCTTTGGAGTATTAATACCGATACAGAGTATCAAGAAGGGGGAGAGGTGTTGGAAAAGAAATAGTAATGTTTAGTAATAAGGGTATCGTGCCGGTTCGAATACCTGAACTTCCAAATCATCTACATAAAATTTCATTTTATTACTATTCCAGATATACACTTGCAATAAATCATTTGTGCTTCTTATCGCTATAGGAGAAAGGTAATCAACGCTTATGTGATTCCACTTATTCATTTCCAGTTTAAATTGATCAGTGCCGAACCCTTTATATTTATATGCCTTCCCTTTGTGTATGAACGTAGTTACAAAATTGACAGGATTTTTTGTTATGTCTGAGACGGGATAGATCCATACGCTTGCTTTTATCCATGCATGGTATTTATCAGTTATTTCAAAATATTTTCTTGATATAGAAGGTCCAAATTCTGTAATGCTGTCAAATTTGTAAGCGCTTTTTCCGGAATGAACAATAAGTGTATCTAATCGTTCTTTTGGGATTTCTTCATTCGCTTCGAATTCAATTTTCCATGTATGTGTTTTCCGGTATTCATCCTTATTGGTAAAATGCTCTTCTCCGTTTGTGGGCCAATTCATGTAAAGTAGCTTTTCTGCATTGGGTAAAGGAGAGGTTCTTCCAAAAACAGCTAACCAGAACTTTGCAGTTGCTCTGGGCGAAAACAATATACCACGGGCCGTTTGCCAGGTTTGAAAAAGATTTAATAGAATGAGCAGCAAAAAAATTCCCAGTACAGAATATTTCAAAAGATTTTTATTAATGGTTGTTAGTTCAACAACAAAATGACCCATTGGGACAGAAAGTACAATGTAAGAAGCAATGATTCCGCGTTGGCTAAAGCATTCACCATACCACCAAACTGTCCAGCTGGAAACGACCCATAGGTTGATAATGGTATATAAGAACAATGAAAAAAATACTTGCTTGTTGTATTTATATAAATAAATAAAACCGATAAATGCAAAGACGATGATGGGAGTATAGATGAACCACCCGTTTCTAAAACTGAATAAAAAGTTAATGGTATGAGGAGGAAATAGATCCAATCCCTCTCCGGGATTATAATAACTATCGAACCAAAAACTGCCTGAATATATTTTCCAATAAGTTAATTGTATAAAGCAGATGGATACAAACAGGAGAGAAAAGAAGAATAGCTGTTTTTTGTTTTTAATGAGGAGTTTTATTTTTTTGTTAAAACTTTCTGTATTATAAACTCCCCATACAACCGGAATTATCAAACAGATCATTTCAGAAGGACGGACAATCACAGCCAATCCACTTGAAATAGCGAGACCAATAAGGTATTTTAATTTTTGTTCCTGATGCCAACGAATCGTAAACCATAGGATAAAGGCGTATAGAGTAAATAAATAATTATGCGTCATGGATCCTTGCCCGAACATAGAAGAATGCAAAGTATAATTTGTTCCCAGCACCATGATGATCAAAACAATACTGGTGACTAACTCATTAAAAAAAATCAGTAAGCATTTTCTTAGCATTATAATACCTGCAAAAGTGTATAGCATACAACCACTCCATACCGCATATTGATAAGGAAGAGAAAACCCATCAGTAGGGAAGCCTAAGCCGGCTGCAAGCAGATGGCCCATAAAGAAAAATGGGGAATATAAAACAGCAAGGCCAATGCCGTATCGCATGATCATATTACCTGTATCTCCGGCCGGCAAGGCTTGATAAAATGTACCCGTGTTATGATATTTTTCTATGATTTCGTTTACAATCGATACATCTCTAATACCTAAATCATGATAAATAAAAGTCAGAGGCAGGTATAAATAATAGCCAAAGACATCCCAACTGAAAATATTAAGAGGGAAATTTGAAATGCCCAACCATAACAAGCAGATGCAAAGTATCCCGGCAACTACTTTTGACATAAATAATTAGTTATTCAATTTATATAGCTTACAGGTTTTAGTTGAAGCTAATAAGGAGTAATGGTTTTTAATTTCCCGTTGCAGTTGCTGCGTGCAAGAGTCTGAAGGTGCAAGTTCTTCTCTTAATAAAAAAATATAATCCACATTTTTACTTGCCTTATTGGCTGCATGACTCCACGTCCAATTAGAACAGGGAAGGTTGGCAAGATCGATGCTTCCTACCCGGAGGGGAGGAATTTGCCCTGCGTTCCATTGCAACGGAAAAAAATTTACATTGGCTTCGTAATTTTCGAGTACTACCATGGGTTTATCAACCGCCAGGTAATTGGAGAAGTGAACATGCAGCCAATTGTCGGAATAATTCAAGGGTAGTACTATCGAATTAGGTTCAATGGATTTTGAGATGCTCTCACATTCAATGGCAAGCTCATTCAAGTGCCAGGATCCTTTGCTGAGATAGAACAACCGTTGAAAACTGAAAAATAAAATAATAACAGCACATACAATACTTAACCATTTAGGAAATGCTTGTACGGCCAGCCACAAAGACCAAAAGATAAAAAACAAGAGGCCCAGTCGTAAAGACATATAGCCTGCCACTCCTTGCCAATCCGG
>CAZCJN010000215.1:0-3668 GCA_964498865.1 uncultured Bacteroidia bacterium
ATAGTATCCGCCTAATGTTCCATTGCTTGCTTACAAAGACTGACATGGAGACTTGGGCGGGAACTGATTGCCAGAGTAAGCACCTGTCTGGAAAAAATTGAAAGTAAACTACGCATTATTCTTTTCTGTTTTTCATAGAAAGAATATTATTACCAATTTCATATAAATCTTTTACATATTCGTTAGAGTCTAAAGCAGCAGTATTTTCAATTGTTCGTGTTATACAATGATACTTGTTGTTAATATAGCCTTCTAAAATAAAAATTGTAGCATCTTCATATTCTACTGTCCCAGACGAACTACTTTTCCAAAAGTCTTTTGAATACAATGAAGAAATAATTTTATTCCATTTATTTATGCCTATCATTATAACAGTGTCAATCCCAGTTTTATAAGTATAGTCAACCTCGCTATGGTATTCCTGTTTTACTTCCTTAATATTGACAAAAATTTTCCCCTGCCAATTATTGATCCTAATAACTACCGGATTGTCAAATGGCCTTAGCCATAATAATCGGACAATCTGTTGTTTACCAGAATATTTATAGAGTACAGGTTCTTTTAATTGAAATAAAATTTCAGAACACATGGCTTTGATTAAAGAATCACCAATTCTATTTTTTTTATCTGAAGTAAAATGCAATGTTTCTAATGGGAAATATAAGCTGCCAGTATCTTTTGGTATGTACTCATTAGTTTTATCCGTAACCAACATTGACTTGGAATTTTGCTTATAATTGCAGGCATTCAGTAGTAAAATTTCAGATAGTATTACAAAAATTATTCTCATACTTTATTCGTTAATAAACTAAAACTCTTTCTTATAAAGAGGGCTCGTTCTTGGGTAATTTATCAAAATCAATTTTATTTTTTCTTAATTTGGGATATTTTGTATCACTAGGCATATCTGTACTTATTACTGAAACTTTCGTTGTTTTATAGTTATACTTTTTTAGTGAACCATTTGGTGTAGATACATATCCATCCACTTTATTATTATAATAAACCCATTTATCATCTGTAGAAAAATTATTATCGGATGCTACTATCCCCGGATCTTCACCCCACGAACTTCCATGTACATGTATTCGGGCTACTGCAGTTGTTCCATTTGGGGCAGGCAAAGGTGTTGCTGCTCTCGTTCCAGTTCCTTTCTTAGGGGTAGTGTAAGAATAATAGAATTTCCCATTTTCTTTATACCTGTAAATTGTTGATCCGTATTCCCTTCCATCCTTTATTGAGTTATCATTATATTTCTTTCCCCAATCTATAGCGGCATCATCCATAGTTTTAAACTTATCAGTTTGATAATCAAAAAAAAATGAACTTGTCGGATATGAATCATTAATTTTTGTTTTGTAGTTCATTTTTATAGTTTTTGCAATATGAAATATATTTGAATTAACATTCGTAATTCTTCCTACTTGATTAGTATTAATTGAACTTTTAAAAACATTTACCGCCACATTCACACTCTTTATCCCCATACTCATCGCTATCCTTGCACTCAAGTTTGCAAGCCCTGCTCCTAAACCTGCCCCAGCTCCTATTAATGTACCGGTAAAATCATCATCACCACTTATTAACCCAACTGCTGTACCAATGATAGCACCTCCTAAGGTTAATATTGCTGCGGTTCCTGCTTTGCTTAAACCTGCAAGCGTAAATCCTCCGCTAGGGTCTATTAAGTTAACCGGATCGGTACCACAACCAATATACGGCGAAGCATATTCCTGATACGGATCCTGCTGCACCCAACGGCCTATCTGTGCATCGTAGTTTCTTAATGGAAAATCTGTCCAATGTATATCCTCATCCAACTGGGCAAATGCACCCTGATATAAATAATTATTCTTCACAACTCCTTCATACCCATCCGCTAATTTCTTTGCAGACAGGGTTGCTATTTTTAATCCATACGGTAATAATGCTAATACAAAATTTATGTTTCAAAGAGCTAATGAGATTCTTTTTGAAAAGGGGTGAGATAAATGTAGGGAAATTTTGGAAGATCCAGATTATACACAGAAAAATTAAGCTTTGGCGCTATTGTAAAATAAATTACACTATCTGAACAATTTAAGAATTAATAAATCATAACTATTGCAGTTATAGCGAAGAATGAATGGTTTTGAACGATAATCTTTGTTAATTCCCTTATCTATATAAAAATTTTCATTCTGATACCGTTCATATTTTAGATAATTGTCTGAAGGATTACCATTATTTGTTATTGTCAAAGAAAAATTATATCCATTATAGCTTGCTTTAAAAATAGCTCCTGCGTAAATATGTATCACTAATTCACTATCGTTTATCCTGTTATAATCTATTGAAAAACTTTTATTTAATTTCGTTAGGTTTATGCCCCACGTTAAATCATTTTTGAGTTTAATTATTGCATTCTTAACGCTATCGGGCAAATTAACTATTGCCCCCTCATTGGGATTTTCACTATAAATAAATTGTTTTATCGTGTCTTGCAAAAAGTAGTTTTCAATTAGTGATAGTTCTTTTTTATTACGCTTTATTGCATATTCTTCCCATTCATATACTCCGTTTTTCATATACTGAGAGCGTAAAAATATTTGATAACTTACTTCTGCTATTAGCCAAAAAATCAATGAAAATTTTAACCATCTAAATAACGAATTTTTAATAACCATATTGAGTCGCGGTTTTATTGTCAATAGGTTTACCCAATATATTATTAGCTATGGATTTTATTTTTATTTTAATTCTAACAAATTTACTTTTCATTCCATGCTCAATATAATCATCTACAGTAGTTCTGAGAATTGCAAATCTTTGTGCTCCAAATAGTGCCCCTCGTAAAATCATAAGATTGTCATAAGAATTGGATTTGTCACGTTTCCCAAAAAGACCGCTACCAAAAATCTGTCCTAAAGAAATAACACTATTTATTGCCTGTTCATTGGAAATAGAATAATCAGACCCCAATCCTTCACTAAAACGCATAGCATTAACTGCAAAAGGAATTTGCCCAATTGCATCACTCCAATATGGTTTTCCATCAATGGTACAAAGCAAATAACCATCAGCTCCATGTTTATTCGATTTCCAGTCGTTCCACCAGCCATTTACTGCATAACCTAATAAATTCTGATGATTGTCAGCATAATTAATAATATCATCCCAAGAAAAATGTTTAATTCCTCCCATATTGCCAATGTTGGGGTCTGATGATATAATTTTCATATAATTTTTAGCTTCTGGTTCAAACCATTGGACTCCCATAAGGTAAAGTTCCTGAATAGTCTTTGTTCTAACTTCTTTTTTTCCGTCATCTAATCTAAAAAGCTCTTTTCCTGATTTATTTGTAACAATTATATCTTTTAAATTATCAGGACCTTTTCCAACCGGAAAAGTTGAAACCGCACCATTAATAATATTTGTTACTTTAAATACATTGGCAGAAAGACTGGCTACTTTCATTAATGTGTTACTACTCTTTACAACAATTGATGAAGCTTTAGAAGCTGTCACCACAACTTCCCCCAGCGTAATAGCTTTTTCAGCAGTTGTAGATAATCCGCCAATGCCACCCGGTACTATGCCACCACTCGGGTCAGTGTTATTAGCAGGGTCGGCACCCATACCTACATAAGGCGAAGCGAACTGTTGATACGGATCCTGCTGCACCCACC
>CAZCJN010000216.1:0-3666 GCA_964498865.1 uncultured Bacteroidia bacterium
TTACTCCTGCTTTCAGGTATGGGATAGCAAGTCAGCAATTATATAGCAAGATCACCGCTTCATTAAAAAATAAAAAATATACTTTAAATATTGATGGAGGCAGGTACATAAAACAATTTAATAAAGACGAACCTATCCTGCCAATCACTAACAGTTTCACCACTCTTTTCTTTGAAAGAAATCTCATGAAGATTTACCAGCAGGATTTTATAAATGTAAGTTTCCGAAGCAACATAACACCTAAGGTTTCTTTCGATGCAACTTCTGAATGGGCAAATCGTCAGACATTGCAGAACCATACAAACTATAAATTAATAGATATTAAAAACATTGAGGGCTACACCTCGAATAACCCGATCAATAATGAGTATGGAGGAGAGGTTATAAATTCAAATAGCAATGCACTAAAAGCAAGCATTAGCATTTCAACAAGACCATGGTTAAAATATAAGATCAGAAATAAAATAAAAAGAGAAGTAGAAAATTCATCAGCTGTTTTATCACTTAGGTACACTAAAGGCATGCAAGCTATCAAAAGCAATGTAAACTACGACCTGGTAGAAGCTGGCGTTATACATCGTCTTCGTTTTGGAGTACGTGGAACATTAGACCTTAGATTCAATACAGGACTATTCATAAATAATAAGAAACTGTATTTTATGGATTATAAACATTTCTTGGGCAACAAAACACTCCTAACCACTGCTGACCCTACCGAAAGTTTCCGCTTATTAGATTACTATACTTACAGCACAAGAGACAAATATTTTTCTGCAAACATCAATTACCAGTTCAGGCGTTTTCTAATAACCAACCTACTTTATGTTCGCATGTTAGGCATTCGTGAAAATATATTTATAAACTATCTGGCAACTCCTGCCTCTAACCACTATACAGAAATAGGTTATAGCATAGATGGGCTTTTAAGAATATTTAGAATTGAAGCAGTAGCCTCCTTTCAGGAGGGAAAGTATATGAATTATGGCTTTCGATGGGGAATTGCCACAACCATAAGCGCAAGGTTTTCAGAATAAATATCCCTCACAAAAAAGATTGAGTATCGTATAGCTTTTTATAAGCCCCATCTTGAGCAATTAATTGAAAATGATTACCACGTTCAATAATTGCTCCCTTATGCAAAACAATTATCTCATCCGCATGTTGTACGGTTGATAAACGATGGGCTATAATAATAGAAGTTCTGCTTTGCATTAAATGATTAAGTGCGTCTTGCACTAAACGTTCTGATTCACTGTCTAAAGCAGAAGTTGCTTCATCTAAAATTAAAATAGGTGGTTTTTTTAATACAGCTCTGGCAATAGCAATACGTTGTCTCTGACCTCCGGAAAGTTTGCTCCCCCTATCTCCAATATTGGTTTGATACCTTTCGGGCATTTGCATGATGAAATCATGAGCATTAGCAATTTTAGCAGCTGCAATGACCTCTTCTTCTTTTGGTAAAGTAGTTTGAGAATTAAATCCAAAAGCTATGTTATTAAACACTGTATCGTTAAATAAAATAGATTCTTGAGAAACAATACCGATCAAGCTCCTTAAAGAGGCTATAGAAAAATCTTTTATAGGAATGCCATCGATATAAATCTCTCCTTTATCCGGATCATAAAAGCGAGGCAGCATATCAGCAAGCGTAGTTTTTCCGGATCCACTTTGTCCCACCAGAGCAATGGTCTTACCTTTTGGAACTTTTAAATCTATGTCATGCAGAACATATCCACTATCCCCACGTGTATAGGAAAATGATACATTCTTATACTCTATTTCTTTATTAAACGTGGAAACAACAACAGGTGTAGGGTTTTCTTTGATCGTTTCTTCTGCCGCAATAATTTTCTCTATCCTTTCTGCAGAAGCTAATCCACGTTGTATTGCATAAAATGCCTGCGTGAGCTCTTTTGAAGGGGCAATAACTTGGTAAAAAATAGCTATATAAGTAATAAATGCAGAGGCTTCCAATCCTCCGTCAAGCACCAGCCTGCCCCCAAGATAAACTAGTGTCATTAAGATGGCTGCACCCAAAAATTCGCTTAAAGGAGAGGATAGATCTATCTTCCGATACATACGAATCATGGTGCTGGTATAAAAGTTATTTTCCTGCTCAAATTTATCTTTCATGTGATTTTCTCTTCCAAATGCTTTAATAATCCGTATGCCACCTAAGGTTTCTTCTATCATTGAAAATAATAAGCCTAAACGTGTCTTTGATTTTCCAGAAGTCCTTCGCAAACTACTCGCCACTAGGGATATTAAAATGGCTGGAATAGGAATAAGTACTAAAACAAACAAAGTAAGTTTAGCACTCATGTAGATCATGGTTCCTAAAAGGATGATAATGTTAATAGGGTTTCTGAAAACCATTTCTACAGACTGCATAACGCTCCATTCTATTTCCTGCAAATCAGTGGTCATACGTGATATTAAATCCCCTTTTCTCTCGTTAGAGTAGTAAGAAAGTGGCAGAGAAAGTATTTTCTTATACATAGAATTACGCAGGTCTTTTACAACCCCATTACGAACATTGGCCATAAAATACATTCCCAAGTAACGGAACAGATTTTTTAAAAAGAAAATGATAATCACCAAAAACACAATAAATATCAAAGCATTTAGTTTGCCTTTCTCCATAATGATACTTGATAGATAATAGTTAAAACTATCTACTAATGAATCGGGAGACAGCTTCAATACAGGTGCCCCTTTACTTAAAATGACCTTGTATTCATCCGTTTGCTTTAAAAAAAGAATATTAAGAAAAGGCGCGATCATGGTGAGAGAAAACAGAGAGAAAACGATGGAAAGGATATTGAATAATGTATTCAGGAAAGCATATATCCAGTAGGTACGTACATAAGAAAGAATATGAAAAAAGCGTTTCATAAAAATTTGTTAAAGTTAGTGTATTCTCTGTTACTGGTTATTAAGCACCCCTTCCTCATCATGAGTAATAAGTAATCGCTGATCACTAATGGCTTATTTGTTTTTGTACTTTAGCAATGTATATGGCAACAACAAGACAAAATAAAGTTTCAAGCCTCATTCAGGAAGAAATTGCTGCAATCTTTCAAAAAGAAATGCGTAATGCTTTTGGTTCAGGATTAATTACAGTTACACATGTTTTCATGAGCCCTGACCTGTCATTTGCAAAAACCTACTTAAGCATATATGGTGCAAAAGACAAAAACACAACTTTACAACTAATAAAAGAACAGGTAAGAGAGATACGAAAATTATTAGGCATGAGAGTAGGAAAACAGTTACGAATAGTTCCTGAGGTTGCATTCTTCTTAGATGAATCTGCCGATTATGTGGAACATATTGAAACGCTCTTTCAAAATATAAATACCCCCGCCCCTGAGCAAGAGGTAAAGAGCAAGCTGAAAAGGAAAGCAGTGAAAAAGAAAAAAAATTAATCAGCTTTTGAACTTACCCTTATTCATAGCCAAACGCTATCTCATAAGCAAAAAGTCGCATAATGCGATCAATATCATCGCTTTCATTTCTGTACTGGGCATTTCTCTGGGTACTATGGCGCTGGTCATCGTGCTATCCGGCTTTAATGGAATTTCCAACCTTGTTTTCGGTTTATACAATACGTTTGATCCGGATATTAAAATCACTATTAAAGAAGGAAAGACTTTTATACCGGAT
>CAZCJN010000217.1:0-3654 GCA_964498865.1 uncultured Bacteroidia bacterium
GCCCGAAAATATCGTCCGCAAACATTTGATACGGTTGTGGGACAGCTGCATATTGCTTCTACTTTAAAAAATGCAATTAAAAGCAACCATTTAGCACAAGCATACTTATTCTGCGGTCCACGTGGAGTAGGTAAGACAACTTGTGCACGCATACTTGCTAAAACCATCAACTGTTCTAACTGTACAAAAAACATTGAAGCATGTGATGAGTGTGAATCATGCAAATCATTTAATGCAGGCCATTCTCTCAATATCTATGAATTGGATGCTGCTTCTAATAATTCGGTAGAAGACATTCGCAATCTGATCAACCAGGTAAGTTTTGCTCCCCAATTAGGTTCGCATAAAGTGTATATAATAGATGAGGTGCATATGCTTTCTCAGGCAGCCTTTAATGCATTCCTAAAAACGCTGGAAGAGCCCCCTAAACATGCCATCTTTATTTTGGCTACAACAGAAAAACATAAAATAATTCCTACCATTCTTTCACGCTGCCAGATATTTGATTTTAACAGGATAAAAATAGAAGATGCAGCAACTCATCTTGCAGAGATTGCCAAGAAAGAAAAAGTAAAAGCAGAAGCAGAAGCCTTGCATATCATTGCCCAGAAGGCAGACGGCGCCATGCGCGATGCCTTAAGCATCTTTGACCAAATGGTAGCAGTTGCCGGCAATACGATCACCTACAAAACAGTAATAGATAATTTAAATATTCTTGATTACGATTATTATTTTAAAATCACTGATTCTATCCTGGAGAAAAACACCTCCGCTACTCTGCTTACCTTCAACGAGATCATTAACAATGGTTTTGAGGGTCATCTTTTCCTAAACGGACTTGCCGAACACGTTAGAAACCTGTTGGTATGTAAAGATGAAGCCACTTTGCAACTCATGGAAGTAAGTGCAGGAGTTCGGGAACGATATAAAATACAGAGCAAGAAAACAGATACTCCTTTTTTAATCGGTGCGCTAAGCCGGCTTAACAAAGCCGATGTACAATATAAAGCCAGCCGCAATCAGCGATTGCTGGTAGAACTTACCCTTCTTCAGCTTTGCTCTTTACAAACTGCAGAAGCAGAAAAAAAAAATGACTTTATTGTAGCCCCAGCAGGAAGAGTATCTCAAAAGGAAAAAGCTCAACCTGTTATTGAAAAGGTGACGGCAGAAGTAAAAGAACCTATTGCTGCCTACTCTACTCCTAAGGTTGCCACAGAAACTATTCTTAATGTAAATGCTGTTGCCCCTCTAAAACAGCCCGTTGCAAAAACAGAGCCTGTAAAAAAAATAAATGAAAGCCTCTCTATTAAAAAAGGCATGCTTTCTATCTCTCAATTGACCGGCTCTGTTGCATCGGAAAAAAACAATGTAGCGATTAAAAATTCCGTTGGGCCTATCCACGAAAAAAAAGATACCGACCAAGAACCTGACCTGATGAGTATATGGAATTCGTTTGCATTATTCCTTAAGCAGAAGAATAAAATCAATTTATACAGTACGCTTACCGCTCATCAACCTGTTCAGACAGACGATAAGACCATTTCCTTTACCGTATTGAACGAAGTTCAAGCTGATGACATTAACACCATTAAAACCGATCTGCTTATTTTCTTACGCAAGGAATTAAGAAAGCCGATGCTACAGGTAATCATTGAGGTAAATAAAACTGAAGCAGAAAGAAAACCCTACACAGGAGAAGAGAAATACAAACGTCTGGCAGAAAAAAACCCTACCCTTAACAAATTAAGACAACATTTCGGTCTCGAAATTGATTACTAACAACTATCTAAATAAACCGCTTTATATTTTCACACAATCAATACCCTCTAACATTAAAAAATAAATAACCTTAACAGATGAAATCCATTTTTCAATTTTTAGTAACTCTTATTGCGTTTATCAGTTTAAATGCATCGGCACAATCCGGAAAGCAAGAAAAGAATTTCCCATATGATTCTGTCCCCGGCGACCCAATCAAAACCCGCATCTATACTTTAGGCAACGGGCTTAAAGTATACATGAGCATTTATAAAAATGCTCCCCGCGTTTATACTTCTATTGCGGTACGCACCGGTAGCAAAAATGATCCACATGATGCTACGGGGTTAGCTCACTACCTTGAGCATATGCTTTTTAAGGGAACAGATCAATACGGTTCACTTGATTTTAAAAAAGAGCAAGTTGAGTTAAAAAAAATAGATTCCCTGTATGATGTATATGGGCAAACAAAAGACGTGGCTAAGCGGAAAGGGATATACCATCAAATAGACAGCATTTCGTATGTAGCTTCTAAATCATCGATTGCCAATGAATATGACAAGATGATGGGCTCGATTGGTGCTACAGGAACCAATGCCTACACATGGGTAGATCAAACCGTTTATATCAACGATGTACCTACAAGCCAACTCAAAAAATGGATAAGCATTGAAGGCGAAAGATTCAGAAATCCGGTGATGAGGATCTTCCATACAGAACTGGAAGCAGTGTATGAAGAAAAAAATCGTTCGCTGGATAATGATATGAGCAAATCATATGAAGCTCTTTTTTCAGGTCTATGGCAAAAACATACCTATGGCACTCAAACCACTATTGGAACAATAGAACATTTAAAAAACCCTTCATTAAAAAAAATAAAAGAGTATCTGTATAAATATTACGTACCTAACAACATGGCAATTTGCATTGCGGGTGACTTAAATCCGGACTCTACTATCAAATGGATCAATCAGTCAATGGGTGCATGGCCTTCTAAACCTGTTAACCCTCCTACCCTGGCCGTTGAATCTCCTATTACTGCTCCTATTGTAAAAACAGTTACAGGGCCATTCCCCGAAACCATGATGATGGGCTTTCGTTTTCCTGGCGCAAACACTAAAGAAGCGGATCTGTTGGAGTTAATGAATAAAATACTTTACAACCAGAAAGCAGGTTTAATAGACCTGGATCTTATCCAAAAACAAAAAGTATTAAATGCCGGGTGCGAAATAATGATCTGTAACGATTATTCCGCCCATGTTTTTTCTGCTGACCCTAAAGAAGGGCAAAAACTAGAAGATCTAAAAGATCTTTTGCTGGCAGAAATAGAAAAAGTAAAGAAAGGAGAATTTCCTGATTGGCTTTTAACCGCCATTATCAATAACATGAAACTGGAAAAAATAAAAAGCTATGAATCAAATACAGGTAGAACCGATGACTATGTAAGCGCTTTTATCAATGGAACTCCTTGGTCGGATTATGTAAACCACATAACCACGCTTTCAAAAGTCACCAAACAGGAGATCATTGATTTTGCTAACAAATACTACAATAACAACTACGTAATAGTCTACAAACGTACGGGGCAAGATACCACTGTTGAAAAAGTAGAAAAGCCTGCAATCAATCCGGTTGAAACCAATAGAAATGAACAAAGTGCTTTTGTAAAAAAGATCACAAATACTCCGGCTGAAAAAGTAGAACCTGTATTTGTAGATTACAACAAAGACATACAGAAAGGGATAGTGAAGAAAAATGTCCCTGTTCTTTACACACCCAACAACGAGAGCAAGACATTTACGATGTATTACATACTCGATATGGGCAGCAACCATAATAAGAAACTTCCGTTGGCAATTAATTACCTGCCTTACCTGGGTAATTCGTCTTATACTC
>CAZCJN010000218.1:0-3624 GCA_964498865.1 uncultured Bacteroidia bacterium
ACCGGTTTTGTAAGCGAAGTCATCGGCATCATTTGTATAATTACTTCTCTATCGCCGAACGCATGGATAGCCTTTTTTTTCCATCTAATGGTGAGAATATAAAGAAGGATCATTGCCGGAATAAGCAACAATGCATATAGGTAATGTATGTTTTCTAATCTAAACACTTAATATATTTTTTTTAGTAATGTGTTTCTTAATATAAAATCAATCATCAGTAAAATGCCTGCTGAGAGAACAAAGGGGAAAAACTCTTCTGTTCTTCGTGTGTGCTTCTTTTCCTGAACAATTGTTTTCTCCATTTTATCTATTTCTTTATAAACAGAAAGCAAATTGTTTTTGCTGGTTGCTCTAAAGTATTTCCCTCCTGTCATTTCTGCAATGTTGGTCAACATTTTTTCATCTATTTCTACTGATACATAATCATATACAAATTGCCCGTTAGGATACATGGCAACAGGGGAAAGTGCTTTTCCAAGCATTCCTACACCAATAGTATACACACGTATGCCAAATGCTTTTGCAATATCTGCTGCAG
This sequence comes from uncultured Bacteroidia bacterium, assembly GCA_964498865.1. Classification (GTDB taxonomy): domain Bacteria; phylum Bacteroidota; class Bacteroidia; order Palsa-948; family Palsa-948; genus Palsa-948. The sequence goes on from CAZCJN010000218.1 coordinate 539, forward strand.
TTTGTGGTGCAATAGCACCCATATTGTTAACTCCATCAGTTAATAAAATGATGACTTTGCTTTTTGCTTTACTGTCTTTAATACGACTGATTGCGGTTGCAAGCCCCATTCCTATGGCAGTGCCATCGGCTACCATTCCGGTTTTAACATCGGTCATTAGGTTTTTAATGATAGCATGATCGGTAGTGAGGGGGCATTGGGTAAAACTTTCCCCGCTAAAAATAACCAAACCTATTCTGTCATTCGGTCTTGAATCGATGAATTCAGTGGCTACTTCCTTTGCTGCTTCGAGTCTGTTCGGCTTTAAATCTTTTGCCAGCATACTTGCTGAAATGTCCATAGAGAGAATGATGTCAATTCCTTCTGTGGTTATGTTTTTCCATGATGTTTTTGATTGAGGGCGTGCTAAAGCAATAATAAGGAGGGCTATAGCAACCATCTTAACTCCAAAAAGAGCATGCATTAAAATTTCTTTGTAAGAACGACTTATGCCTGAAAAATTAGAGAGAGATGAAATACGTATATCACCAAACCCATTTTTGAAAATATAAGAGGTGATGAGAATAGGAATAATAACCAGTAGCCATAAAAACAAGGGCTGCGCAAAGGATATGTCGCTAAAGAAATTCATTTAGGATATTTGTTTGTCAGATTGGATATTGGTTGTTGCTTCGCTACTTGGTTGTGGTTGTTCTTCTTTTTTGGTTGTATTCACAAAATCAACGGCATTAGTCCAACTTAATTCATTTTCATTAGGTAATGGTTGCTCTTTAGCAAATTTTACAAGGTCGGATAAAAAAAGTATACCTCTTAACTTCATCTTTATTTCTTCACTTATATCTACTTTTCTGAATGAATGCATGATTTCATCAGTAACTTGTTCCATTGCATTGATGTAGAAACGTTGTTCAATGTAATGTCGCATAATGTCTGATAGTTCCGAATGGTATTGTTTTAGTTTACCTTGTTGCCAGAGTTTGGCTTCTTTGAGTCTTTCTAATCGTTCTAGTGTAATCACGTGAACAGGTGTCTTAGGAATTTCAATTTTAGGAATAGGTTTTTTCTTTTTGTTTTTTAAATAGGTAATAATCAGATAAATCAACGCCCCAAGTACTGCTAATAGAGCTAATGATTGATAGACATAGGGTAAATATTCTTTCCATGAAAAAGGTACCTCAAGAGGGGGTTTTATGTCCATGATGCTTTTGGTGGTATCCACATTGACAGTAATAACAGAGAATAATAATGCTTCTGTTTCATATACTTTTTCAGTATTGTTGTTTATAGAGAACTTAAAAGGTGGTATTGCGTAATATCCCGAATCAAACGAAGTGATTGTAATGATTTGCTTTTGCGCCATTCGATTTAAATCACTGGAGTCCGGTAAGAACTTTTCAATTTTAGACTTTGATACAACTTCTAATTGTTTAATAATTGTATCGTTTATTGCAGGGAACGTGATTTTTAAATCGCCTTGGTTAGTGTTGTATTCCACATTAAGTATAATGTGTGCTTGCTGTCCTATGATGATTGAGTTGGTATCTAATTTTGCTGTTACTGTTATATCTTGAGTATAACCCGGGGTGTAAACTATAGATAAGAGGGAAAGGATGAATGCGAAAAAAATATTCCTTTTCTTGTTGAAGATGTGATCAATATTTAAAATATACTCAGTCATTTCTTTTTTTCTCTTTTCTTGAATAAACTCATTAATGGTTTAACATATGATTCAGAAGTGTTGATTACTGCTGAATCGATGCCGTTCCTGGAGAAAATATCTTTTAGCATTAGATCACGTATAGAAGCATGCTTTGAATAAGACTTCCTTACATGGAGACTTGATGTGTCTATCCATTTAAGTTTTCCTGTTTCAGCATCTAATACTCGTACTAAACCAATATCCGGTAATTCTTTTTCTCTTTTATCCTTAATTTGTAAAGCCACTAAATCATGTTTTTTATTAACGAGCTTTAATGCATCACTTATACGTCGGTTATTTTTGGGGTTGATATTGCTATCAATAAAATCAGAAAGTAAGAATGTTATACTTCTTTTTTTAATAATATTTTTAAAATATTTTAATGCATTTTCTATATCAGTTCCTTTAGAAGTAGGCGTAAAATCAATGAGTTCACGAATGATGCGTAAGATGTGCGACTTGCCTTTTTTAGGAGGAATAAATTTCTCAATGATATCGCTAAAGAAAATGACACCAATCTTGTCATTGTTTTGAATGGCAGAGAAGGCGAGTACAGCACAAATTTCTGTAAGCAGATCCTTTTTTAATTGTTTTTGTGTTCCGAAATTTTCTGACGCACTTACGTCAACAAGCAGCATAACTGTTAATTCTCTTTCTTCTTCAAATATTTTTACATACGGACTGCCTACTCTTGCTGTAACATTCCAGTCAATAGCTCTTATATCGTCACCCGGCTGATATTCTCTGACCTCACTAAAGGCCATACCTCTTCCTTTAAAAGCACTATGGTACTCTCCAGAAAAAATCTGGTTCGAAAGACCTTTCGTCTTTATTTCGATCTTACGAACTCGTTTTAATAATTCCGTAGTTTCCATTGAGAATAAAAACTCTCAAGAAGAGATTTTAATTTAGTGGTTGATTTAATTTCAGATGCAGTGACTAAGGCACTTCAACTGTATTCAGTATTTCGCTTACAACATTCTCGCTGGTAATGTTTTCAGCTTCTGCTTCGTAAGTAAGTCCTATACGATGACGAAGTACGTCATTAGATATAGCGCGTACATCTTCAGGAATAACATACCCTCTTCGTTTAATAAATGCATAAGCTTTTGCAGCCTGAGCAAGATTAATACTTGCACGTGGCGATGCTCCATAGCTGATAAGTGCAGAGTATTTACTGAGCTTATAATCATTAGGGTTCCTAGTAGCAAAAACAATATCTACTATGTATTTCTCTATTTTTTCATCCATGTATACCTCGCGAACAACGTTGCGTGCTTTTAGAATGTCTTCAGGATTTAAAATACGAGCGGGCTCAGGGTAATTGCCACTGATGTTCATACGTATTATTTTTTTCTCTTCTTCTTTGCTTGGATAGCCAATTACT
>CAZCJN010000219.1:0-3521 GCA_964498865.1 uncultured Bacteroidia bacterium
AAACTAAAAAAGTAGTTATATATTTGTTACATATTGCTTCTTTATGAAAAAGTCCCATATTATTGGAATTATTTTAATCGCTATAGCAATAGCAGCCATCTTTGCATCTTTGGGTGATGCCAGTACTTACGCTACTCTTTCTGAAGCAAAAGCAAAAGCAGGAAAAGAATTTCATGTGGTAGGCAAGCTCGATAAATCAAAAGAGATGATTTATAATCCCGAACAAGACCCTAATGTCTTTACATTTTATATGAAAGATGGTGATAGTACGCTAACCAAGGTTATTCTACACCAAGCCAAACCTCAGGATTTTGAACATACTGAACAAATTGTGGCTATTGGTAAATGGAATGGCACCGATTTTGAAGCCAGTTCCGTACTTATGAAATGCCCGTCCAAATACGTGGACGAAAAAAAAGGAGTAAATAGTTAATCGATTCAATTTGTTTGTCCCCATCCCTAATAATACGGGAGAGAATGATCTATTTTAAGGATCATTTTAAAAGGATTCTGTCTTTATTCTCAATTTATACGATTGAATGATTTACTTACCGTTTACTCTTATATTTGCTTCACATTTTTAATCTGAAAAACAATTGTGGAATATACAGGCGAACATCTTTGGGCAGGTGAATTAGGTAATGGTTTAGTTATACTGTCTTTTACAGCAGCATTACTCTCTTCGATATCATATTTCGTATCGGCCAATTCAGCTGCCAATAGTCCGGAAGAATTAAGTTGGAAAAAAATTGGGCGCTACTCTTTCTTTATACATACCCTTTCTGTTTTTGGCATGGTAGCAACATTATTCATTATGCTCCTTGGTCATTACTTTGAATACGAATATATATGGCACCATTCAAGCAGGCACATGCCTATGCAATATATTGCTTCTTGTTTTTGGGAAGGGCAAGAAGGCAGCTTCTTACTTTGGATCTTTTGGAATGCCATTTTAGGAACCATCTTAATGCGCAGGCTTAATCCAAAATCATCTGATTTAAATAATTATAATCAATGGGAAGCACCTGTATTAAGTGTAATGTCAATTGCACAAGTATTCCTGTGCTCCATGCTACTGGGTATTTATTTATTCGATTATAAAATTGGGAGTAATCCGTTTGCTGTTTTATTAAGAGAACACCCCGATTACAAAAACCTTCCGTTCGTACAAATGACTAACTACTTAGAAAAGTTAGATGGAAGAGGACTTAACCCGCTCTTGCAGAATTACTGGATGGTTATTCACCCCCCCACACTTTTCCTGGGCTTTGCTTTAACGCTTGTACCATTTTGTTTTGCGATTGCAGGACTTTGGAAAAAAAACTACAACGAATGGCAAAAACCTGCTCTTACCTGGAGTTTTATAGGAGTAATGGTATTGGGAACCGGAATATTAATGGGAGGGGCTTGGGCCTATGAAGCACTTTCTTTCGGAGGATTTTGGGCGTGGGATCCTGTAGAGAATGCATCATTGGTCCCTTGGTTAATCTTAGTAGGAGCAGGTCACGTAATGATGATCCATAAAAATAAAGGCCAATCTTTATTTGCTACTTTTTTTCTATCCATGCTTTCATTCATACTAGTCCTTTATTCAACCTTTCTTACACGGAGTGGAATTTTAGGAAATACTTCTGTTCATGCTTTTACCGATTTAGGCATGAGCGGGCAACTTGTATTCTATCTTGGCTTTTTTACTTTACTTGCCATTGTATTATTAGCCATTAACTTTAAAAACCTACCCCGCTCTGCGGAAGAAGAAAGTATATGGTCTCGTGAATTTTGGATGCTGATTGGTGCACTCATACTCATGATTGCCTCTTTCCAAATCTCTTTTTCCACCTCTCTGCCGGTCATCAATAAATTATTTGGAACTAATCTGGCTCCTCCGGCGGCTGACAAAGTAATAGAACACTACCATCAATGGCAGGTACCCTTCGCCATTTTTCTTACCCTCCTCATTGCCATTACTCAATTTTTCAAATACAAAAAAACAAACCCTAAAGATTTTTGGAAGAGTATTTTAATCCCTCTGGGCATCTCTTTCACAATTGCCATCATCAGTGGTTATTTCCTGCATTGGTTTTCTGAATGGAAAAAAATATTCTATGTAGCCCTTTTCTTCAGTTGCACATTTACAATACTGGCAAACATCACCTATATCTTCAAAGTATTAAAAGGGAAAATGGATCACGCAGGCGCTTCAGTGGCACATATAGGCTTTGGAATGATTTTATTGGGAGCCATGATCGCTACAGGAAAAAGCGAAAAGATTTCCATCAACCAGAAAGGAGATGTAGAGATTTTCGGAAAAGATTTCTCCAATAAGGACAATATACTTTTGCAAAGAAATGACACCGTACAAATGGGTGATTATTATGTAACCTATACAGGTGTCAGAAAAGAAGGTATCAATGTGTTCTACGATGTAGCTTATTTGCATAGAAACGAAGACAAAACATATACTAATTTATTTACGCTGAGCCCACGCATACAACTTAACCCTCGTATGGGAAATGCCGCAGAACCGGATACACGTCATTTTCTTACAAAAGATATTTATACACATATTACCTATGCTGATCTTGATGCGGCAAAAGAAGAACCAAACACCGGTGAGTATAAAGAGCCGCATAACAATACCATTGCAAAAGGTGATACATTTTTTACCAGTAACAGCATTATTGTTTTAGAAGGGCTAACAACTCAAGTCGATAAAGAAAAACTGAACATACAAAATGCAGAGATAGCTGTAGGAGCTAAATTGAAAATATTTGACGTCTACGGAAAAACATTTGATCTTATGCCTGTCTATTATATTACAGACAGCGTACCCAATACTATTGAAACCACATTAGATGAATTAGGATTGAAGTTTGCTTTCTGGCAGGTAAATCCAGAAACCGGAAAAGTAGATATTTCAGTTTCTGAAAAAAGAAGCAGTAAAAAAGATTTCATTGTCATGAAAGCAATTGTTTTCCCCGGTATTAATATTTTATGGATGGGTTGTTTTATCATGATCATAGGCACTACTATGGCAGTTCGTTATCGATTAAAAAGAAACAAAGCCTGATTAAGCAAAAACAAAAATGAATATTTTCCTGATAGGATCTGGCAATATTGCTACTCAACTAGGAAGTATTTTTAAAAAGAAGGGGCATAAAATTGTTTTTGTTTATAGCCCTACCCTCTCGCATGCTGCACGATTAGGAAAAAAATTAAAATGCAAATACGGAAATGATAATCACTCTATAGTAAACCACCCTGCTGATGTTTACCTCATTGCTGTTAAAGATGATGCCATTAAGGCAGTCGTAAATAAAATGCCGGCATTGAAAGATCAGCTTGTAGTGCATGTGTCAGGTGCAACAAGTATCGACGTTCTAAAAAAGAAGTTCAAAAACTGTGGTGCATTATGGCAGGTACAGACCATTAGCCTTTTAAAAAACACTAAACCTATTCCCGTACCGGTAGTCATTGAAGCCAGTAACAAAGAAGCAGAGAAGAAATTAAAACAACTTGCA
>CAZCJN010000220.1:0-3449 GCA_964498865.1 uncultured Bacteroidia bacterium
CTATGTTCCTTGCTCCAGGAAAGATCACATTGGAATACAACGAGGGTAAACGAATGCAATACGTTCCTCCTGCCCGCCTTTACATATTTGTGAGCGTGATTTATTTTTTTTCTGCAGGTTTTGCACTAAAAATAAATTCCGGGCCAGGTATTAATTTTTCTACAACAATCACCAATAATGAAGGTGCTAAAGTATCCTCAACGGTTTTGACTGAACAGTACACAGAAAAAGATATATCACTTATTACACAAGCAAATTCTATTCAATTAGATAGTATACTTATTTCTAAAAAATATCAGCCCGGATGGATGAACCGTCTTGCTTTAAAACAAGCTGGACTTATCAAAATTGACCCTAAGTACCATATTCACATAATGGAAAAAGTACTTAAGAGTATTTCTATTTCCCTCTTTTTCCTAATGCCCATCTTTGCGTTATTTCTGCATTTCTTATTCCTTAAACAAAATAAACTTTATATACAACACCTTATCTTCTCTATTCATGCCCATACTATGTTCTTTTTCATCCTGTTGTTGTCTCAACTAATTTATATTTCAATAAAGTATTCCGTATTGTCATGGGCATTGATTGCTGCATTGATTTACTTACTTGCAAGTATGAAACAAGTATATGGGAATAGTTGGGGCCGAATATTTGTAAAATTCACCCTACTCTTAGGAATGTATTTTGCCATAACCATAGGCGCATTCATTATCTCACTTATAAGTGGCGCTACAATGATTTAGCAAACGTATAGAAACAACGGACATTTCTCCCTTTAGGTTCTTTCTGGATAGTTTCTTTGTTATTATCTAATGAAGCATATCTTCGCAGACGGTGAAAAAAATTTTCAATGCTGAAGCTACTCATTAAAAAGAAAAAAACTATTGCATTTATTACTGGCATTTTGATTTGTTTTTTTTTCTTTTTTATAAATCCACTTGACCTTGATGTAAAAGCTAACCTGGTGTTGGCGATTGCATCATTAATGATCAGCTGGTGGGTGCTTGATGCTATGCCTTTAGCTGTAGTCGCCCTTATACCTATTGTTTTATTTCCAATTTGCAATATAAGTTCACTCAAAGAGGTCACTAAGTCATATGCCGACTCTATTGTTTTTCTTTTTATGGGTGGATTTTTTATCGGTATAGCTATTCAAAAATGGAATTTACACAAGCGAATTGCCCTTAATATTATTAACATAACCGGCACAAATGGCGACCGCATTATTCTTGGCTTTATCTTAGCAACCGGTTTTTTGAGCATGTGGCTTAGTAATACTGCTACCACTATGATGATGTACCCGATTGCAATGTCAGTCATTCATGTGATTACTGCACATAATAAAGAAGAAGCAGGAGTCAAAAATTTCTCTTTGGTCTTAATGTTATGTATCGCGTACGCTTCTAACTTTGCAATAGGTACAATTATTGGCACACCACCGAATGTAGCATATGCCAATTATATTCAGGACAAATTCAACTATACACTCGGTTTTACTGATTGGATGTTGATATTCACCCCCCTTACAGCAATATTATTATTAATGCTTTATTGGGTACTAACAAAATGGCTGTATCCGAATAAAATCACCCATAATGCTGAGGGGAAAATTTTTATTAAAGCAGAACTTGAAAAGCTAGGGAAACTATCTATAGCCGAAAAAAGAGTACTGATCGTTTTTATTATTACCGTTCTTTTATGGATAACAAAAGATATTATTAACGGTCTACAAAAAATAATTGTACTAGACGACACAATTATTGCCCTCTTGGGTGCGATCAGCTTATTTATTATACCTACCGGGATAAATACAGATGACAAAGAAACTCGTTTACTTGAATGGGAAGATACCACTAAAATGGCTTGGGGGATACTCATACTTTTTGGCGGAGGAATTGCTTTAGCAAAAGCGTTGGAAAGCGCAATGTTAATGGATAAGTTAGGTAGTTACATTGCCTCATTTTCAACCAGTAATATTTTCTTAATGATATTGATTGTTACAACAATTTCTGTTTTTTTAAGTGAGCTACTTAGCAATGTAGCTCAGGTGATTGTAATGGCCCCTGTTATCACGTCTATTGCAACCGCTATGCATTTAGATCCTTTATTACTAGGAATACCCATGACACTTGGTGCAAGTTGTGCAAGCATGTTACCAATGGGAACGCCCCCTAATGCTATCGTTTTCGCTAGTGGTTTCATTAAAATAAAAGACATGATAAAAACCGGATTAATCCTTAACATTATTTGTATTATTTTGATTGTATTATTTTGCTGGGGCTTACAGCCATTAATTATTAAATTGATGTAAAACAGAATCTATTTAAGCTTTACAAAACTTTATTCTTTTATGAAACCCAGAGTTGTTACTAGCTACAGAAAAAAGAAAGGCGTAGTAATTACTACACCTTTCTTGTATATTAATATCTAAATCTAATTAATACACCATTACTTTTCCTTGCTTAACATTTTTTAAAGACGAATCAATTATTTTATAAAAATACATGCCTTTGCTTTGTTGTGACAGGTCAACAGAAACAATAGAATTTTGCGGAGCAGCACTTTTATAAACCAGTTTACCATATACGTCATACACTTCTACGTTGTTATCTTTCTCCACACCACTAATATTGAAGATTCCAGGTGTTGGATTAGGGTATACATTATTTATAGAAGTATTTGATATGTTATCCACATTAGTTACTACATGAGGAATAACACCTTTATAATCTATGTAGGTTGTTTTATATCCAATACTACTTACACCATATGCAATACGCATGTAACCTCCTTTTTCTCCCCAACTTGTTCCCCATGAGTTTCTTAACACCCAGCAATTTTGTGCATCATCCCAACCAACTAATACAACTGCGTGATTAACTTGGGTTCCGTCAGATTTTGTTAAAACTGCTCCGGATTTGTATGCATTAAAGTTAGTTCCTACACAAACTGCCACCCAAACAGGACCAAAATCATAAATTGCTTGTTTTATTTGAGCCACTGTAGGATTTAACGCAACCTGAGTATAGCCCTTTATTTTTTCATGATAGGTATAAGTGGATTTACATGTACCATTTTGCTGAGTGTACTTTTGATCTACTTCATAAACAGCACCGTAACTTTTAAACATATAATCAGGGCACCATCCGCCACTACATCCGCTCGATTGTTTATCACAATTTACAAGCCATTGCTCAGATAAATCTTTTGTTACATTATCAAAAATTTTAATAACGCTTTCAAATGAACCACAAGCTGCAAACGACCAACAACTTCCACAACTTCCTTGATTTTTTACAGGTGTACATTTACCTTCATCCAGCCAGCTGAATTTTGCAGGGAGTGCACGGGTAGATGCTCCCGGATTAGTAAGTTCAGGATTCAAAGGCTCTGTTACTGATATAATTGGAACACCAGTATAGGCTCCTTCTGTAGTTATAGATATT
>CAZCJN010000221.1:0-3407 GCA_964498865.1 uncultured Bacteroidia bacterium
CTGGTAAACTCCTGCAGGAAGAGATAGAATATTTATTTCTTTTTTAAAGTTTCCTTGTGAAGTAAATGTTTCACTCCATACAGTTCTGCCTGTAACGTCGTATATTTTCAGTTGGAGTTGTTGCTCGGCAGTGCAAGTGCCTTGCATCGTCATTTGGTCAGTCGCAGGGTTAGGATAAATGATGCAATCAACCTTTCCAAAAGCATCGTTTGAAACAGGGGTAACAGCCGTTTTTATTTTAAATAAAAATACACTCAGAGCAGGAATAGTATAATTGAATTGATTAGCTGAAATAGAAGTAACTCCTGTACGCGGTGTTATGTTGGCACTGTTAGAATCAAATCCCCAAACATCTGCTGTTTCATATACAGCGCCGCTTGTAATGGTGAATTGTCCGTTGATACTTTGAGTAAGATTTTTGTTCATCACCACCATGGTAAGTATGCTTTCATCGGTTCCGTTAATGGCGGTGTACACAGAGCTGTTCTGCTTGTCAGACATTTTAGAATATACACTGGTATTTCCAAAAGTAGAATTGCTGCCATCGTAATTGGTAAATATTTTAAATCCGGAAGAAGTATAATTGATGTTGTTCTGCATTTGCCAGTAATGCGCTGCATATACTCCATATTTGCCAAATATTCCCAGCACATCGGCCTGTGCTATGCCGGACGATACATGATTGAAATCTCCATAGTTGTATTCTGTAAAAGCAAGCTTAGTGCCCGCATAATTTTTGTTGATCGAACTCATCACTCTTGGAATAAGAGGTAAATAAGCCGAATACCATTGCTGTATCCAGCTTGTTTCAGCATACGAAGAATCCCATAAAGTTCGGGGTGCCTGCATGCGTGCTATATTATCATTGGTGGTAGTAGCAGCCGCATCATTGATCCGGTGATCTCCCATGGCTTCGGAATACCAGTGTAAAGAAAGAACATCCAACAACCTTCGTCCGTCGGTAAGTGAAGCGGCTTTCATCTGTGCCAGGTAATAATCAAGATACCAATCGGCACTGCCTTTCACGCTGTTCCAGTCAGGTGCAGATTGTAAATTATAATAGCCGCTGAAGCCAAACGATTCATATCCGAATACTTCGGCTGTGTTGTCCATGTCTTTTATTGTCTTTGCCTGATCAATGCTTTTGGTCACTAACTCTGCTGCACCTAATGCATGATTGAAGATGCGTGGGTGGGTGGATGTCCAAAGGTCCGGTTCATTGTCTATCAAATATGCTTTCATTCCTCCTGCATTTGCCTTTCCCCTGCTTTGAATCAGGTAGTTCAGAAACTCATCTACGTAAACAGAATTATCGCTGGTATCGGGTGTAAGTGTAAAGGCAGATCCTTTTTTATTCACCACTTGCCTCCATCTACCGGAAGGGGCAACTTCGGCCGGGGACACCGTTCCTTTATTATCCCTGGAAACATAACCTGCAGCCGGCAAAGTGAACAAAGTATATTTTCCCACATTATCGTCAATCATCTTCAACGCACAGATACCCGGTATTTTCTGTTGGGCAGCAGAAAGCGTGGATACCAGGTAATTGTCACTGCTATGAAGCCAATCATTTCCGGCATTTGAAAAATTATTCTCCCAATTGTATCCGGTCAACCGGTTGCCTCCTGCTCTTCGGGAGAAAAAATTCTCCGTTCCGGAAAGATCGGCATTGGAACCATAAATGTATGGGCTGATTGCTTTTCTGTCCTGTCCGGTATTAACGGTGTACGTAACACTGACCTGCGCATGAAGTGAAGCTGCATGAAAGGGCAAGATAGCACCGAACAAAAGGGTAAATTTATTCATGGTGATTTTTTTATAAATATACATATTAAGAAAATTAAATCCTTATTGGAATTAAAGTATGTTTGCCCCCGATTCAACAAGCTTTACGTATGAATAAAGGGAGAATGGAAGCATTTAGTGATGGTGTCATGGCCATTATCATCACCATCATGGTACTTGAAATAAAAGTACCTCATGGCCAGCAACTTTCTGATCTAAAAGATCTGATACCTGTTTTCTTAAGCTATTTATTAAGCTTCATTTATTTAGGGATTTATTGGAATAACCATCACCACATGATGCAAACTGTACGACATGTTACCGGGGATATTCTTTGGGCAAATCTTCATCTTCTTTTCTGGCTTTCTTTGATTCCTTTTTCAACAGGCTGGATGGGTGAAAATCATTTTGCACCCGTCCCCATGGCTTTATATGGTATCATCCTGTTAATGGCAGCCATCGCCTATTATATTCTGCAAAGCCTCATTATAAAAAATGAAGGCAAGGGATCCATACTTGCCAAAGCCATCGGAAACGATCTAAAAGGGAAAGCATCTCCAATATTATACCTGCTTGCCATTGCCTCCTGTTGGGTAAGTTCCTGGATTGCAGGTGGAATCTATACCCTGGTAGCACTTATATGGCTTATCCCGGACAGAAGGATTGAAAAAGCCATTAAAGAAAATTCGAAATAGTAAATTTATTTTAAAAGCAAGCAAGGTATGTTAAGAAGATTCATTAAAAAAAAGGCAGTTACTAAAGAACAATGGGAAGGTCAGTATAGCAGTGGCGGGTGGTCATTTTTAAATACTATTCATGAAGCAGCACATTATAGTATTATTACAGGGTACCTTGATTATTTTAAAAAACACGATTTGATCCTTGATGTTGGATGCGGAGAAGGAGTTCTACAACAAAGAATCCAAAACATAGGTTATAAAAAATATGTGGGAATTGATTTTTCCCTGGAGGCAATTAATAAGGCAAAACTCCGGGAAAACAACCAAACTGTGTTTATACAGACACAAGCAGAGGAGTTTAATTCCGAAAAAAATTCATTTGATGCCATTATCTTTAATGAAGTTCTCTATTATTTAGAATCTCCTTTAGAAGTGGTAAAAAAATACGAACAGTTTCTACAGCCCGGAGGCATACTAATTATTTCTATGTGTGTACACCGGAAATCACGCTTTATATGGAAAAAACTTGACAACCATTATTCCTTTATAGACGAAACAAAAGTGATAAACAAAAAAGGAAATTCATGGATCGTTAAGTGCTGTCTTAAGAAATAGCATAACGCGCAGTCACTCCAGTTAAGGTTGCTTAATGGGGTTTTTACTCATTAAAAAAGTATTTATAATTTTTATAATAAAAGCAATAAGGAAATACCAGTCTAAGATTATAGCATAAAATATTCTAACAAAAGGTGTAATCTTAGCGGAGCGGGGAAAAAACGACTTCAAAATCCCCACCCTCCCCCTGTTAGCAAGATTCACATAAACAGCTATCGCCTTTTTGTATATTCGCTGAAGTTGTTTTACAGATGGAAAACTTCATTGTATCCGCCCGAAAATATCGTCCGCAAACATTTGATACGGTTGTGGGACAGCTGCATATTG
>CAZCJN010000222.1:0-1306 GCA_964498865.1 uncultured Bacteroidia bacterium
GGCATTAATATGGCTGCAATTACAGGTGCTAATGTTCCCTGAACTGCAAATGTTAGGCCGGTTACATTATAAATGAGGGAAATAATAAATGTTGTAATAATTACTTTTTTTGCAGATTTAGCAAGCTTCATAAATGCCGGAAGCATTGAAAAAGAAGAACCGTCTAATATAGCATCACAGGCAGGAGAAAAATTATTAGTGTCGTCTGATACAGCAATCCCTACATCGCTTTGTTTTAATGCTCCTGCATCATTAAGTCCATCGCCTATCATCATTACATTTTTCCCTTCTGCTTTCAGCTTTTGTACATAAGTCATTTTTTCTTCAGGCTTTTGATTGAAAAATAGTTTTCCATTCTTTCCAAAAGCAAATTTTAGCTTTTCTCTTTCTGCATCGTTATCTCCAGATATCAATTGAAGATTATAGTTTGGCTCAAGATCAATCAATAACTGCTCTAGTCCATCTCTGTACACATTTGTAAAACCAAAATAACCTATAACCTCTCCATCTATCATTAGAAAAACTTTTGTAGTAAGATTATTATTTGGTAAAGCAGTACCCATTACATAATATTCTGAACCCAATATCAGGTATTTCCCATCGGCATACCCTTTAATTCCTTTACCCGGAACTTCTTGAAAGTCCGTTACAGAATAAACTTTATTGCCATTAAGCTGAGAGTAAATTTTTCTACTTAAAGGATGAGAAGACTGGGCAGCAAGGGAACAGACAAGGGCTACCTCATAGTTACTTAGTGATGGACCAATAAAATTTACCACTGATCCATTCGTAATGGTTCCGGTTTTATCAAATAAAATAGTATTGGCTTTAGATAGTTTATCAATTACTGAACTGTTTTTAAGATAGAATTTATTACGCCCGAGAATTCTAAGGATATTCCCGTGAGCAAAAGTAGTAGTCAATAACAACCCGCATGGACAGGCCACAATAAGTACTGCAGTCATTGCATTCAGTGCTTTACTGCTATCAACTGACAGCCAATATAAAGCAGTTAGAAGGGAAATAAATAAAACTACAATTGTAAAATACTTGTTTATTTTATCTATATATGATTCTCCAACAGGTGTTTGTTGTTGGCTTTTATCCTGATTCCATAATTGGGTAAGATAACTTTGAGAAGTTGGATTTACAACCTCTAAAACAATAGCGCCTTCCAGTTGTTTACCTCCGGCATAAATAAGTTCGCCCGTTATTTTTTTTATTGGAGACGACTCTCCCGTAATAAAACTATAATCAACGTGTGTTTGGTTGCTTATCAAAATTGAGTCGGAAGGAATTAGTTCAT
>CAZCJN010000222.1:1406-3404 GCA_964498865.1 uncultured Bacteroidia bacterium
CTGTTCATGAAAATCACCAAAAGAAAAATATTCAGGAAAACTCAGCATCATAATATTACCAAAGCAAAAACCTGCTATCCCGATTTTAATTATTCGATTGGTGTTGGTTGCTCGAGCCGGAATTTTATCTAAATCACCTAAATTGATTAATGGTTCATAGCCAATATGGGCTAATAATTGCACTATTTCCGGAAGTTTAATTTTCTGTACGTCAAAAACAATTGTCGCTTCTTTCTTTAAAAAATTTACAGTAGAGCTGCTTATGCTATGGTTCAAACGATGTAAGTTCTCCAAAAGCCATATGCAAGAACTACAATGAATTTTAGGTATATAAAATACAACATGTGCTTCTTTTCCATCTGTAAATCGGATTATTTTTTCAGCGACCTGAGCATTATTGAGATAATTATACTTGGAAGAATAAAACCCTTTAGACGGCGAAATACCAGGGGTATTATTTAAATTGTAATAAGTGCAAAGCTTATTTTCTTTTAACAGATCGTATACCTGTTTACATCCCTCACAACAAAATTCTTTATCATCAAAATTAACTACCTCCTTTTTACAGCTTTCTCCACAATGGTAGCATATTGCATAAGGTCGTTTATCTGTTTTATGATGAATCTGTCTCATCTCTATAAAAGCAAATTCTACTAATTTTTTACGGGTTTATTAGAACAAAGATGGTTGAAAATGCACAACGAGCGTATGAGATGGATCATGTCATGAATATGACTCATATCAGGAGACACTATAAAAGAAAAACCCCCGGCATATGCCGGGGGTTTTTCTTTGGTTTATCCTTTTACCTGTTTTGCTTCGGGTTTTAGATGTGTGTCTAAAAACTCGAGCGTTTTTTTAGCAGCTGTAATCTGATTTTCTTTCTTAACGAAACCATGACCTTCATCCGGGAATACAACATATTCTACCGGTACATTATTCTTTTTAACACCTTCTACAATTTCATCGCTTTCTACTTTTAATACACGAACATCATTCACACCTTGGATTACGAGCAAAGGTTTTTTAATCTTCTCGTAATTGTAAAGTGGAGAAATGTTCCTTAAACGAATACTATCAGCTGTATTAGGATCGCCCATTTCTTCGTATAGGGCTTTTCTAAAAGATTCCCAATAAGGGGGAATGCTGCGCAGCGTGCGAAGCCAGTTAGCAACACCAAATAGATCAACCCCTACTTTGAATTCATCGGGTTGAAATGCTAATGCACCCAACACCATACAACCTCCGTAACTTCCACCGTAAATTCCAATAGAACTGCTATCGATGTATTCTTGTTGTTGTAGCCATTTTTTACCCCAAACACAATCTTTTAAATCTCCATTGCTATGATCTTTATTATCCATTTTATAAAATGTTTTGCCATAACCACTACTGCCTCTGTTATTAACAGCAAGAATTGCATAGCCATGATTTACAAAATATTGTATGGCATTACTGAATCCAACACGGCTTTGTCCTCCGGGTCCACCATGCACCCAAATAAGAGCAGGAACTTTGTTGTCTTTAGAGGCTTGTAAAGGCTTATAGTAAATTGCCGGTATTTCCTTTCCATCAAATGATGGGAATCGAACTACTTCTGCTTGTACTAAATCATTTCGATCTACCTCTTTATTTAATGTAGAAGTAAGTTGTTTTAATTCTTTACTTTCAATATTATAGGCATACAGATTTTGCGAGCTTGTGCTGCTTCCAACCGTTAACAAAAGATTTTTTTCACTTGAAGAAATGATAACACTCAATACATCTCCATCTTTTATTTCAGGGAAACTGATAGGTTGATTGGTTGCATGATCAAAAAACAAAATTTTATTTTTACCATCGTCATTTACAGAAATAATGTGATACTTTTCATTTTCACTTAAATTCATTCCATCCACACTCCATTTATCTTCAAAATATTTTTCTTGTTTTCCACTTTTTATAGAAGTTGTTTAAAGTTGACGCAGCAAAATCACAGCAAATGCTAATAGGTTGAGA
>CAZCJN010000223.1:0-3356 GCA_964498865.1 uncultured Bacteroidia bacterium
GATTCAATTTAGAGATAGATAGATTATTTTCTGCATTCACTATGTTAACATCTTCGCTTGCCATTTGTGCCTGTATATCTAATAAGCTTCCTTTAGGTAGGTTGCCAACAGATACTAATTTTTGTGTTCTGTCCACTTGTAATTGTGTTATATCAGCTTGATTTTTAGCAGTAGAAAGGAGTTCCTCTGAAAACAAAACCTGTAAATAAGCCGATGCAACATTTAATGAAATATCATTTTGAGTTTTTAAGACATCCTGCTGGCTTGCTAATAAATCATACTTGCTTTGTTTAATGGTATTAACTATTTGAAACCCCCCAAACAAAACAGCATTAGCGCTCAGGGAATAGTTTTGAGATTGGGTCCAATCTCCGGCAACAAATTGATTTGTAAACGGATCAACTCTTTGTCCACTGCTATATGAATTTGATATGTTTCCATTTAACCCGGGTAGCATTTGCATTCTGGTCTGTAAAAGAGTTGCTTCGGAGAGTTTAGCAGAAAGCATATTCTGCTGTACTTGTATATTATGCTGGAGGGCGTACTCTATACATTGTTGCAAAGACCAAGGTTTTTGTTGAGAAAAGCTATGGATTGCAAACAAAATGCCACCCAATAAAAAGATATATTTTTTCATAGCGTTTTTAACAAGCGGTAAATATACAAACTGATTTATATGCCTGTTAGTACTGCAAACTATTTAAATTTATTTAACTTATATACCCATAAACCGCCCTCAAAGTATCGCTTTTCATTATATAAGTCGGCTGATAACCTTGATTCCTGATTCCAGGAGAGCACATAACTTATATTATATTTTCTGAATTCTTTAATTAATTGATCCTTCGGGGTATTCCTTTTAACCATCCCATAATAAGGTTTGCTTGATACATAACTTACATAAGAAGAAAGTTCATAATCTTCGTTTTTTATTTTAGAAAAAAATTTGATAGATGCAATATTTCCATTTATATATTTTATCAAATCATTTTTGTTTTGAAATACTGCGTTGAATTTATATACGTAATCCCTATGAATGAAACTATCAATGGGAGCATCCATCATAGCAATACAATAAACAATGGTAAAAATACCTATCAAAACTCGTTTTAAATGTAGATATGCCTTTATAGAATGTGTGGCTATGACAGCAAGTAGAATATTATTGATCCATACATACCGCTCTTCAACCAAAACTAGTAAATAGGGTAAGGTAAATGACAAAACCATTAGTAAAAGCAATAAATTTTTTAAAAAAATATATTGCAGCTTTTTTTTACTTACAAAAAATAAACAACAAATAAGTAATACAAGCGCTGTTCCATGATCTTTCCCAAAATAAAAAGACTGGACACTCAAAACATTTCGGGTAACTACCTTTATGTAATGCAGAATGTTTTTTTTGCTGCTTAATAATTGCCATTCTCCATATTTAATGTTACCGGGTGATTCCCAGGCACAAAGCGAGGTTGAAGTTGCAGGAGGGAATAGTCCCGTTTCATTGAGTGGAAATATCATTGTTGCAAATACATTGGGATTTACTATAGGGCCTATAAGGTTAAAGTTAAATTTCATAGTTGAAGAGATTGTAAATTTTCCTTCCTTATTGCTGATTATTGCTATCCAAACAGAGCTTAATGCTAGAAATACAAGTATTGTTTTAACATATTGTATGGATATGTGTTTCAGCGCATAATTTTTCTTTAATAAATGATATAGATTATATACACTGAAAGAGAGAAAGAATATAAAAAACCCCGGATATTTTGCTACATATAAGATTGTTCCCAAACTCCCTATTACAATAAATGAATATTTGTTTTGAAAAAACCATTTACCGGTTGTCAGAATCACCAAATACCATATAGAAATGGTCATAAATAGTAAGTCCGATGTTTTTTCCAATAATGCAAAGCCTAAAATGCCGACAGTAAGAGATAAGTAAATAAGAAAAAAATAAATACTGTTTTCTTTGTAAAGCAACTTATAAATTCCAATAAGACTGATCATACCACATAGTAATAACAGCAGGTTCATTGCATGTAGAGGCTCCATTCCAATTTTAATACACAGAGCAATAAGCCAGCACAGTAAAGGACTCCAATAACTGTTAACAGCATCATAAAAAGAGCCATTTGCATATTTTGTTGAAATAGATAAATACTGAAGTGTATCCGCTTGTATATAATACCTGAAGTAAGGGAGTAAGAATATTCCAGCTAACAGATAAAGGATGAGTAATACAGGAAGGTAATTTTTGTATCTATGATTCATTCTTGCAAATATAATGTCTGACATTAAGTAATGTTTGACTTAAAAAGCTTTTATTTGCCAAAGTCTTATAATTTCAACCAATGAAAATTATAGTTTATTGCTGTCTTCTTTTTTCTTCCATATTAATAAATGCACAAAATATTACACAAACTCTTAGAGGAAAAGCGGTCGATGCAATTTCTAAAATGGAGGTGCCGGGGGTGCAAATAGTGATTTATAAAGATTCATTAAAGATTAATTCTGCTCAAACGGACACAAATGGGTTTTATAGAATTACGGATATTCCTATTGGCAGGATAATTTTAAAGTCCAGTTCACTGGGGTACAAACCAGTATTTTTAAAAGTAGATATTATATCCGGCAAAGAGTTTATTTTAAATTTTGAAATGGAAGAACTTGCTGTAAAAATGAATGAAATAATTGTAACAGCTACAAGGAAAGGAGAAGTACGTAATGAAATGGCATTCGTAAGTGCTAAAACATTTACAGTTGAAGAAACCAATCGATATGCAGGAAGCCGAAGCGATCCTGCACGTATGGCTTCTAACTTTGCCGGAGTACAAGGCTCGGATGACTCCAGGAATGATATTATTATTAGGGGAAACTCTCCTATGGGCTTGCTTTGGAGGCTGGATGGAGTAGATATTCCTAACCCAAATCATTTTGCAGTTGCCGGTAGTATGGGCGGACCGGTAAGTATCATAAATAACAAAACGCTTGATAATTCAGAATTTTATACCGGGGCATTTCCTGCTGAATACGGTAATTGTAATGCAGGTGTTTTTGATTTGAGAATGAGAAATGGAAATAATGAAAAACATGAGTTAACAGGCCAGTTTGGGTTTTTAGGTACAGAACTTATGGCAGAAGGCCCCCTTTCAAAAAAAACAGGAGCATCTTACTTGGCTTCGTATCGATATTCTACTCTTAAGTTATTCGATGCGTTAAATATAAAAATAGGAACTGATGCTGTTCCTAATTATCAGGATGGGGCATTTAAATTAAACTTCCCTTGTAAGAAAGGCGGCAATCTTTCTTTATTTGGAATAAGTGGAAAAAGCAACATTGATATTTTAGTTAGT
>CAZCJN010000224.1:0-3296 GCA_964498865.1 uncultured Bacteroidia bacterium
GAAGAGTTTCTTTTCATGTTAGATGATATTAAGATTTCGCCTTCCGTTAAAGCTCTCTCGGAGGTCAACTCAAGGCAACAAGACCTGCTCAGCCATTCAGAAATTAAAAACAAGAGGGGGTTTATCATCTCTGATTTTCAAAAAAGTATTTCTAATGTAGAATCATTTGCAAATGATACTTCTATTGCAACCAGCCTTGTTCCTGTTTCGGCGAACCGACAAAACAATCTTTTCATTGATTCTTGCTGGTTCGAATCCCCCGTTCACCAATTGAATATGGCAGAAAAATTATTTGTCAGAATTAAAAACAATTCGGAGGAAAAATTCGAAAATGCGGCCATAAAACTGTACATCAACAACCAACTTAAAACACCTGCCTCCTTTTCAATAGAAGCCGGTGAAACCAAAGAAATAGCGCTTTCCTTCACCAATAAAGAATCAGGCATTCAAAAGGGAAAGATCGAGATCACCGACTACCCTGTTACATACGATGATAAATTCTATTTGTCTTACGACGTCGCAAAAAATATAAATATCCTATCCATTAATCCTGCAACCGGCGGAACAACACCCGTATTCACCAATCCTATTCAATCTCTGTTCGGAAAAGATTCCTTATTTATATTATCCACACAGGACGAAAGCAAAATGGATTATTCATCCCTTGCCTTTCAACAGCTGATCGTTCTGAATGAATTAACAAGTATTTCATCGGGACTGGCACAGGAATTAAACCGGTTCATTGCCAATGGGGGCAGTTTATTACTATTTCCTTCTTATGAAAAATTAGACACAGCATCCTACAAAGCATTCTTATCTTCTTTAGGTGCTAAGTTTTATTTACAACAAGATACCATCAACACAAAAGTAGATTGGGTAAATTTCGACAGCGATATTTTTTCTGATGTTTTTGAAAGATCTACATTAAAAGATTCTAAGGAAAAAAATACCAACTTAGACCTTCCGCTTGTTAACAGCCACTACCTGCTTGGTGGGGCAAATAAAAGCCAGGAAGAAATTCTTTTGAGATTAAAAAACAAAAGATCCTTCTTATCTAAATACATATATAAAAAAGGAAAAGTATATGTATCGGCTGTTCCGCTTAATAACGACTGGAGTAATTTATCAAAACATGCCATGTATGTTCCGCTCATGTATAAAATTGCCATGAATAGCCAGCCTTCAACAGAATTGTTCTATACCATAGGCAAAGACAAGCCAATTACTGTAAAAGAAAAAACCAAAGGAGAAGAAGTATTTAAAATAAAAGCTGATACAGGCTCCGTATCGGGTTTCGAAATCATTCCTGAAAGCAGGATAGTAGAACAACAACCCACTATTTTTATACACGATCAAATTCAACAAGCAGGCAACTACCAACTCTTCAGCGGACAAAAATCAATTTCAGGATTAGCATTTAATTATGATAGAAAAGAATCCGACTTAAGTTTTTATACGCAAGATGAACTACTCTCTCACATAGAAAAAGCTGCTTTACAAAATGTATCCTTATTGAATAGCGACAACCAGAATATGACAAAAGTATTGGCTGATATAAGCAGCGGGAAAAAATTATGGAAGTGGTGTATTATAGTAGTGTTACTATTGCTGGCAATCGAAACCTTATTATTAAGGATAAGCAAAAAATAAATTATTCCCTTTCCTATAGAGGCTTGGTAGGAATGGGGTTGTCAATCAACTTTTTTATTAAATTTGGCACTTGAAATGCAGTTACTCATAAAGTCCGCCAAAGTAGTTGACCCCAACTCCACGCATCACAACAAAGTAGTTAACATTTTTATTCAAGACGGTTTCATTAAGCAGATAAGTGCTGCTAAAATTGCCGTAAGCAACGACACAAAAACAATAGACATTACAGGTTTACATGTGTCACCCGGCTTTTTTGATATGCAGGTTAACTTTCAAGACCCCGGTAATGAACATAAAGAAGACCTGAACAGTGGTTGTTCCAGTGCAGCAGCAGGCGGGTTTACAGGAGTTGCCGTAGTATCGGGTACCACTCCACCCATTCATACTAAATCTGAAGTAGAATACATAAAAATAAAATCTGCAGGAAATATTGTAGATGTTTATCCCATAGGAACCATTACCCATCAACAAAAAGGAACCGACCTTGCTGAAATGTACGATATGCACTTGGCAGGTTCTATAGCTTTCTCCGATTACAAAAAACCTTTAGCAGATGCCGGACTATTAATGCGGGCGCTCTTATATGTAAAAAATTTTGATGGCCTGCTCATCACCCATTGCGATGAAAAAAGCATATCTCTATCCGGACAAATGAACGAAGGAATAGTATCTACTTCTTTAGGATTGAAAGGTATGCCTGCCCTGGCAGAAGAGACCATGCTTGTACGCAACCTCTTTATATGCGAATATGCAGATGGAAAAATTCATATCCCATCTGTTTCTACAAAAAGAGCAGTTGAATTGATACGCGAAGCAAAAAAGAAAAAACTAAAAGTTACCGCATCGGTAAATGCATATAGCCTGGCTTTAAATGAATCTGCCTTAAAAGATTTTGATAGCAACTGTAAAGTAAATCCGCCCCTGCGCACCCAAGAAGATATAAATGCACTTCTAAAAGGGTTAGCCGATGGCACGTTGGATACCATCACCTCTGACCACCTACCAGAAGATGTAGAAAATAAAAATGTAGAATTCGATTACGCAGCCTTTGGTATGATAGGCTTAGAGACCTGCTTTGCAGTATGCAACACTTATAGCCGGTTAAAACTCCCTGAATTGATCAACGCCTTGTCCATAAAACCAAGACAAGTGGCAGGTGTAACAGTTCCTAAAGTAAAAGAGAAAGAAAAAGCCAACCTAACACTTTTCCTTCCGAATAAAGAATGGAAAGTAAGCGAACAAGATATCCGATCTAAATCCAAGAACACACCTTTCATTGGTAAAAAGCTGAAAGGCAAAATTGCCGGTGTTGTCAATAACGGAGCAGCCAGTATCTTTGCCTGATCATCTTCCTGTTTTTTTTCAGATTGTTTTACTTCCTTAATTAAAATAGAATTTCATTAGCTACAGCTTGCACCGTAATACCAACTTTTCAATAGTATTAATACAAGCAGATATACTTCTAAAATTTCTTTAATCAAAAAGGTGGGGTTCTATTCGTTAAAGAGCCATTGTATAGCCATCGCATTATTTTTTTGATCGAGTGAATAGCAAGAACTTCTCTAATTTATGGACATTTTACCTAACAGGTAGGAAATATGTAAATCATAACAAGAAAAAAATATTGACAACTCAACCGGAGCGCA
>CAZCJN010000225.1:0-3261 GCA_964498865.1 uncultured Bacteroidia bacterium
TCTCCTCCCTTTCCTGAATTACCACCTGTATGACCTGCAGCCTCAGTAGTAGTGGTACTATGGTCTATCACCCACCATTCGTTTAAATTATGTGAGCTAACAACAATTTGATCAAGCATTGGATTATAATCAATCCCATTCATGTGTACCCAGTCCTTTTTAATATTATAATTAATGTTCATTAGCTGCGGGTTCCCTACTATAGAAGATTTATAATTGCTTTTATTAGCATCTATATTCTGAACTAGATGATCCCAAAGCTTCCATTCCCATACTACCGTACCGCTTGTAGCACCTGTAGGTTGCACCTCCACTACTTTTTCCGACCAAACTTCTATAGATGAACTGCATCCGGCTGCTGATACTTCAGATGCTGTCTTTCTTTCATATACTATCAATAATACATTACCATTAGGCATCACATGAAAATCATGATGCGTTACTTCATTAGTTGTCGAGTGCACGTAATTCCAAACAACATTTCCGTTCCAATCAACCTTTTGTAATTGCCCGCAAATTGGGCCACCGGTAAAAGAATTTCCTGATTTAGAAATGGAACGATAGAGATTACCGCCAGGAGCTAAATACGAGGAATAACATGTTTTATCCGTAGAGGCATGCGTCCAAACTTTATAATTGGTACTGTTGGTGTCAATTAAATAGGAGCTGGTACTACCAGATGTACTATACAACGTATAATCGCCCCACTGTTGTGCCTGCAGGAAGTGAATTGATAAAATTAATAGAAATGAGGTATAGAATTTTTTCATACTTTAAAATTGTTTACGCAAATATTAAGTTATTATTATGAAAATTAAAATACTTGCGGTAAAGATATATGATTGTGAGGTGAAAAACTATTCTATTTTGAAGAATTGAAAAAAAGCTTCTTCATAACTGGATCCTATGGGAATTTCTTCTCCTGAAAGTAAAATCATCTTATTACGGACTGCTTCTATCTTTTTTAATGGAACAATGAAAGAACGATGAACACGAATAAACTCTTTTGCCGGCAATTTTTCTATTATTGTTTTCATAGTCATTCTCACTACAAGCGGATTTTTACCCGTTATGTGAATCTTTAAATAATCATCCAATCCTTCAATAAACAGAATATCTGGTATAAATATTTTCACAAGGCTATAATTTGCCCGAACAAGTATGTAGTTCTGAGCAGGCTTGTCATTTTGTTTTTGAAAGTTGGAATATTCCTGCACCTTATTTAATGCTTGAAGAAATCTATCAAACGTAAATGGTTTAAGCAAATAATCAACTGCATTAAGATTAAAACCCTCAACAGCATATTGACTATGAGCGGTTATAAAAACAACCATTACATCTTGATTCAGATATTTATAGAAATCAATTCCAGAAATAGAAGGCATTTGTATATCCAGAAATAATAAATCAACAGGGAATTTCTGAATGTGTTTTAATGCATCATTCGGTTTAGAAAACGTTTTTTGAAGAGTGACAAAATCAACTTTATTACAAAAACTTTCTAATACCTTGAGTGAAGGGGGTTCATCATCCAGCGCAATTGCATTTATCATTTTAAAGTTAGTATTAAAAAAACAGAGAATCTATCTGCATTATTTATTATTGTCAATTCATGCTTTCCGGGATAAAGCAATTGAAGTCTTTGCTTGGTATTTTCTATTCCTAAACCACTATTTACATCTACGTTCTTCACGGATATGATATTGTTATATACTTCTAGCGATAACTTACCTTCTTTAGCCCGAATGCGAATTTGTATAGCAGAATTTTCTTCAGCATTTACTCCATACTTAAATGCATTTTCTATAAATGGTATGAGTAGTAAAGGAGCTATTTTCATTCCATCCAGAGAGATACTTTTTGTGTACGCAATTTTAACCGTATCAGCCCAACGTATTTTTTGAAGATCGATATAATCATCGATGTATTCTATTTCCTTTTCTAAGGGAACGTAATCATGATCTGCTTCGCTTATTACATAACGCATCATTCCTGAAAGTTTTACCACAGCAGGTGCCGTATTATCAGATTTTTCTAAAGCTAAGGAGTATATACTATTAAGTGTATTAAATAGAAAATGAGGATTAATCTGGGATTTCAGATAAGATATTTCTGCACTACTTTTTTCCTTTTCCGCTTTTTTTAATCGAGCATATATCTTCATAAAAAAGGAAAATATAAATACTGCCATAAATTGAAACAAATGATGCCGTATTTCACGCAGGATAAAATTTCCTTTTGGTGGTGAAAACTTATTCATATGCGGGATTTCATCCCCTTTAAATAAAAATTCTTTAAAAACAAATTCGGGAATAAATATTATCGATGCAAAACTTAAAAGTATACCTAAGAAAAATAGAAAATATTTCCTATTAAAATAAAGCTTAGGTATAAGTAGGTAGAAATTAAAATAAAAACATAAAATTAGTACTACGTAATTGACCACATCTTTTTGAAAAAAAGGGACTTTTAAAAAATAAAATGATCCGGAGAAATCAGGGGAAAATATTACGGGCAATGAAAGAAATGCCAAACAACCGAGCACATGAAGAAGTACTTGCTGATACTTTTTATTCATTCATTAAAAATAGATAACAATACCAAGTAATGTAGCTTAATGAGGTAACTAACGGAAATGTGTAGGAGAAATACTAATAGCTTATTTTATCCTTTCAAACCTACCTAATTCTTTATTCTTCCGAACATTATCCCAATTAAAGTATTGTCCGTTCATTACTACATACACACCATGCGGTAAAGATTGAACAAATGCGAGGGCACTCCCTAAATTAAATAGACCATCTGAGCTACCAAAAGCATAGGGTATCATTGCTCCGGTAAGCACAATGGTTTTGTTTTTTATTCTTTCAGCAAGTAAACGAGCCGTAATAGTCATAGTATCGGTTCCGTGGGTAATAACGATATGCTCTTCTTTAACATTCAAGCAATTTTTTGCAATTAAATCCCGGTCATTGTCCGTCATTTCCAAACTATCGATCATCATAAGAGTAGAGATGCTGACCTCAACTTTAGACCTTCCCAAAGCAAGCATTTCTTTCAAATGTGTTTCCTTAAAAAAAAGAGAACCGTTTATTTCGTTGTATTCTTTATCGAATGTACCGCCGGTAACAAATATTTTTATGGCCATAAAAACAATGTTGTGTTTAGCAAATGTAATGTTTAACGTTATACTAGGGCAGAAAGAAAATAATTACTTGCTGCTTCAGCACATCTTTCTCCATCCATGGCTGCGCTAACAAT
>CAZCJN010000226.1:0-3239 GCA_964498865.1 uncultured Bacteroidia bacterium
CCTTACCGTTTAGTTGCATGTTCAGATGGAAGTGGTTTTGCAAACGATAAATATTATACAGGTGCAGGATTTAAATCAAACTTTATGAGTTTGACCAGTCTAAAAGATTTAGCGAGTGTTCAGGTAGTATTTACCGGTGATAAAAGTAAATGGACTCGTAGCGTTGTATTTGAAATGGCTGAAGACAGTATGTATGCACAAAATGCGGCTTCCTCTATATATTCTGCTAAACCTAGAAAATTAGATTTTAGAAGAGCACCTTCTGTAGATAAAAATGGTAACCCCGCTACACTTGGAAGCGGTGCAAGTACTAATCCCAATGATGCTAATTATATTAGTGATGTAGGAATGGGATGGTTCCCCGGGTATGCAATTAATTTGGAAACAGGCGAGCGTTTAAATATTTGCTTTGGAGAAAACTCTGCTTTAACAGGTGCTTATAATCAAAATGGTGCAGATATGAAATGGAATCCAACAGCAGCTCTTACTGGCTCTACCCCTTGGGATACCATTAATCCTGCTCCTGTTTTTGGAGGGCAGCATTACATTTATGTATTCGGTCATAATAAAGATAATGATCCGGGTACTCCAACACCCAATGACACAATTAACACTCCTCGTTATGATGCTGGTTCATTTATTATTTACACATTGAAAAAATTGAATGGGCTTCCTACTGATGCAATTAAACGTGAAATTTTCCGTGATGCAATGTGGGTAAACATTCCATTATTACAATCGGGGGCCACCTTACTTTCTTCTGATGTAGCGGTAAAATTAAATGTGAGCAGATCTTATAAAGTAGGTTATTCAGCAGCCTTTAAACAAGACGGAACTGTCATAACTTATACCGATACGGCAGCTACAGCATTCGGCCAAAATAAGAATCTTCCTATGTATGAATTCTCTACATCGGGACTTGCAACAAAAACACAGGTCCATGAAACGGCCGTTGAAGCATTGGATATAATCAATGTAGTCCCTAATCCTTACTATGCGTATTCTAACTATGAAACGAATGCACGCGATAATCGGGTGAAGATTACTAATCTTCCGGAATCGTGTGTGGTTTCTATTTATAATTTGAGTGGTACGCTTATTCGCCGGTATAAAAAGGGCGAACCGGATACAAAACATGCACCTAAAACATATGAAGACGTTGCTTCCTGGCATGATGGATCTATTGACTGGGATTTAAAAAATACGGCAGGAATTCCTATTTCAAGTGGGGTATATATTATCCACGTAGAAGTACCGGGTGTAGGAGAGAAGATATTAAAATGGTTTGGTGTAACCCGAACAATAAGTCTTGATTCATTCTAAAATTAAAATTATAACTGTATTATAATATCAGGCACATGAAGAATAAAGCAAAGTTTCTTAATTTAATTATAGCAGCAACACTATTAACAGGAAATGCATTTGCCGGCAATGAAGATCGTTCCGGTCAGGCAGGCGCTCCCGAACTGCTTATTAACCCATGGGCAAGATCTTCCGGATGGGGAAGTGTGAACATTGCCGGAGTACGTGGTTTAGAAGGGCAATTTTTAAACGTTGCCGGAACTGCATTCACAAAAAAAACAGAGATACTTTTTTCTCACACGAATTACTTACAAGGAACGGGGATTAACCTTAATACTTTCGGGTTCTCCCAAAAGGTAGGCGCATCGGGCGTGCTTGCTTTAGGCGTTATGTCCATGAATTTTGGAGATATTCAGGTAACCACTACCGAAATGCCCGAAGGTGGTTTAGGTACTTACCCTATTAATTTTTTAACGGTTGGACTCTCGTATGCTAAAGGTTTTACCGATCATATTTACGGAGGACTGTGTGTAAAAGGAGTGAATGAACAAATACCCGATGCTAAAGCAGCAGCACTTGCACTCGATGCCGGCATTCAATATTTATCAGGTAAAAACAACCGAACAAAATTCGGTATCTCTTTAAAGAATGTAGGACCAAAAATGCAATACAGAGGCGATGGTTTAGCCGGAAAAGTGGTAAATGTCAATAATCAATCGTCTTATAACTTAAGTCAGCAATCAGAATCATTTGAAATGCCTTCTCAATTGAATATCGGCGGTTCGTATGATATCTTTCTTGACGGATTGGATTCTCTATACTCGCATAAAATAACGATAGCAGCTGCATTTGTTGCCAACTCATTTACTAAAGATGAAGTAAGATTAGGCTTGCAATATGCTTTCAAATCTTATTTTATGCTTCGTGGTGGTTATATCTACGAAAAAGGGATAGGAACAGATGATGATGCGAAAGATGCTTTCCGCACCACTGTTAATAAAGGACTAAGTGCCGGATTTACCTTTGAAATACCTCTCAATAAAGAAAAAGGTTCCTCTTTTGGATTAGACTATTCGTACCGCGTTACTAAACCCTTTAATGGAACACACAGTTTTGGGGTGAGAATGAGTTTATAAGAAACTTATAATTTTTTTATCTTTGATCAATTATCCAGACAGGTTCGTCTGGATAATTGCTTTTATTATTAACATATTAAGTAATAATTTACATCATGTCAGTCAGTTATATAACAGAAGATGGCTTAAAAAAGCTAAAAGAAGAGCTTCATCAGCTAAAAACTCAAGAAAGACCTTCTATTTCTAAGCAAATTGCAGAAGCACGTGACAAAGGGGACCTTTCTGAAAATGCAGAATACGATGCTGCTAAAGAAGCGCAAGGCTTGTTAGAAATGAGAATTTCTAAATTAGAGGATACACTACGCAATTCCAAGATTGTAGATAATACGAACCTGGATATTTCTAAGGTAGCGATACTTACTAAAGTTAAAATCAAGAATACTTCTAATGGTAAATTAATGACTTACCATATTGTACCTGAAACAGAAGCCAATCTTAAAGAAGGAAAAATATCGATTGACTCTCCCATTGCTAAAGGATTGCTTGGTAAAAAGGTAAAAGACAAGGCAGAAGTACAGGCCCCTGCAGGTAAATTGATTTTTGAAATCCTTGAAATAGGAAAATAATGCCTACTATTTTTTCTAAGATCATTTCGGGCGAGATTCCCTGCTATAAGATTGCTGAATCAGAAAAGTATTTGGCATTCCTGGATATTAATCCTTTGGCAAAAGGCCATACCCTCGTTATTCCTAAACAAGAGACCGACTATATATTTAATATCAATGACGAGGAGTTGGCAGGTCTTCACTTATTTGCTAAAAAAATTGCAAAAGCAATAGAAAAAGCTGTTCCATGCAAACG
>CAZCJN010000227.1:0-3233 GCA_964498865.1 uncultured Bacteroidia bacterium
CTGCTGTAGTTCTTATTTCAGCAGGTATGCTTTTAACTACGGGTTGTAAAAAAGATGATACCACTGCACCCACTATTACTTTAAAAGGAACTGATGTTACTCAAGATATATCAGGAACTTATGTAGAACCCGGATTTACTGCTACAGATGAAGAAGATGGAGATCTTTCTACCTCTGTAAGTGTAGACGGAACAGTTACCAACGGAGCCGTAGGTGTTTATACACTTAGGTATAATGTATCAGATGCTGCCGGAAATGCTGCTGCTGAGCAAAAAAGAACGGTTACTGTTAAAAGTGATGAATTAGCAGGTCTATATGACGTTAGTTCTGTAGTAACAAGTACCGTTGCGGGTAATTCAGGAACATGGACCTATAACCCCACTACAACTCAATCAGCTACTGCCTATAATAAAATACTAATAGATAATTTTGGAGGACTAGGAGCAGGTATTAAAGTTACCGCAACTGTAAGTGGTTCAACAATTACTATTGCTTCTCAAAAACCAAATGGTATGCAAAACCCGGGGACTGTTCTTGGCACCGGAACTATTTCAGGCAAAAACATTGTGGGATTGGCATATAAAATTACCTATGATGCAGGTGGGTACGATGATTGTGTTGACACTTTCACCAACCACCAATAATAAAATTGATCAATAATAAAAAACCCGTCACATTTTATGTAACGGGTTTTTTTATTCTATGAGACGATGAATAAGTACTATCTGGCACTCATTACCATACTCATCATCACAATAATCGGTTGTCATAAAAAGGACACTATTGATCCTACCATCACTTTAGTAGGAAGTAGTATAATAAAAATTCCATTAAATTCATCATGGACAGAACCCGGCTTTACAGCAACAGACGATCAAGATAAAGACTTAACTCAATCTGTAACGATTCAAGGAGTTATTAATGTAAATCTTTCCGGATCATATAAAATAACTTATACCGTTACTGATCTATCGGGAAATGAAAGCTCGGCTGAAAGAATTGTGATTGTCTACAATGAAGCCGCCTATCTTTCAGGTAAATATACTGCTCACGATTCTACTTCATCATCTACCGCTGTAACGTACACGGCTACAATTACAACCTCTACTACTAAAAACAAAGAGTTTTACATTCAAAACTTTGGAGGCTGGAATATAAAATGCAATTGCAATGTATTTGTTAAAGTACATGTAGCTGATACTATACAAGGATCTGCTATTGTTTGGAATAAACAATTAATTTATAATGCAGATTCATTACATGGTTCACCGAGCGGAGTAGTTGTTTCAACCTCCCCTCCAACAATTGCATTCACCTATTCATGGTCAAACGCCAGCACTCAACAAACGTGTACAGGGTTATACATTAAGCAATAACTTTACACCTAACTTTCTTTTGGGGTCATTATGAATCAATCCCTTAGGGACATACAATCGTTGCTTTTAAAACTGGCCATTGCACTGCTTGCGTATCCTGTATGCAAAATCATTTTCTTTTTATTTAATCACAGTCATTTTGCAGATATTTCCTTACTGGACTTATTAAAAATTCTTTTCTTTGGATTACGCTTTGATCTATCAGCTTTGGTACTTATTAACCTTCCTTTTATAGTACTGCATAGTTTACCCTTTGCGTTTACCCGATCAAAAATTTACCAACTATTTTTAAAAAGTATTTTTTTGATCACGAACGGCATATCCCTGCTTGCTGATTGCATGGATATGGAATACTACAAATACACCCTAAAACGAACAACCTACGACTTTTTTGATTTAATGGGATTAGGCTCCGATTTTATAACCATGTTGCCCAGGTATATACTTGATTTCTGGTATATCCTTTTATTATGGGCTACGCTGCTATTCCTCCTATCCTATTTTTATAACAAAACAAAAAACAATGCATTTTTAATGAAGACCGCTCCTAATACGAACCGCTGGAAAGCTTGGATCCTACGATTTACCTCATGGCTTGTACTCAATGTTGTTTTAATAGGATTAATGATAATTGCCTTTAGAGGTGGATTGCAACTGAGGCCCATCATGCCCATTAATGCAGCCGAGTATGTACCCGCGAATACTATTCCACTTATCCTTAACACTCCATTCTCCATTATTAAAAGCTATGGATTAGAGGAGTTAGATGAAAAAAAATATTTCTCTGAGGAAGAACTGATAAAAGAATTCAATCCGATAAAACAGAAAACAAATACGGCTACTGCCCCATTTAATGTGTGTGTAATCATACTGGAAAGTTTTTCAAAAGAATATACTTCTCTTGGAAATAAACAAAGCCATACACCATTTTTAGACTCATTAATGAAAGAAAGTTTGGTTTTCGACAACGCTTTTGCTAACGGCAAACGTTCCATTGAAGGAGTTCCGGCAATCATTGCAGGAATGCCCTCTTTAATGAACGA
The DNA here is from genome assembly GCA_964498865.1 of uncultured Bacteroidia bacterium. Lineage (GTDB taxonomy): Bacteria > Bacteroidota > Bacteroidia > Palsa-948 > Palsa-948 > Palsa-948. Next base: position 2,420 of record CAZCJN010000227.1, read on the forward strand.
ATCTTTTATTACTTCGGCCTACTGCTCTAATCAATTTAATGCATTACCTAATATGCTGAAGGAAAAAGGTTATTCATCTGCATTTTTTCATGGAGGAATTAATGGAACTATGGGCTTTGATGCTTTTTGCAAGTCTGCCGGTTTTGAAAATTATTATGGACGATTTGAATATAATAATGATGCTGATTATGACGGAGAATGGGGAATATGGGATGAACCATTCCTGCAGTATTCTTCCAACAAAATAAATGAAATGAAAGAACCTTTTTGTGTATCTATCTTCACCCTATCATCGCACCACCCTTACACGATCCCAAAAAAATATGCTGATGTATTTAAAGGGGGAAAACAATCCATTTACAAGTGCATCGAATACGCAGATTTTTCTTTGAAGAAGTTTTTCGAAACAGCTTCGAAACAAGAGTGGTTTAACAACACCTTGTTTGTCATTACAGCCGATCATACAGGTGCTTCGGATGATACCTACTTCAGTAACAATATAGGAGGATTTGAAATTCCGATCATCTATTACAAACCAGGTTCAGCACTGAAAGGTCTTAATCATAACGTCACTCAACAAATAGATATATTACCTACTGTAATTACCATGACCGGAACAGATAAAGATTATGTGTCCTTTGGAAACAACGCGCTGGATTCCGGTCAAAATAGTTTTGCTGTATCTTACATTAATGGCGTCTATCAACTTATACAGGATAATTTTCTACTACAATTCGACGGTACTTCAACCATTGGCCTCTTTAATTACATAGCTGATTCATTATTACAGAACAATCTGATAAATACAACTACG
>CAZCJN010000228.1:0-3213 GCA_964498865.1 uncultured Bacteroidia bacterium
CTTTTGAATTTTTTAAAGAACATGTGATGGATAATAAAAACTATGCAAGCACTGTTCTTTTAATGCCTGCCACAGGTGCGATTGTACAGTCTGTTGGTCAAACCAAAGGTGCGATAGGTTATATTGGTTTGGCATATATGGATAAAGCCGTTAAGGATTTAAAAGTATCCTATGATAAAGGGAAAACTTATGTAGAAGGAACGGTGGAAAATGCAAAATCTAAAAAATACCCTGTTACTCGCCCTTTATATTATTACTACTTATCAAAAGACGAAGCTAAAGTAAAACCGTTTATTGATTATGTATTAAGTGCTGAAGGACAAAAAACCGTAACAGAAGTAGGGTATGTACCTATTAAATAAAAATACGTCTTTAATTAAAAAAGAAAAGTCATTCCTTTTTTTAGGAACGACTTTTCTCTTACCTGTTCCTAATATTTAAAACTGTAGTAAGTGTTAAAAAAGAAATTCAGAAAATTTATTGAGAAGATAATTGAAGGAATATTGTTATTGAGTAGTTCTATTACCAGTATTACAGTAATATTAATTATTGTTTTTCTTTTTAGAGAAGGTTTTGGTTTGTTTGGTCAATCTCCTGCAGAAGAAGGTACAATATTGGTTGTGAATCAAACCAATCCGGTTAATACCTTATCAGCTGAACAAGTAAAAGGAGTATTTGATCAGGAAATTACCAATTGGAAAGAGGTAGGGGGTAATAACGATAGCATTATTCTTTTTAGGATAGATGACATAGGAAATTATTTTACCGAAGAGCAGTTAGGCGATACTTTTCAATATGTACCGGCATGCATAAATAAATTGGTTGACAGTTTACCGGGAGTTGTAGCTTTTGTCTTGGAGAAATACGCAACTCAAGAAGTTATAGGAAAGCGCTTAGTGTTAGATAAAATAAGTGGTTCAGATTTTTTTTTGGGCGAAGAATGGTTTCCTACAGCACATCCGGCTGCTGTGTTTGGAACACTCCCGATAATATTAGGTACTATTTTGGTGAGTTTATTCGCAATTATTTTTGCTCTTCCGCTTGGATTAGCTGCTGCTATATATATGGCAGAAATTGCGAGTGAACGTATGCGAAATATATTGAAGCCAATGATAGAATTGTTGGCGGGGATTCCTTCTGTTGTATATGGTTTCTTTGGACTTATTATCATTGTACCACAAGTACAACATCTCTTTAATTTAGCTGTAGGAGAAACAGCTCTTGCAGGTAGTATAGTTCTTGGCATTATGGCACTCCCAACAATTATAACCGTTTCAGAGGATGCCATTCGAACCACACCTCGCTCTATGAAAGAGGCAAGTTTGGCATTAGGAGCAACAAAATGGCAAACTATTCTTAAAGTAACTGTTCCATATTCTATTTCCGGAATTACTACCGGAACTATTTTAGGGATAGGAAGAGCCATTGGGGAAACCATGGCAGTGCTAATGGTGACAGGGAATGCTGCTGTAATGCCACATAGTTTGCTTGAGCCTGTACGAACAATTCCAGCAACTATAGCTGCTGAATTAGGCGAAGCTCCTCAAGGTGGGTTACATTATCAGTCCTTATTTATGTTAGGTGGAGTATTATTTTTTATTACACTAATAATAAATCTTGCAGTAGAATACATCTCAGCTAAAAGAAAATTTGAAAAAGCAACTAAATGAAATCATCTGCATCTATAAATAACAATAAAAAAATAAAGCAAGCTATTGCCTTTAATGTTTTTAGGGTTATTAGCTTCCTTATTGTATCAATGTTATTCTTCATTCTTTTGTTTATTATGATAAGAGGAGTTTCCGTTATTAGTTGGGAGTTTATTTTTGAAATGCCAAAGGATGGCATGACAAAAGGCGGCATTTTCCCAGCTATTGTTGGTACCCTTTTACTGGTTGCCGGAAGTATAATGATCGCATTTCCTGTTGGTGTTTTATCAGGTATTTATATTAATGAATATACAAAAGATGGCATTGTGAAAAGATTTATGAAACTGATGACGAATAATCTAGCGGGTATACCTTCCATAGTATTCGGATTATTTGGTATGAGTTTGTTTGTGAATACACTAGGTTTTGGCGATTCTATTATTGCAGGTTCATTCACATTAGGACTGCTAGTACTACCTGTTGTTATCCGAACTACTGAAGAATCTTTGAAATCTGTACCTGATAGTTTCAGGCATGGAAGTTATGCACTGGGCGCATCAAAACTACAAACTGTGTGGAGAGTTGTACTTCCCATTTCTGTTCCCAATATTTTAACAGGATTAATTCTTTCTGTGGGAAGAGTATCAGGTGAAACAGCACCTATACTTTTTACAGTTGCCGCCTATTTTCTTCCCAAGTTACCCAGTAGTATGTATGATCAGGTAATGGCGCTTCCGTATCATTTATATGTGATCACTACAAGTGGTACAAATATTCAAGAATCTAGACCCATGGCATACGGAACAGCTTTGGTATTAATTATTATTATTTTATTGGTTAATTTATTAGCAAACGGTCTACGAAAGTATTTTGGAAAGAAAGTAAAAATGAATTAAAATATTATGGCTAAGATAGAAACACATAGGGTGAATTTATATTATGGAACATTTCATGCGTTGAAAAGTGTAACCATGTCCATTGAATCTAATACCGTTACTGCTTTCATTGGTCCATCAGGTTGTGGTAAATCCACTTATTTACGATTATTTAATCGTATGAATGATTTGATTGATGGAGTGCGAATTACAGGTGATGTGTTTGTAGACGGACAAGAAATTTATGAGAAACGAACCGATATAGACGAGTTAAGAAAAAAAGTGGGTATGGTATTTCAAAAGCCTAACCCTTTTCCTAAAAGTATTTTTGAAAATATTGCTTACGGTTTACGCGTCAATGGTATTTCTAATAAATCGTACATCAATGAAAAGGTAGAACATTCTTTAAAGCAAGCAGCCTTATGGGAAGAGGTGAAAGACAAACTGAAAAAATCTGCTTTTGAACTTTCTGGCGGTCAACAACAACGTTTATGCATTGCACGTGCGCTTGCCATAGAACCTTCTATTATTTTGATGGATGAACCTGCTTCAGCATTAGATCCAATCTCTACCACAAAAATTGAAGAACTGATCTATCAACTTAAGAAAAACTACACCATTATTATTGTTACACATAATATGCAGCAAGCAGGACGTGTCAGTGATAAAACAGCTTTCTTTTACTTGGG
>CAZCJN010000229.1:0-3158 GCA_964498865.1 uncultured Bacteroidia bacterium
AACCCATTGTTTCTTCCAAACCAAACATTAGATTCATATTATGCACTGCTTGCCCGGATGCTCCTTTTAATAAATTATCTATAGCACTTATAATCACCAACGTGTCCTCATGTTTTTCCAGATACAATAAACATTTATTCGTATTCACCACCTGCTTTAAATGCACGTTGGTTGGTGTAACAACTGTAAACGGATGATCGCGATAATATTCGTCATAGAGCTTCTTTGCTTCGCCCACCTGCAGGTTTGTCTTGAGATAAGAGGTAACTAAAATACCTCTGGAAAAATTCCCTCTATAAGGAATAAAATTTACTTTATTTTTCAGATTGCTTTGAAGGCCTTTTAAACTTTCTGTGATTTCACTTAGATGCTGATGCTCTAATATTTTATAGGCCGATATATTATTATTTCTCCAGCTAAAATGACTTGTTTCAGAAAAACTTTGCCCCGCTCCCGTGGAACCTGTAATACCACTTACATGAATATCTTCCTTTATCAGCTGTTGCTTCGCCAGGGGTAATAGACTTAGCTCTATTGCAGTAGCAAAACAACCGGGGTTAGCAATATCCTTAGCGTTCTGAATTTTTTGTTTGTTTAATTCAGGCAATCCGTAAATAAATTGGCGAGTTTGAAAAGATGAATTACCGAATAAACGAAAATCCTGGCTCAGGTCGATAACTCTCGTTGACGGCTGAATAGGATTCAATTCTAAAAACTTTTTGGAATCTCCATGCCCCATGCAGAGAAAGAGCACATCAATAGTATCATTTAACTGAGAGGAAAATTTTAAATCTGTTTCTCCAAGTAGATCTGCATGTACGCTATGTATATAATTACCAGCATTGCTTTTACTTAATATAAACTCAATTTCAACGAAGGGATGATTTAGAAGAATGCGTATAAGTTCTCCTCCTGTATAACCTGCCCCTCCGGCAATACCTACTTTTATTTTCTTTACTGTATTACTCATTTACTTTGTGATAAATCATCACTTGATTGCCAAAAATTTTAGAAAATCCTTTTACATCTTCTCCGGTCCAAGCATTGTTCATCTCTCCATATTTTCCAAATTTTGATGACATAAGATCATTAGGCGATTCAATACCCAAAACCTGAAAACGGTAAGGTGCAAGTAATACAGAAACTTTACCATTAACTGTTTGCTGCGTATCCTCCATAAACTTTTCAATGTTTCTCATAACCGGATCGAGGAATTGCCCTTCATGTAACCAGTTACCATACCATGTAGAAAGTTGTTCTTTCCACGATAGTTGCCATTTGGTAAGTACGTGTTTCTCTAAAGCATGATGTGCTTTAATAATAATAACAGGGGCAGCTGCTTCAAAGCCCACACGGCCTTTAATGCCAATAATGGTATCTCCTACATGCATGTCGCGCCCAATAGCAAATGGAGCTGCAATCTTTTCTAATGCTTTGATAGCTTCCGTTGGTTTAGCATAGGTTTTATCATCTACTCCTTGCAATTCTCCCTTTATAAAATGCAAAGTCACTTTTTCAGGTTGCGTTTTTGAAAGCTGAGTTGGAAAGGCTTCTTCCGGTAAAGGTTCATTTGAAGTAAGTGTTTCTTTACCACCAACAGAAGTACCCCAGATTCCTTTATTAATTGAATACTTTGCTTTTTCAAAATTCATTTGAACATTATGCTTTTTCAAAAACTCTATTTCTTCCTCACGTGATAACTTATTGTCGCGTATAGGGGTAATTATTTTCACATGGGGAATCATAATATTAAAGATCATATCAAATCGCACCTGATCGTTACCGGCACCTGTGCTACCATGGGCCACACAATCAGCTTTTATTTCTTTAACATATTTTGCAATAGCCATTGCTTGAGAAATGCGCTCTGCGCTCACAGAAAGTGGATATGTTCCATTCTTAAGAACATTCCCATAAATCAAATATTTGATGCAGCTTTTATAATAGTTTTCTGTTTCATCAATGGTCGTATGCTTTTTAACACCAAGTGAATAGGCTCTTTGTTCAATTTCTTTAATTTCTTTATCACTAAAACCCCCTGTATTTACAGTTACAGAATATACCTCCATACCTTTTTCTTTCGAAAGATGTATGGCACAATAGGAGGTATCTAATCCGCCGCTAAAAGCAAGAACTATCTTCTTCATTTCTTTTATTTTAAAAATTTGTCTTGTGTTTTTAATAAAATAACATTTTTAATCCGCATCCACCGCTCATATAATTTTGAACGCCTTAAAAAGTCACTTGCTTTACTCTCTTGAGAGGTAGTCTTTTTTTCATCCGGATCATATAACATAGCCGTACACAAGCAATTTTTTCTTTCTTTACTTGTCAGTATCTCAAAATTCACGCAACTTCTACACCCTTTCCAGAATTCATCATCATTAGTAAGCTCAGAATAGGTAACCGGTTCGTAGCCTAACTCAGAATTAATCTTCATCACTGCAAGCCCTGTGGTTAATCCAAATATTTTAGCATCAGGATATTTCTCTCTAGACAATTCAAATATTTTTTGTTTTATTTTTCTAGCTAGCCCACTTTTACGAAATTCAGGATTAACGATTAATCCGGAATTTGCCACATACTTACCGTGAGACCAAGTTTCTATATAACAAAACCCGGCCCAAGAGCCGTCTTTTTTCAATGCAATGACAGCTTTTCCTTCAAGCATTTTCTGTTTTACATATTCGGGAGATCTTTTAGCTATACCGGTTCCGCGCGTCTTTGCAGATGCTTCCATTTCGTTACAAATCTGTTCTGCATAGTGAATATGTTGTTCGGTGGCCGTTTGTACAACAAAATCAGTATTTTCCATTACTACAGTATTGAATAAACATATAGGGCAATAATTTTAAAATCATTCAAGAAGAAGGTCGGTAAAAAACTTATAGAAAAATATTTTTCTATTAATTCAATTAAGAGGATGAAGATGAGGTAGGATTGGTTGAAAAAAGAGAACTAATGTCACGTAATTGTTTTTTCAATAGTTATAATTTATTACTTGATTGCAAAAGTAAATTATTTTTTAAACGTGAAAAAGAAAAGGGAAACTTATTTATATAAGTTTCCCTTTTTATTAAGTGAAGTGGCTTTCAAATTTAGAAATGCCACATATCATGTTCAAATTTGAATATATCGTCTTTTATTCTTTCTGATTC
>CAZCJN010000230.1:0-3128 GCA_964498865.1 uncultured Bacteroidia bacterium
ATAAAAACCACGAACGCATTGTATTTGGACTTAAGTTTCCTAACCCTGTAGGGCTGGCTGCAGGTTTTGATAAAGATGCCTCTTTCTTTGATGAAATTACTAACTGCGGATTTGGTTTTATAGAAGTAGGAACAGTCACTCCTAAACCTCAACCCGGAAACGATGCGCCCAGATTATTTCGCTTGCCGGCAGATCAGGCGCTTATTAACAGAATGGGCTTTAATAATGAAGGGGCAGATGCCATGGTGCAACGATTAAAAAACAGAAAGAACTTTAAAGTAATTGTTGGAGGAAATATAGGCAAGAATAAAGTAACTCCGAATGAAAATGCTCTGTCTGATTATGAATATTGTTTTAATCAACTTTATGAATATGTAGATTATTTTGTAGTAAACGTAAGCTCTCCCAATACACCAAACTTACGCATGCTGCAAGAGAAAGAGCCACTTAAAAAAATTCTGAGCAGATTGATGGAGATAAATCTTTCTAAAAAAAATAAACCAGTATTACTGAAAATTGCACCCGACCTGACCGATGAACAACTAAACGATATTATAGAGATTGTTCGTGAAACAAAGATCAACGGAGTAGTTGCTACAAATACAACTATTTCAAGGGAAGGTTTAAATACGAAAGCAGATGTGTTAAACACAATAGGAGCGGGAGGGTTGAGTGGGAAACCATTGGCTAAACGATCTACGGAGGTGGTTAAATATCTTTCTGAGAAATCCGGAAAAAGTTTTCCGATCATTGCTGCAGGAGGAATCCATTCACCTGAAGATGCAATAGAAAAGTTGAATGCAGGAGCAACTTTAGTACAATTGTATACAGGTTTTATCTACGAAGGGCCGGGGCTGGTAAAAAGGATTTTGAAAAAGATTAAATAAAATAAATAGTATGGCTGTTCATTCTGATCATGTTTTAATAACCGAGTGTCCGCGAGATGCCATGCAAGGCATTCATGATTTTATTTCTACTGAAAAGAAGGTGAATTATATAAACTCCATTCTTAAATGCGGGTTTGATACGGTTGATTTCGGAAGTTTTGTATCGCCCAAAGCAATTCCGCAAATGAGAGATACAGCAGAAGTATTAAAAGGCTTGGATATTGCTCAAACAAAATCAAAACTGCTCGCCATCATTGCAAATGTTAGAGGTGCAGAGGAGGCTTCGCTATTCGATGAAATAACTTATTTGGGTTTCCCATTCTCTATTTCTGAAACATTTCAGCAACGAAATACGAACTCCTCCATTGCTGAATCTTTGAAAAGAGTAGAGGAGATACAATCCATTTGTGTTAAAAAGAAAAAAGAATTGGTTATCTATATATCTATGGCATTCGGTAATCCTTATGGTGATCCATGGAATGCGGATGTTTCTATTGAATGGACGAAGAAGTTATCGCAATTAGGCATTACTATTTTTGCCATGGCCGATACGATAGGTGTTTCCAATCCTGAAAACATAACGTATTTGTTTTCTCATCTGTTACCTGCATTCCCTAAATTGAAAATAGGTGCTCACCTGCACACCACTCCTGATAAATGGGAAGAAAAGATCAATGCAGCGTATCACGCAGGTTGCAGGCGTTTCGATTCTGCTATAAAAGGATTTGGTGGTTGCCCGATGGCAGCAGATAAACTTACCGGTAATATGCCTACAGAAAATCTACTTGGGTATTTAGATAAAAATAAAATCAATACCGGAATTGATGCGAAAGCTTTTTTAAATGCAATGGCTTTTTCTTCCCAGGTATTTATTTAACCACTGTTATTGTTTTTGAAGAAAAGATAGGCTCTCCATTTGCATTTATCCCCCTTACAATAATATCATACTCGGAGGTGCAATCGGATGTGTAGAATTGCAATGATTGTTCTTCATTCGTTAAAACAATAGTTGGATTCCAGTATAATGTGTTTCTGAAATCAGGAGTTCGTTTATCAGCATTTACACCCTGTATGTAATCATCATATGATATAGTAGCTGATGGGTTCAAGGTGATGTAGTCAACGGCAGCAACATTTTTAGGTAAACCCAAGCCTGCCAGATCGCCTGTAGTAGATTGAATGCTGACTATGCCATAAATGATTTCGTTTCCGCATACATAAGGTTCTGCAATAACTTTTATAGCAACTACTTTTGATGGGGATGTATTCAATAATTTCGAATAATCTTGAAAAGGAATGTTGTCTAATAATACCAATGGTTGAGAGAATACTGTTTTGTCTTTTTTGTCAAATACTTCTATGGAAGGGCTTCCGTTTTTATTTTTTATAATTATGTAAGAAGCAATTTCCTGAAATACTTCTTTCATATTAGCTAGTGCAATGTAATCTTTTAGATACACTACCTCGGCCTTTTCATCAAATGGACCCTGGTTATGTCTTTATTAGACGTAATCAATGTTATTTCGATGTTTGGTTTCGATTTTTTTATTTTATCTAAATTTTTCGTACCACTTTGTTGATCATCACTTTTATTATCTTTTAGATAATCTAGGATGATCACATGTGAATTTTTGTCAATTGCTTTCAGACATCTATCTACATTGAAAAAAGTAGAAACATTAATTTTTGCACCAAACTTTTTGTTTAAATAATTCTTTATTGGAGTTGCTATTAATGTGTTATCATCAAGAAGCACTAAATTTAAGACAGGAGTTTTCATTTGATAGTCAAATTATAGAAATTCAGTTAGACTATTCAAATATGGGAGCAATTGTGGGATAAAACATTACATCTTGGGAGAATAGTATTATATATATAATGCTATTCAAATATTAAATATCCAAGTGTTATTTTTTTTTATTCGGGGTTAATATTAATCGAAGAGAGGTGTTTTTTGTAATATATGCCCATGCCCAGTTAATAAAAATGATGAGTTTGTTTCTAACGCTGAGGATAAGCATTAAATGCAGAAACATCCAAATGAGCCATGCGAAATAACCGTTGAACTTAATAAAAGCGAAATCTACTACTGCTTTATTTTTTCCAATGGTTGCCATAGAGCCAAGGTCTTTGTATTCAAATTCAATGGTGGAATCTCCCTTAATTATTTTCTTTAAATTCTTTGCTAATGTATTTGCTTGATTGATTGCTACATTGGCTAACTGTGGATGGCCTTTTGGG
>CAZCJN010000231.1:0-3050 GCA_964498865.1 uncultured Bacteroidia bacterium
ATATGTTCTTTTTCTTGCTCATCAAGGCGCAAGATAAATAATTTCTCCTGCTAGCTGGCGGTTAAACTAGCATGAAAACAGGTTGAGATAAAAAAGGGTAAACCGGGGATCAAAGCATATTAAGGCGTCTTTCCAATTCTTCCCGGCACGAAGCGCTCACCGGAATTTGTTTTTGAATTTCTTCCAAAACAATAACATGGTGGTCAATAGCTGCAATTTTATCAATGCGAACTATATAGGAGCGATGTGTACGAACAAAATCTAAAGAGGATATTTTCTTCTCTATGTCTTTCATGGTCGAATGAATTACGTATCGATTATTTTTTGTTACAATCGTTACATAATCTTTCAATGCTTCTATATAAAAAATGTCTTTAATGTTAATTTTAACAAGCTTCATATTCGCTTTTACAAATATTTGCTCTTTAGCACTTTTGGCCTCTACCAATGAGTATAAAAAGTCGCGCTCTTTTTTTGCTTGGTTGGATTTTTCGTGTTTGTAAAGGGCAATCTCAATATTGGTCTGCAGATCTATTTCTTTAAACGGTTTTATAATGTACCCATGCGGTTCTGTTACCTTAGCTTTTGCAACCGTGCTGCTATCGGCATAAGCAGTAAGAAAGATAATGGGGATATTAAATTTACTACGTATATAATCTGCAGCTTCTATACCACCAATTGCGCCTTTAAGCATAATATCCATAAGAATAAGATCGGGCTTTAATTGTTCGGCCTTAGCCATGGCGTCCTCTCCAGTTCCACATATATCCAACACTTCATAGCCTAATTTCTTTAAAGACTGCTGAATATCTCTGGCAACAATGCTCTCATCTTCAACCACCAATATGCTCACTTTCGCCATGGTATATTATTTAGATTTATTGAACTCAATTACAAACTTAGTTCCTTCATTTGGCTTGCTTTGCAGTTCCATTTTTCCGGACAGCTGCTCAACAAGGGAATTTACGAGTTGAAGCCCGAGTGATTGTGTGTTTTTATAGTCAATATTTTTAGAGATCCCTTTCCCATCATCCCATATTGCAAGTATAACGTTTTCTTGCCTATTTTTTACAGACAAACCTATGGTTCCTGTTTTTTTATCTGAAAAGGCATATTTGAAAGAATTTGACAATAATTCATTGATAATGAGGCCACATGGTATAGCATCATCAATATGCATATAAAAATCGGGGATGTCTAATTTAAGCTCAATTTTTTTATCGTTGGATGAATAGGACTGTTGCAGGTTGGTAGCAATGTTGCCAACATAATCTGCAAAATGAACATTCGCAAAATCTTTCTTCATGTAAAGAGAGGCGTGAATAAATGCCATAGATGAAATTCGGTTACGACATTCATTGAGTAGTTCCACCGTTTTTTTGTCTTCTACATAAGCTGATTGTAATTTTAATATGCTGGATATCACCTGCATATTATTTTTTACACGATGGTGTATCTCTTTAAGTAAAATTTCTTTTTCATGAACCGACTTTTTTAATTGCTCTTCAGCTTCTTTAATTCGAGTGATGTCTCTTGAAATGCTCATTAACCCAAGTATTTCACCTCTCTCGTTTTTTAAAATGGAGGAGCTGACAAGGGCTATGAACTTGCTGCCATCTTTCTTAATGTGCTCTGTTTCGCACATATAAGTTCCTTGCTGTAAAACAATATTAAATGTATTTTCACATTCGGCTGCATTCGCACAAAGCATTGATATGTGTTTACCTAAAACTTCCTTAAGGCCATATCCAAATACATGCTGTGCAGAAGTATTAAACTCAGTTATTTTTTTATCCTGATCACAGGCAAAAATCATGTCGAGAGAACTGTCGATCAGAAGGCGTACATACTTTTGATTGGCGTTCAAACGCTGACGTGTCCTGATATGGGATGCAATTTCCCTTTTAAGTTCTCTTGTAGTCTCTTCTTCTATCTGTAATCGAATTTTGTCTCTCTCCATTTGCCGCTGTATAGCGGTGTCATGAATTACTACTTCAATAGCCGGCTTGCCCTTATAAGTAATATGATTGGTCTTTGTTTCTAAATCTATTACTCTACCATCGGGCATTCGAGCCTGCATAGGCACAAAGGTTGCATCAATTCCTTTTTTTATTTCATCTTTCCTCGTTCTTATCTTGTCATGATATTGAGGAAGTACATAACTGAATATATTTTTGTCAGCTAAATCATTAAGCGATGAAACACCTATAAGTTTTAATGCTGCAGGGTTAGCATAAATAGCATCCCCTTTTTCATCATGGATCATTATTCCTGCTGAGGTATGCTCTATAAGGCTCTTATAGTTTTGCTCGCTTTCCTGCAGAACATGCTGTATATTTTTTGTTTCCGTAAAATCAATAAGGGTTCCTTCTATGTATTCTTTCCCTCCTAGTTTAACAATCTGTACGTTTTCAATCACCCAGGCTTCGCTTCCGTCTTTTCTCCTCACTTTTACATGATGGTTTTTTAAAACTCCATTTAACCTGAGCTTTTCTATGTATTTTTCTCTGTCTTTTCTTGAAAAATAAAAATCATGGGCAGTTGTCTTTTTTAGGTCTTCGGGGGATTCATATCCAAAAATTTCTGCCATGGTTTGGTTTGCCTCAACTACCTTTCCTGTAATCTCTGAACGAAAAACGCCTGCTAAATTATTTTCAAACAGCAGCCTGTAACGATCTTCGTTCTCGAAGGATGAATTTTTTTCCGATTTAATTTCCATAGCAATTATTTTAAGCTTTCTCCCGGAAGCAGTGGTTTTACAGCTGCTCCATCAAATCTAACTTCTCTGTCTTTTTTAAATGTCACTGTCAGTAAAATAGTTCCGTCCGGGTTATAATATTCCCAATTGCCGTCTTTATTACCCATAACATATTTTCCTTCTTCTTGTCTTTTTCCATCATGGTAGTAACGCGTGTGTTTTCCATCAGGCAGCCCCTCAACAAATTTTCCAACATATTGTAATTTGCCATTATCTACATAATACGATTGCCAAATTCCATCTTTCTGATCATTTTTATAATTCCCTTCTTCTCTATAGTCTTGTAATTCAT
>CAZCJN010000232.1:0-3029 GCA_964498865.1 uncultured Bacteroidia bacterium
ATGGAGAATATTCAAAAGCAGGAGAGTTTGTATATGATCATCCGTTTCAATGGGGTTCAAAACGTACAGGGCCTGATTTACATCGCGTTGGTGGAAAATATCCTGATTCATGGCACTATAACCACATGCTAGACCCAACCACTATGTCGCCCGGTTCTATTATGCCGTCTTATCCATGGCTGCTTGATGATGACCTAGATACAACTACTACGGCAGCAAAAATAAGAGCCATGATCAAATTGGGAGTGCCTTATCCTTCAAACTACGATAAAGTGGCGAATAATGATTTAGCACGCCAATCAGATGATGTAGCTGCATCACTTAAAAAAGACGGTATAGAAACATTATCGAATAAAGAAATAATCGCACTCATTGCATACTTGCAGCGTTTAGGTACAGATATTAAAGGGGAGGCAAAAAAATAATCTTAGAAACCAAAATATGAAATTCATAAACTATTTAAAATCAATTTCGGGAGTTGAAATCTATCCTATGATTTCTCTCTTCATCTTTTTTATTTTCTTTTCCATTTTGTTGTTGTATGTATTAAAAGCAGATAAAAGCCACATCATGGAACTAAAAAATATACCATTAGACAAAGAGATTCATTAATCACACAATCATTACCTGTATGGAGAATAGCATTATAAATAATAAAAGAAAAAGAAAATACATATCAAAAGTTACGGTGTTTTCTACTTTATTATCACTCATGTATTTGCCGGCCATCGGGCAAGATAAAATAGTTCGTGAGGAAACACTTTCATTATTTTCTAATTCGTTGTTTCTCGCTTTATTAGCTATTGCTCTATTATTATTAATTGTAATTATTATTCTTGCTGATGTATTAAAAGCAGCAGCACATTATAAAGGAGAAAAAGAAGCTCTTGTTAAAAACCCTTCTTCAACAGGTACAACTCTCTTAACTCTTCTTGCAATAACTGTTTTTTCTAACAATTTGTTTTCTCAAACCTCAGCTGCTCCCGAAACAGCATCTTACAAGTTGGATGATTTTACTTTCTACTTTATGATTACTATCATCCTCTTTGAAAGCTTTGTTATTTGGATCCTCTATAACATGTCTATGAACTTGTTAGGTGTAAAAGAACGTAAGCGTCTGGAGGCAGAAGAAAAAGCCAGAAGATCAGTTCTTGAGCCGTCATTTATTGAGAAAATAAATGCTTCTGTTGCGGTTGAAAAAGAAGCTGATATTTTACTTGATCATAATTATGATGGAATTCGCGAGTTAGATAATAACCTCCCACCTTGGTGGAAATATGGTTTTTATTTTACGATATTATTCTCAGTAGCTTACTTAATTCACTACCATGTTATTGATACAGGTAAATTACAACAAGAAGAATATAAAGCTCAACTTACTAAGGCTGCATATGATATAGAAGCGTATAGGAAGAAAGCAGCCAATCTTGTAGATGAAAATAATGCAACCTTACTTACAGATGCTGCTTCACTGAACTCCGGTAAGTCAATTTATATAGAGAACTGTGCACCATGTCATGGTAAGCTTGGTGAGGGTGGAGTCGGTCCAAATCTTACAGATGCCTACTGGATTCATAAAGGGGGCATTAAAGATATTTTCAAAACTATTAAATATGGTTGGGCAGAAAAAGGAATGAAGCCCTGGAAAGATGATTTAGGGGCAAAACAAATTCATGAAGTATCCAGCTACATTAAACTAATGTACGGAAGCAATCCACCCAATGCAAAAGAAAAACAAGGAGATCTATATGAGGATGAAATCGTAAACGATTCAATTAAAGTTGCTGAGAAAGTACCGGAACATATTTCAGAAGGTCAATAAGAATAGTATATATGCAAGAACAAGGTGAAACATTCAGAGACAGCATAGCAACGATTAACAAAGAAGGTAAACGTAATTGGATATATGCACAGGAACCTAATGGCAGACTATATAATGCGCGAACTATAGTTAGTATTTTTTATCTCATCTTATTTTTCTCATTCCCCTTCATTAAAATAGACGATGCTCCCTTTTTTTTATTCAACGTATTGGAGAGGAGGTTCATTTTTTTTGGTGTTACCTTTTGGCCACAGGACTTCTTCATTTTTGGTATTGGTATGTTGGCTTTCATCCTTTTTATAGTACTATTCACTGTAATATTTGGTAGAGTATTTTGCGGGTGGGCATGCCCTCAAACTATTTTTATGGAAATGGTATTTCGTAAGATTGAATATTGGATCGAAGGCAATGCTGCACATCAAAAGGCCTTAACAAAAGCGCCATATAATGCAGAAAAAATAATTAAACGGGGGTCTAAGCATTTAATATTTTTTTTGGTAGCCTTTATTATTGCTAATACTTTTCTGGCTTATATCATTGGAGTTGATGAGTTATTTAAAATTGTAAGAGAACCATTGTCACAACATATAGGTGGGTTTACTTCCTTATTGATTTTTACCGGTATATTTTATGCGGTATATGCTTGGTTTAGGGAACAGGTTTGTTTGATTGTATGTCCTTATGGAAGATTGCAAGGAGTGATGACAGACAAAAATTCCATTTTAGTTGCATATGATTATATACGCGGAGAGCCCCGAGGAAAATTTAAAAAAACAGAAAGGAAAGAATATGGGGATTGCATTGATTGTATGCAATGTGTAAAAGTGTGCCCTACAGGTATAGATATTCGCAATGGCACTCAATTGGAATGTGTGAGTTGTACAGCCTGTATTGATGCTTGTGATTTTATGATGGAAAAAGTCGGTTTGCCAAAAGGTTTGATACGCTATGATTCCGAAAATGGAATTGCCAAAAGACAAAAACTTCGTATTACACCAAGAACCATTGCATATTCTGCAGTGCTTGTAGGCTTAATAGGATTTTTAGTAGTGCTGCTTGTTACCCGTAAAGATGTAGATGCAACTATTCTAAGAACCCCAGGAATGTTGTTTCAAAAACAAGAGAATGATTCGATAAGCAACCTATATAATATAAAACTGATTAATAAAACACACAAAGATATGCCTGTTCATCTTGAATTGGAATC
>CAZCJN010000233.1:0-1576 GCA_964498865.1 uncultured Bacteroidia bacterium
TCACACCATAGGATAATAAACTGCGCGAGAAATTCAAAGTGTAATTATCATCGTCCGTATATTCACGACTATCAATATCTGATGTTTTTTCTGTCTTACGACCCGAAACATATATATCAAATATTTTTGATTTATAACCCAATTTCCCACCGTAATCAAATCTATTCATTCCATCCTTATCTCTTGGCATGAGATCAACCGCTGCTGTATCAACCGTAGCATCAATACCATTCACGTTTACATTATTAAAATTAACAGCAGAGTAAAAACCTCCTTTACAAGTATAGTTTACATCTATATTTTGAGAAAATAAAGATGTTTCTTTACCAAATACTCCTGCTGTACCTCGAACATTCATATTAAGCCCATTTTTCATTTTTTTATTGGTGATAATATTTATAACACCTCCTATTGCAGATGATCCATACAACGTGCTATGTGATCCTTTAACGATCTCAACATGGTCAATATCTGTTAATGATAATTCGGAAAGATCAAGCGCATTTCCGGGTGTAGAGGGATCAAGTAAAGGAATACCATCAACCATAACCAACGACTGATTACTATTTGCCCCTCGAATGAATAAGCTTTGATTAGCCCCAAAATCCTGAGTGGTGCCTGTTATGTACACTCCTTCTGCCAATGACAACAATTCTGCAACAGAATTAACTCCGGAATTCTTTATGTCTTTATTTGAAAAATAGGCGATACTTCTCCCTACTTCATTTATTTTTTTATCGGTTCGGGATACAGATACCACAACTTCTGAGAGTTCCTTTACAGGTATGGTATCTTGTTCTATTTCTTGTGAAAAAGAGTTGCTGGTTAAAAACGAACTAAGAAATACAAATGAAATAATTTTGTTAAACATATTTTTTTCTTGTTTGAACGCCTGCAAAGATAAAATTGTTTTCCTGGGTTTGTTTGCTGATGCACTGAGGTTTTGCATAAGGGTTTTGTACATTTTTGTTTGTTCCGCTCCATAACAAAACAATTTCATGATGAATAATTAAATTTTACGGATACGAAAAAAGGTATGAGAAAAAAAAGAAAAGCGAACAGAATTTCTTTTTCTCACTCATAACTTTTACCCGAAGTCCGAATGAAGCACCGATATGGAGGTCGGCACTTATTACACTGGCAGGTCTTCTGGCTCACCTTTTCTCCCGCTCGCCTTCCCATCCTTTAGTGGAGACAGTGACTTTTATTGCAGAATATCATTTAAGGTTTACAGCTACGGGAATAGCTCCTGGTTTTCACAGGATTTCCTTTTAATCCGTCACCCGACGGAACCAAATATTCGGCAAACATAAGAATCTATTTAAATAAAAAGTCCTACTGTTAGTAACAGTAGGACTTAAATTAAACTACAATTATTTATTACTTAATACATAATTTTCCTTGAGAAATAACACCGCCTTCGATATCTGTTACTTTATATAAGAACAGCCCATTAACAAGTGGCAAATTCAATATATCGCGTTTAGAATTAATTTGATGAATGTAAACTTGCTTGCCAAGTAAATCAAAGATTTGCAAAACAGGTTTTGTTATCCCTAAATCATATCCTTCAATC
>CAZCJN010000233.1:1676-3028 GCA_964498865.1 uncultured Bacteroidia bacterium
TCTTGATAGGAATCACTTGTAGGGCTAGTTATTTTTAGAGTAACAGTAACACCTGTTAATGCAGCATTTGTTTTACAGTCTTTCACAATACCTTCAACATAACAGGCACGTACATAAGTTGGAGTAAGCACAAACAAACCTCCGGATATATCAGATGCTACAATAGTACCAGAAGGCAAAAAGGGATATACCCCCCAACATCCATTCATAGCAGATGAAGAACCATTGTAAGTATCATAACGACCTACCTCTACTAAATTACCTGGGCGCCCTGCATCCACTATATTAATGCCTTCTGTATACCAAGATGTAACCGCATAATCTACCTCTCCTTTTTGAAGTATATGTGTGTTATGAACTACTGATTTACTTCCCGGATTGGTTTGCATCCTATCTACCTCTGTTACATTATTCAAATCAGATATATCATAAGAAGTAAGGAAAGAATTAGATTTCTCATCGGTTGTCAAACAAGTCTTCCCGCTTTTGGTCAACCAAGAGTTATGGGTGAAATTATTTGGAGTAGAAAAGGTGGTAAGTACTTTGGGTGTGGCCGGATTTTTAGCATCTACGATTGCACAATAGCCGTCCATAATATGGCAAGCATACATGGTATCATTACGAACATATCCATCATGTACATATTTAGTATCATAATAACCCAAATATTTAGGCGCCATAGGATCAGTTTTAATATCAGCGATAATAGCCCCCTTATTACCTATGTTGCTTCCATATAAATAAACTTTTCCATTATCAATATGCAATGCGTGTATGGTTTGTAGTGTTTCAGAATTTATAGTAGGCTTCCATGTTGCAACTGTTAGATTGGTTAAAGGCAAGTTGCTTAGATCTACAATTTGTAAACCAACCGTTCCACTTTCAGTAGTCACGTAAGCATAATTACCATTGGTCTTTATTTCGCGCCAACTTGAAGAAGGTCCGGGTATTTGAGTTATTTTAATTGGATTAGTTGGCACAGAAACATCTACAATAGACAGCCCTTTTTGAGCACCTACTAAGGCGTATTCTTTTCCATCGTCAGGGTCTACCCATCCACAAATATTAGAAAGGGACTCCGTTCCGTAAGATAGCTTGGCAGCCAGCTTAATGTTATAATTCTGAGTAAATGCTGCCTGAGCAACTAAAATGGAAAAGAGGAGTAAATATTTTTTCATAAATGTTTTATTCAGAGTTGTTTGATCGAAAATAAAGGTTTTTTTTTCCATTTCAAAATATATTAACTTGTTCATCTCTGTTAGCAGCATCAAAATCTTAAAAGAAAAGCAAAGTAGTGCATGTTCCACCTTTAAATGGTAATTTCGCGCACTTAAAATGAAGGCGTAAATAAT
>CAZCJN010000234.1:0-3026 GCA_964498865.1 uncultured Bacteroidia bacterium
TATTCTATAATTGATAATCAACCACTAATGGGAACTTCTTATTACCGATTAAAACAAGTAGATTTTAATGGTAAGTATTCCTATAGCCATATTGAAACTGTGTTTTTAAAAAATAGTAATGAAGATTTTATTCTTTACCCCAATCCTGTTGTAGATGGGTTTAGCCTACGATTAGAGAATGACATATATGATGAAATTCTGGTTGTAGTATCTGATATTTTTGGTAAAGAACAGTTTTCGAAAATTATTATGACTTCAGTAGCAGATGATACCATCGTTGTTGATCTTGAGAGAAAGCTGCCTCCAGGAATATATACTGTAGTAGCTACTAACAATGACAAAGTTTTTAAAAAGAAGATTGTTGTAAAATGATATAGTGGTGATAGGACCTGATGTACATAATGCAAAAAGGGATTGAAATTATTTTCAATCCCTTTTTGCATTATGTCTAGAGTAAAAGAAGCCGTTCTATTTTACAGCTGCTACTACTGCATTAAATGCTTCCGGATGATTTAAGGCTAAGTCAGCCAAAACTTTACGGTTAAGACCAATATTCTTTTTTGTTGCCTTAGCAATAAATTCTGAATAAGATAAACCTAGAGGGCGTACCGCTGCATTGATACGTTGAATCCAAATTCCTCTGTAAACAATTTTTTTATCTTTTCTGCCTCTATAAGCATAGGTTTGGCCTTTTTCATAAACGTTCTTTGCTATAGTCCAAACGTTTTTTCTTTTTCCCCAATAACCTCGAGTGCGTTTAAGTATTTTTTTTCTGCGTGCTCTGGACGCTACACTGTTGACTGAACGTGGCATTTTCTTTTAAGTTAATTGTTAGTTGTTAAGCTTTAATCGTAAGGTTTTTTTTGATAAACCAAATTTGATTAATTATTATTTTATATACAAAGCATAGCTTTTACTCTTGGCATGTTGGTAGGATGTACCAATGCAGCATGAGAAAGATGACGTTTGCGTTTTTTAGATTTTTTTGTAAGGATGTGGCTTTTATAAGCATGTTTCCTTTTTATTTTTCCAGAACCCGTTACTTTAAAACGTTTTTTAGCACTGGAATTGGTTTTCATTTTTGGCATAGTCTGTATAATTATATTTTCCTATTTCTTTTTACCAGGACCTAACAGCATGATCATTTTTTTTCCATCAAGTAGGGGCATCTGTTCTACTTTTCCTACTTCTTCAACTTCTTTTGCAAATCTCATAAGCAATTCTCTCCCTTGATCTTTAAACATAATAGTTCTTCCTTTGAAAAACACATATGCTCTTACTTTTGATCCGTCTTCTAAAAACTTTATAGCATGGTTTTTCTTAAAAGTAAAATCATGCTCATCAGTATGCGGAGTAAAGCGAATTTCCTTTACAACTACTTTAGAAGTATTTGCTTTTTTCTCCTTTTCTTTTCTTTTTAGTTCGTATAAGAACTTTTTGTAATCGATTACTTTGCAAACAGGGGGAGTAGCTTCAGGTGCTATTTCAACCAAGTCAACTCCGGCATCTACTGCTATTCTAAGTGCTTCTGTAATTGAAACAATTCTTGATTCTATCCCATCACCCACAACGCGCACTTCCGAATGTCTTATCCTGTCATTTATTTTATGAAGGTCTTCTTTCTTTTGAAACCTTCCACCTCTGGGCTGAAAAGGCCTATTACCGAATCCGCCTCCTGGTTTTGGTCTGGGTTTGTAAAATGGCGCTGCGATGGCTTGTAGTTTTAGTTATTGTTTAGTTTACGATCATTACAGAATCAACTTCTGCTTTTATTTTCTGAGCAAACTCTTCAGTATTCATTGTACCTAAATCGCCTTGCCCATGTTTTCTAATTGAAACCGTATTGTTTGCAATTTCCTTTTCGCCTAAAATAAGCATATAAGGAATCTTAGAAGTCTCGGCATCTCTTATTTTTTTGCCAATCTTCTCACTACGGTCATCAAAAGAGGCGCGAATGTAATACTTTTTCAGCATATCACAGATATTTTTTGCTTGCTCATTAAACTTATCGCTTATAGGGAGAACAACTACTTGCTCCGGTGCTAACCATACAGGAAAGTTACCGGCAAAGTGCTCTATTAAAAAGCCAATAAAACGTTCATGAGTTCCTAATGGAGCACGGTGAATACAGATTGGTGTTTCAGATTGATTTTCACTATTTATGTAGGAGAGTCCAAATCTTGCCGGAACGGCAAAATCTACTTGATTTGTAGCCAGTGTGAATTCCCTGCCTATAGCACTCCATACCTGAACATCTATTTTAGGTCCATAAAAGGCGCTTTCATCAGGAACTTCTTTGTAAGGTATCTTAGAATCAATGAGTACATTACGTACCATGTCTTCTGTTTCCTTCCATAGTTTAGGTTCATTTACATATTTTTTCCCTAGTTTTTCAGGAGCATGGGTAGAGAAACGCATGACATACTTTTCAATACCGAATATTTTAAAGTAACGTAAGTACATTTCATTAACAGCTCTAAACTCATCAGCAAATTGTTGTTTGGTGCAATAAATATGTGCATCATTCATTTGCAAGGAGCGAACACGCATGAGTCCAAAAAGTTCGCCAGACTGTTCGTAGCGATAACATGTTCCATATTCTGCTAAACGAACAGGCAAATCTCTGTAACTTGGATTCAAAGCAGCAAATATTTTATGATGATGAGGGCAGTTCATGGGTTTTAGATAGTATTTTTCACCA
This sequence comes from uncultured Bacteroidia bacterium, assembly GCA_964498865.1. Classification (GTDB taxonomy): domain Bacteria; phylum Bacteroidota; class Bacteroidia; order Palsa-948; family Palsa-948; genus Palsa-948. The sequence continues at coordinate 2,702 of CAZCJN010000234.1, forward strand.
TCCATATCCATAGGAGCGAACATACTTTCTGCATAGTAGGGAAGATGTCCGCTTGTCTTGTACATACTTTCTTTTGCAAGATGCGGTGTTCGTACACGTTTGTAACCAAATTTTTCTTCAGTAGCTTTTGCAAGTGATTCTAATTGCTCAATGATTGCTCCTCCATTAGGCAGCCACAAGGGTAAACCCGGGCCTACTTCATCATCAAACGTAAATATCTTCAGCTCTTTGCCAAGTTTGCGATGGTCGCGCTTTTTGGCTTCTTCGAGCATATTTAAATACTCATCTAACTCTTTTTGCGCAGGGAAGGTAATGCCATAAATAC
>CAZCJN010000235.1:0-3013 GCA_964498865.1 uncultured Bacteroidia bacterium
TCAGCCATTTTTGTATTTCCATTGTATTTAAGAAAATCGGAATAAATATCCGTTCCTCCCTCTTTTATAATATGCACCTTTCCATAAGCATCTACTGCATTTGTTTCCGAGTAAAAATAAGCGCTATCGCAAAACATGTTTATATCATCTTGTTTTAAATGAACCTGACCTATTAGCCTTTTTACGTTCTTCCCAAGTGTTTCATCGTATTCCAGGCTGTTCGCATTAAGGATTTCTACTTGCTTGTTTTTTGTTTGGCTAAATGCATTCTCCTGTGGAAAACAGAATGAAACAACAGAAACAATAAAAGAGAAATATATGCGATTAGAAAAATGCATTGCTGATTTTTTGCAAAGATAATGGTCTTAACGTGGTGATAGCAAAAATCAGCCCAACATATAGTTAATTACCTCTTGTCTTTTAAGGCTGGATATTTCTACAATACTTCCATCATCCATAATAAGATGAGGTTCGGAACCTTTTACTAATGATTTAGCATAATTCATATTTACCAGGTGGGATTTATGGACTCTTAAAAAGCTGAATTCTTTTAGTAATTCTTCGTATTCTTTTAAGGTTTTAGATATTATTTTTTTAGTACCGTCTTTTAAATGAAAAGTAGTATAAGAGCTTTCGCCTACGCATTTTACAATCTCTGAAATTTGAACAAACTCTAATTTCCCGCTCATCGGTAAAGCTATGCGTTGGGTGTTGGGTAGTTGCTTTTTTAAATTACTTAATAAGTTTTCTATCTTTTGAAAATGTTCTGCTTGTTTGTATTTCTCTTGAGCTTTTTGAACAGCTCGTGCTAATTCATCGATGTTAATTGGCTTTAGTAAATAATCAACAGCGGAAAAGCGTAGTGCTTTTATTGCATATTTGTCAAAGGCAGTGATGAAGATTACATTAAAAGCAATCTTTTCAAATTGTTCTAGAACATCAAATCCTGTTTTGTTTTTAATTTCTACATCTAAGAACACTAAATCCGGAGTTTTATTTTTAATAATTTTAACAGCATCATCGGCAGTTGAGGCCATTCCTGTAACTTCAACACCAGGGCAGTAATTATTGATCAGTAATTCCAGATTCGACAAGTTGCTCTCATCATCGTCAACAATTACACTTCTTATTTTATTTTCTTTTGTCGGCATTAATTTTCGTTATATGTAATTGGCATACTCAGCTCCACGCGAGTGCCGGAAGCAATGCCTTTTTCCGTTAGCAAATCATTGATTGTAACTTTTGCATTTTTAGATGTTTGTTTGCTTAGAATTTCAAGGCGTTCTTGCGAAAGCTTTGTGCCCATGGATGTGTGCTGGGAGTATTTGCTTTTTGTTTTTTCAGCTTGTTCACGACCAATACCATTATCTTCTACTGTACATAAGAGTTGTTTTTCATGTTGTTTGAATCTGATTACGATATTCCTGTTATTGGGTTTCATACTAATGCCATGTTTAATGGCATTCTCGACATAAGGCTGTATAATCATAGATGGTATTTTCACATTCTCTTTATCAATAGCAGGATCTATATCAATAAAATAGTTGAATGGGAATCTAAGAGCTTCGAGTTCAATGTAAAGTTTTAATATCTTGATTTCATCTTCAATGGAAATAGTTTGCTTTTCAGAGCATTCCAATATAAGGCGCATTAGCTTACCGAATTTAGCCAGGGCAAGATTAGATTGTTTAATATCATTTTTGTTAATCAGCATTTGAATGGCAGAGAGAGCATTAAATAAAAAGTGGGGGTTCATTTGTGCGCGAATGGCTTTTAGCTCCAGTTCGGAAACTCTTTGCATTAATTTGTTTTTTCTTCGTTGAAGATTAATCCTGTAAAGTAAAATGCTGAATACAATTACAAGTATGATACCAATAATAAGTGCATTTCTTTGACTGGCATACAATTCATTTTTAGTTTTTGCCTCCTCTGCTTCTTTTGTTTTTAACTCTTCGTTTTTTTTGGATAAAGCTAACTCGTTCTTTTTTTGTTTGCTCCAATACCATGCTTCTACATCGGCAAGCTTATTGGCATTTTCCTGGCTGTAAAGACTATCTTTTAGCAGGTTATATAAATTATGATATTCGCATGCCTCTTTATATTTCCCCCATTTTTCATAAAGGCTGTATAGGGCTTCATACGCTTCTAATACATGGGTTTTCTTTTCCTGCTTAAGCTGATTGTTTAAAAAACCAGACAAATATTTTTCGGCTTCAACAAATTTGTTTCTTTCACTGAGGGCCCTGGCCATTTGTATATTAGCCGGATCATTATACTTACTTTTTTCCATCGATAAAGCCATATTTGCAAAATATAATGCTGAATCAATTTGTTTAAAGTCTAAATTCAATCTGGAAAGAGAATTATAAATCTCACTTGTACTTTCATGTGTATTATACTTAAGATTTATATCAAGAGCATTTTTATATAACTCTTGTGCTTTTCTATATTCTTTCTTATCTCTGTATCTTTCTCCAAGATTGCATAATATGCCTGAGTATAGTGGATATAGTTTAAGATTTAAAGCTTTAGGAGCAATGCCTTCAAGTATTTCAGTTGCTTTACTCTTGTTATTAAAATGTATATGAATGGATGCCAATATCTGTTTTGCATAAAGCTCACGTATATTATCTTTTGTTTTGTTATATATGTTAATTGCAGGTATAAGGTTATCCATTGCAAAATGGTATTCCCCTTTATGAATTAAAAATTCAGAATAGTCCATATGGGCATCTGCAATAGTTCTGATTTCGGATTTTGCAACTATAGAATCTTTGTAGGAAAGTGTTTTTTCAAAATAATAATGAATAGAATCTTCATTAATTGATTCAAGAATAAAACATTTTAATATGCATCCATACGCTAATGCTACTCCATCAACATCTTTAATTTCTTTATATTCATTAAGTGCTTTAAAATAGTACTGCTTTGATTTATCAAGGTCATTATTATAACGATAAACATTTGCTGAGGTCATAAGACCTTTTGCAACATATTTGTTTAATTTTTTTTT
>CAZCJN010000236.1:0-2999 GCA_964498865.1 uncultured Bacteroidia bacterium
TCAGATGATAAATGTTACTCTATCTGTTTGCCAACTGCTAAAATCGGAAGCTTTATTACTAACGAAGCCAGCATTTATGAATATGCAAAAAAGGATTCACTTATGCAGTCACTTGCTGTGCAAGATGTAGCAAAAACTCATACAGTAAGGAAAGGGGAAACAATCAGTCGTGTAGCTGCTAGATATGGATGTACACCTGAGGATATTAAAGCATGGAATAGATTGAGAAGTGTGAAGATTCATGCCGGGCAAAAACTAACTGTGTATGTGTCTTCTAATACCAATACCGCTAAAACATCTCCTAAGGCAACACCTACCGTAAACGATACCACTCGCACAGCAAAATCAGATTTAAAAACTGCAGCAGATACTACAAAACTATCTTCTTCTATAAGTGGCAAATGTAAATTTGTGACTGTTCAAAAAGGAGATTCCTTATGGAGTATTGCTCAGCAGAATGGAGTCACCATTCAGCAAATAAAACAGTGGAATAAAATTCCTGATGGAAAAATTATTCCCGGACAGAAAATTAAAATCATGGTAAACGGATAGTTTGTTGTAAATCCCGTCTCGAATTCGTTTATAAATTTCTCAAAAGTTTTTCTGTATTTTTTGTTACTGTAACAAAGAATAAATATTTTTGCCATTGTATAAAAACCATCTGCATGAAAACATCTACACAACCTTCTACTGAAACTATTGTTGCTAAGCCCGGTAAAGCAAAAAATGCGATCTCAACTTTTATTGAAACGCATTATCGTCATTTTAATGCTGCTACCATTGTAGATGCATCTAAAGCATATAATGAACATTTGAGCGGAGGTGGAAAAATGATGATAACATTGGCAGGAGCTATGAGCACCGCAGAATTAGGTGTTTCACTTGCGGAGATGATCCGTAATGATAAAGTTCAAATTATATCATGTACAGGGGCTAATTTAGAAGAGGATGTTTTTAATCTTGTTGCACATGATCATTATAAACGAATTCCAGGCTATAGAGATTTAAGCCCGCAAGATGAGTGGAAACTTTTTGAAAATGGATTTAATCGAGTTACTGATACCTGTATCCCGGAGGAAGAAGCGATGCGTAGGATAGAAAGACACATTATTAAACTCTGGAAAGATGCTGATGCTAAAGGAGAAAGATTATTACCTCATGAATTTTTTTATAAACTTTTGCTTGGCGGGGAATTAAAACAATATTATCAAATCGATCCTAAAGACTCTTGGTTATTGGCTGCGGCCGAAAAGAACCTGCCACTCGTAGTACCTGGTTGGGAAGATTCAACTCTAGGTAACGTTTTCGCATCTTATTGCATTACCGGGGAATTAAAACCAACAACTGTTAGATCAGGTATAGAATACATGATATCTCTTGCTGATTGGTACAAAAAAAATTCCACCGGTAAAAAAGGTGTTGGATTTTATCAAATAGGCGGTGGTATTGCGGGAGATTTCCCAATATGCGTTGTTCCTATGCTTATTCAAGATTTGAAACTAAAGAATACCCCTTTTTGGTCTTACTTCTGTCAAATATCAGATTCTACAACCAGCTATGGTTCCTATTCCGGAGCAGTACCCAATGAGAAAATCACTTGGGGTAAATTAAGTCCGGAAACACCTCGTTTTGTAATTGAATCAGATGCAAGTATTGTCGCCCCGCTTATGTTCGCATATATATTAGGATGGTAGTATAAAGAAGAATATTTTTATCTTCTAACCGTTTCTATAACACCATGTTGTTCCGATTAACATATTGCATAACTATTTTGTTATTTACTATCTCTTTGTTTTCTTGTAAAGCTAAACAAGCTGCATATGATGATTTGCATTCTGATAAAAAACCCAGTGAATTAGCAAAGGAACAAGCTACTATGATAAAGAAACAAAATAGAGCGTATAAGCGAGAGAAGAGAAGGCTGCAAAGAGAAATAGATAAAAGAAATAAACAGCGCCTTAAAGGACAGTATTACGATAAATAAAAGAGTATTCGAATATCATTTAATTTCCTGACACAACTCTATCAAGACCCCATTGGCACTTTTTGGGTGGAGAAAGCAGATCAATTTATTATCAGCACCCTTCTGAGGTTCCTTGTTAAGCAATGTAAATCCTTCTTTTTCGAGTCGTATCATTTCAGATTTTATGTCTTCTACATCATAGGCAATATGATGAATTCCTTCTCCTTTTTTCTCTATGAATTTTGCGACAGGGCTATCTATATTATCTGCTTCTAATAATTCAATTTTGGTCTCTCCCATCATAAAAAAGCAAGTAGTTACACCTTCTCTTTCTACTTTTTCTGATTTATAGGGGAATTTATTGAAAAGTTTACTGAATAATGCAATAGAGGTTTTAAGATTTTTTACAGCAATACCTATATGCTCTACTTTTTTCATTCGTTATATAAATAAAAAACCCTCTCGCAAAGCGCAGAGGGAAAATAATGTCTTCAAAAGATGGTGTATTACTATTTTTTAACAAACTCTGCTGTTTTATTATCATAATTAAGATAATAAACTCCTTTAGCCAAATTACCACAGTCTACCGATTTTCCAAAACCTCTTTTTACTATGTTGCCAAATTGGTCATAAATTTCATATAAAGTCTCCGCCGAATAAATAATGTCTTTGGTGACTTTTACAGGGCTATAAGTAACTTCAGGAAGCGAGGTAGTGATTTTTACAGGTTTAGAATAACGAGGTTGGCTGGTATAATCAACCTGCTTTAAACGTATTTGATTTTCCCCCGAATGGAGAGTAGAAATTTTAAATACATACTCATTTGCCTCCCCCACACCTTTTCCATCAACTTCTCCAACCTTTACCCACTTATTCCATCGATATTGTTCAACTATAAAGGGTAGCTTTCCAGTTTCATTTTTGGTAATCCATTTAAGAGTTCCGTCATTCTCTAATTTCATAGAGGTAACTTCATATGTACTTTTAGGTTTTAAAACCTCAGGATTAAGCACTTTAGGCTTGCAATCATCTCTGT
>CAZCJN010000237.1:0-2988 GCA_964498865.1 uncultured Bacteroidia bacterium
GCGGCACAGAGCCTGTACTCAGAACCTATGCCGAATCATCTTCCAGAGAAAAAGCGTTTCAGATTTTAGATGCCTGCAAGCAGACCTTACTAGGGTAGGTTGAGTGTGCTTGAGAATAAAACTTATTATCTTTGTGCTTTATTCTATATATTACATAGATGTATTTTCAAAAAGCAAATAATAACATTCGTTTTAACCCTCAATCCTTCTTTAAGTCAGGCCAGTGAAAGACTGCTTGGGAAAAAATAAATTCATTAATGAAAGGAATTACCTTAACAATTTTACTGATAAAGTACAGTTGTTGTTTAGTTGCTCAAAAGACTCCTGATGAATCTACTCTTCTTTTAAATAAGAACATTACAGAATGCCTAATACTTGGATTGGATTATCTCGACACAACGCAACGAAAAGAAACGGTGTTGGGTGATTATTATTCCGGTGAATGGCAAAACTATATGTGTTTACAGAATTGGTTTTTATTACTCGGAAGTAAAAAACGAGTAGAGGATTCAAATTGCTTTTCAGTGGCATCTATCCATAATTCACTAGCGAAAATATATCTTAAATATCCTGAATATTCTAATATTCCTAACATGCTTGATTTGTCATTTGAGCGAATTATGGCATATAAAAGTGGAGATGAATTTAACTTTTGGAATTTGCTCCCGCCAATGAGAAAACTTAAAAAAAACGATATTGTCGGCAAACAACCTTTAGTAAGGCGTCCAACACATTATAAATTAAAAACTAAATATATTAACAATGCAGCAAATATTGCAAATGATAATGACGATACAGCATTGGGTTATATAGCTATAGCGTTAAGGAATAGAATTAAAGAAAAAGATTATATCATAGATAGCTCAAGTGCTAAGGTAAAGGCTATAGCACCAATATTCAATCGGTACAGAGATGTCAATAGGAAGAACCGGCATTGGTATAATTACCTTCATGGAAATGATAACAAAACTGGAGCTTATTTAACATGGCTTGCAGATGAATATCAGTTCAAAAAGTGGAATATTCTTAAAGTGGTGGGTCATAATGCAACTTTTTTTCTTCCTTTCAGTGAGTGCTATCCACATGCCTATAAACCTTATCTGCCTTATGGTAGTAATGATATTGATGGAGTTGTAAACGCTAATATATTGTCAGCTTTAGCACTTAATAATGAACTTGATTCCGCAAGTACAACCGCAGCAATAAGTTATATAGAGAAAAAATGTAAAAGTAAAAAGTTTGATCATGTAGGAATTTATTACCCTAACCGTTATCAATTTCCTTATGCAGTATCTGAAGCTTATGCATCAGGAGTTAAGCAGTTACAAAAAAGCACACAATATCTTGTGGAATTTTTGTTAGAAACGCAAAATGCTGATGGAAGTTGGAGCTCTAAACGAATTGTAAATAAGAACGACCGGCTGCAGTCAACAGCATATGCGTTAAATTCCTTGATAAATATTGGAGATTTTGGAAAAAATAAAACGATAAGTTCAATTAATAATGCCATTGACTTTATTCTGCAACATGCAATTAGGGATAGTTTGGGAGTGCATTGGGAAGGGGGTGTTTTTTTTTCAGGTGGAACAGTGGTAAGACATTTTCTTTTTTGGAAATCAGACGCTTATACTACTGTGATTATACTAAATGCTTTCGCTAATCTAAAAAAATATATCGAACAAAATTATAACATTGTTAACTACGGTAAAAACTTTTGAAACTGTTTATCCAAATATCTCTTTTATTGATTTTACGTTCATTTGTTTTTGGACAATCAATTCAAGTTGTCCAAGAAGGCAATAGCTCAGATAGTAGTTTTTATGCTCTTACAAGAATAAATAGTAATGAATTCTGGGCTGGTGGTGAATACGGGATATTAAAAAGGTTAGATTCCGTAGGAAATGTTACCGATATTGGATTCCTGAAAGAGAATGTAAATATTTTAAAAATTGTAACAACTAAAAAATATGCTTTTGTGGCTACTGATAATGGTATTATTTATCGTTACGATTTTGAGAAAAAGCAATTTCTAAGGAAAGAATTTTCTGAATTTAGAAATAAATGTTTTTATGATTTAATAATTTTGAAAAACGAACAAATAGTTGTTTGTGGTGGTGCAAAAGGTATTTCAAAAGGAGAAAAAATAATTCCAAATGGATTTGTAGCTGTTATAGATACTGATTTGGTAACAGCAAAAATTGTTTGGCGTTGTTACAGGAAATTCGTTTGGTCTCTTTTAGAACTTGAAAATAACACATTCCTATCCGTTACATTCAACGGATTGAACACAAAAATTATTAAAACAAATAATCTGAAAAACTGGAGAAAATGGGCAATAGTTAAAGGGTTAGTACATAAAATAAATTTATTAGATAATAAAATATGGTATTGTGGCTCAAAGAATATTCAGTATAATAAGTGTGGTATTTCGGGAGAAGTAGCGAAAGGTGAAAAGCAAAAGCAATTTACAAACACAGGCTGCTTATGGTCAATGAATACTATGGCAGGGGACATAGTGTTTGTTACTCAAAGTGGTGAATTGTTGAAAACAAATAACGTAACTAAAGAGACCGAAAGGATCAAGCTTCCTGGTAATCTTACATTATACTGTATCGAAAAAATATCTGAATCAAAATTTTTAGTTGTGGGTCAAGGAAAAAGTATATTCATTGTTGATTTTAAAGCCACATTATAAACACTATATTTGCCTTCACCTTAAATGCCTTCACCTGTAAGGTATCCAATTCGCCCCCTGACAGGTGAAATTCAATGTAAGTAAAGAAAAACCATTCAGGTTATAAGTTGTTAAATATAGAATTATGATGTATCCATTTTTACCCATCGGCCTCATTGCCGTATTTTTTGTTTACATAGCCTACTTGCTGTTTGTAAAAAAAGACATAAAAAAATTCAAAACAGTATTCTACCCCGGAATGTTTTTCATAGTACTATGGGCAATAATTTATTATTACTGGCTGCGGTGATGGC
>CAZCJN010000238.1:0-2929 GCA_964498865.1 uncultured Bacteroidia bacterium
ATGTTGCAAGGTAATACGCCTTTCCATGAAGAAAATCTACCCATGTCTCCTCCTTCCAATAACGTAAGTTCAGAACCCATAATTCTATCCCCTATAAAAAATGAAAAAGTTATAGCACCTATTCATCGGCATGAAGAGGTTCAGGAAACACTCTCTTTAGAGGAAAAAGAAGTGGAAATGATTAAGAAAGCTTTAGAGAAATATAAAGGAAGAAGAAACAAAGCCGCTAAAGAGTTGGGTATATCCGAAAGAACTTTGTACAGAAAAATAATTCGATATGGTATTAAAGAGTAACATTCGTGTTACTGGCATGTTTTGTACTTACAAAATCTTTTAAATAGAAAGGTTCGAAATAAGCAACGTCTTCAAATTTATTTTCAATAAAATATTTTTCAGCAAGTGGTAGCATGTATTGTGAAGAAGTATGTATGTTGTCTATAAAAGCAATACGCGGATGGTTGATGTATTTTTTGCATTTTTCTGCCCCTTCACCAAAAAAGAAAATTAATGAGTTTTTATTTTCTAAATAAGGTATGAAAAAGCTTTCAATAGTTGTTTCATCAATTATTTTAGCACATGTAGGAATTACTTCTTTAAGTTGTGAGTCATACAGAGCACAATAGACTTCCATTCTTCGGGCGTCTAACATGGGGCAAAAAAATCTATTCAGCTCTTTTTTATTTTCTGTTTGCATTTTAACCCTCAATGCCATTGCTTCTAACGAGTTAATGGCAATAAGAGGTTTATTGAGGGCATAACATAATCCCTTTGCCGCGGAAACACCAATGCGGAGGCCGGTATAGGAGCCGGGACCTTTGCTTACCGCAACAGCATCAATTTCTTTTAAATTAACATTTACTTTATCACAGATTTGTTCAATATAAACAGTAAGGTTTTCCGAATGAGAATAATTACTTTCATTAGATTCTTGTATTTGTAGTAACACCCCCTTCTTCCCTAATCCAACAGAGCATACTTTCGTGGAGGTTTCTAAGCAGAGGATCGTCATATGCTAATAGCTACATTATTCTTTTTTCCAACTTTTTGCTATGGCTTCTACATCTGTTTTTTTAACTTCCATACCGTCTTTTAAAAGTTTTGCAACAGCATTGTAAGGGCCAGTAACGACTTCCTCATTTTCGGTTAATCCTTCGATAATTTCGATAGCTGAATTATCCTGAACACCTGTTTTTACTTTTCTTAAAGTAACTTTCCCATCTTTATATATAAAAACACATTCTTGGGGTTTTAAGTTGGAGGGCATAGAGTTCTTTTCTAATTTCTCTTTTTTCTCATCCACAACTTTTGTTTCAAAATCATTTTTATTTTCTTTTTTTTCTTTGTTTGCTTTCATTGCACTATCGCTTCTTGTTGTTACAGCCTGAATAGGCAACGATAAAACATTTATAGCTGTTTTTATATGAATGTCTACAGTAGCCGACATGCCTGGGCGAAATGGGGAAAGGTTTATGTTGCCGGCATTCATTAAATCTTTATATGAATCTTGCAGTATTCTTATTTTAACAGCAAAATTGGTCACCTGATCGGCCATTACACCACTTGTATTGGCAGAATTTGCTATTTCAGTGACGATTCCTTTAAACTTTCTATCCATATAGGCATCTACTTCAATATCCGCTGTATCTTTTAGATGTACGCGTACAATATCGTTTTCATTTACATCTACACTAACTTCCATTTCATTCAGGTTAGCCAAAATCATAATTTCTGAACCTTCCATCATATTTGTACCTACAACACGCTCTCCCTTTTCTTTGCTTAATTTTGAAACAGTTCCGTTTACGGGGGCATAAATAGAAGTCTTATTTAGATTTTCCATTGCCTCTCTTTGCGATGCCTGAGCACTACTTACATTATAGGTAGATGCTTTTATACCTTGCTCTGCAGACTCTACTTGTGCTTTGGCAGCTTCATAAGATGCTTTTGTATTATCATAATCTGCCTGAGAAATGGCACCTTGCTCAAAAAGTTTTCTACTGCGATTGTAAGCTGCTTCGGCGTTTGCAAACTGTGCTTTTACCTGTGCTAGCTGTGCCTTTGCTGTTTCAATGTTTGATTGAGAAGTACTAACGGCTGCACTTGCCCGTTCAACAGCAGATTGATAGATATCTGGTTTTATTTTAAAAAGAAGGTCGCCCTTTTTTACATGATCACCTTCTTTAACTAACATGTCTACAATTTCTCCTGAAACATCTGAACTCATTTTTAATTGCACCTCAGGTTGAATTTTTCCATTAGCAGAAACTGTTTCTACAATTGTTCTTTTCAACACCTTTTCTGTAGTTACCTGAATCGCGCTGCTATTGGTACAACTTTTAATAGCAAATATCGTGGCAAGAATAATAATTCCTGATGCGATTAGGATAAGAGGCTTTTTCATAGGCTAGCTTTTATTTTTAATATTTTAAAGTGAAATTGTTTTCCCTTGATAGAAATCAAGCACTTTTAATTTGAAAACATAATCATACTTTGCTTGCAACAAATCAGATTTTGCTTTATTTAGTTTATTCTTCGAATCGTTGTATTCAGTAGTATTGGTTGCACCTACATTATATTTCTGTTCTGTATATTTAAAAGACTCTTCCATGGCATCAACAGCTTTCTTTGAGGCTTCATATTTTTTTAAAGATGAATAAGCATTGTTATAGGCTTGTTGAATGTTTTTCTTAAGGTTGTCTTTTTGTAATTGTAGCGATAAAGCAGCATTTTCTCTGTTAATCTTTGCTCGTGTTATAGCAGTAGATGTTTGCAGATTATTAAAAAGAGGTACATTAAGAAATAGCCCTACGCTTCTGTTAATATTATTTTGTAGCTGCGTATTGAGGGGTGTTGTTTCGTATGTGGCATCGAATATTGGTTCATATACTAAATCACCGGAACCTGTAATACTACCGTTAGGGGTAAATTT
>CAZCJN010000239.1:0-2826 GCA_964498865.1 uncultured Bacteroidia bacterium
AAGGAGGGTATGTAAAAGGAGTGTCGGAAGAATTCTTGAAAAAACAACAAGAACTGGTAAGTAAACATGTGAAAGAGGCTGACATTGTAATTACTACCGCTTTAATCCCTGGAAAAAAAGCACCCGTTCTTGTAACAGAAGAAATGGTAAAGAGCATGCGTTTTGGTTCTGTAATTCTCGATATGGCAGTAGAACAAGGTGGTAATGTAGTAGGCAGTGAATTAAATAAAACTGTCGTTAAACATGGAGTAACTATCATTGGAGAAGGAAATATTGCTTCTCTTCTTCCACTTAATGCCAGTGACTTATATGCAAAAAATATAGAGACGCTCCTACTTCATCTTGCAGATAAAGACAAATTTAAATGGGAGATGGAAGAAGAAATAACAAAAGGAAGCCTTATCGTATATAAAGGCGAAGCAGTTCATGTAACAGTAAAAAAAGCAACCGCATAAATCCTTGCTATAACATTGTAAAACTCACAATAAATCAACTATGGAATCCATCTTAAGCTTTCTAACAGACAATAAAGAAATGATCTACTTTATCATCCTATCTATTTTTGTAGGAGTAGAAGTAATTGGCGGAGTACCTACCGTATTGCATACCCCCCTTATGTCGGGTGCCAATGCTATTCACGGGGTAGTAATTGTAGGAGCTATTTATGTTATGCTAAATGTAGATCCATCGGATATGATCGCATTATCATTAGGCTTTCTTGCTGTATTACTTGGAACCCTAAATGTTGTGGGCGGCTTTGTTGTAACTGATCGAATGCTCGAAATGTTTAAAAAGAAAAAATAATTCATATTCTTAATTAAGTACGTTCTGAAAAAAAATAATTTTCTATGAAAGGACATCTACTGGAAATCTGTTATCTCATTGGCTCTGTAACTTTTATTATGGGATTGAAAATGATGGGCAATGCAAAAACTGCCAGGAACGGCAACCTCTTAGGTGCAGCCGGTATGACGCTTGCTATTTTTGGAACTATATTTCTTCATGATTTAAATGTTAGTGGCACTATATACGGATTAATCTTTGCAGCAATAGGCATTGGTACTATCGTCGGATGGATGACTGCAAAAAAAGTACAGATGACAAAAATGCCGGAACTCGTTTCTATGTTTAATGGAATGGGTGGCGCCTGTGCAGCATTAATTTCATTGATTGAATTCTCTCACTTAGAACATACTATACATCAATCACCGGATGCCACTATTTCTATAGGAACACTTATTGCAATTGTTGCCGGTTTAGTAATTGGATCCGTCTCTTTTTCGGGTAGCATCATTGCGTTTCTTAAGCTAAATGGCACCATGAACAAACCTATTCGACTCCCAGCTTACAATATGCTTAATAATATTGTAATGGCAGGTGTACTAATCTTTGCAGGATATGTTGCTTATTCAACTAAGCAATTAAACGGAAATATGACAATGGCCTATTTACTATTTGCATCTGCATTACTATATGGAATATTATTTACTATGCCCATTGGCGGAGCCGATATGCCTGTTGTGATTTCCTTACTTAACTCTTTTACCGGTCTTGCTGCAGCTTTTGGTGGGTTTCTCTATGATAATAAAATCATGCTTACAGGCGGAATCTTGGTAGGATCTGCCGGAACGCTACTCACTTTGATTATGTGTAAAGCAATGAATCGACCATTAAGCAATGTAATTTTTGGAGCATTCGGAGGGGGAGGTGCTGTTGCTGCCGGTAATGAAGTGAAAGGAAACACTAAAGAAGCATCAGTATCAGATGTAGCCGTTCTTATGAACTACTCTAAAAAAGTTGTAATTGTTCCAGGTTACGGATTGGCAGTTGCCCAAGCACAACATATTGTTAAAGAATTAGAAACATTATTAGAGGAACGTGGTGTAGAAGTAAAGTATGCCATTCATCCTGTAGCAGGTCGTATGCCAGGACACATGAACGTATTACTTGCAGAGTCAAATGTATCTTATGACAAATTAGTAGAGATGGATGAAATAAACCCGGAATTTGAAACCACGGATGTTGTTTTAGTTGTAGGCGCCAATGACGTAGTAAACCCTGCCGCAAAAACAAATCCGGCTTCACCCATTTACGGAATGCCAATTCTGGAAGTAGAAAAAGCAAAGAATATTATCATCAATAAACGTTCTATGAATGCAGGCTATGCCGGTATAGATAATGAACTTTTCTACAACCCAAAAGCCAGCATGTTCTTTGGCGATGCTAAAAAAGCACTTACAGAACTTGTAGCAGAGATAAAAACAATGTAGTTGTACTCTGGCTATTTCTATAGATGAAACAAGTAATAAAGAAAAATCTCACTTTTCTATTTCCTTATTTACTTTTTCTTATTGCCACTGGTTTTTTTTTATTATTAAATAGCAAAGCAGAGGCACATTTGATTTTAAATAAATACCATTTTAAACTACTGGATTTTTTCTTTTCATACATTACTTACTTAGGAGATTTTACCATGGCAATTATATGCTCTCTCTTATTAATTATACACCATTGGCGCTCTGCTTTATTTTTTGCAATTAGCAATTGCCTATCAGGAGGAACAACTCAACTCTTAAAGCATTTTGTATTCGATGACATGGTACGCCCAAAAAAGTATTTTGAGAATATGTCCTCACTTAAGTTAGTAGACGGTGTAGATATGAATTCTTACAATACTTTTCCCAGCGGACATGCAACAACTGCCTTTACCATTTGTTTCTGTCTGGCACTTCTTACTAATAACAAACCGCTTAAATTTATATTATTCCTATCTGCATTACTTATTTCATACTCGAGAGTATACCTCTCCCAACATTTTTTGAACGA
>CAZCJN010000240.1:0-2808 GCA_964498865.1 uncultured Bacteroidia bacterium
AAAATAATCATTTAACAATACTTTACCTCATCTTCACTAAATGACAAAATACTTAAGAAGTTAAACAAAGAATTTTAAAAATACAGATAAGACAAGAATAAATCGTTTCTTTGCTAGTGGATGAATTGATTGAACAATTTTAATCCTCATTTTTATTCTTGAAACTCCTATTCAATAATGTGCTGACCAAAGTTCGTAGAGCCCTGCAATTGATTTATGCAATAATAGCAAATTTAAAAATCTAACTATCAATATAAAGCTAAATAAAATGCAGAAATGAAAGTTTTTTTTGGGGAGCGTTTAATTAAAAGTATTAACTTGCGCAAGTGCTCATGATATGATTAAAGTCAGCTGAAGAAACTAAAATGCTAATCTATATCATAGTTTTACGGAAATAATTGTATCAATTTTGTCAAAGAAAAGCAAGCTTAACTATCTAAGTTAAAATCCGGAGAATAAAATAGTGGGGGTAAATGTTCCCATTTTGATAGATTTTGGAATGCAAATTTTAAAGTAAATCAGTATAAGTTAACCTTAAAAATTACACTATGAAAAAAATAATCGTACTATCTATCTTATCTTTATTTGGACTTGTATCGGCATGTGGAAATGATGGAGAAAAGAAGAAGCAAGATTCAAACCAGGAAGCAGAAAAACCAACCGCTGCAAATGAAAACCCTGCTTATGATCCCCATCGTGGGGAAGGTAAGTTCTCGGACATTGTTGTTGAAGACAAGCTAAACAGTAAAATGGCTGAAGAGGGCGAAAAAGCCACAGAGGTCAAATGTGCATCCTGTCATAAGATGACAGATGAAAAACTTGTGGGTCCAGGCTGGGCAGGAGTAACAAAACGCAGGCATCCGGGCTGGATTATGAACTTTATTACGAATACTGATGTAATGCTTGACAAAGATCCGGAAGCACAAGCAATGCTCGAATTATGTCTTGTAAGAATGCCCAACCAAAGTCTGAGTGATGAGGAAGCGAGGAGTATTCTGGAATTTATGCGCAAGAATGATGGTGTAAAACCATAATGTACAACAGTAAATGCTAAACTAAAAACAAACAATTTATGAAAACTCGTACAATTAATAGCGCTTTGCTACTTACAGTTCTTTCTGTAGTGAGTATGGTTTCTTGTAAACCGAAATCAGTGAGTAATGCGGTAAGTGGGGATGCAGCATCAAAAGCGTATGTTGCTCCAGGAAAATATGATGAATACTATAACTTTGTTAGTGGTGGTTTCAGTGGACAAATGTCAGTGTATGGCTTACCCTCTGGCCGTTTATTACGGGTTATGCCAGTGTTTTCAGTAGACCCTGAAAAAGGATATGGGTATTCTGAAGAAACCAAACCTATGTTGAATACGTCACACGGTTTTGTTCCATGGGACGATCTTCATCACGTGCAAGTATCCAAAACTAATGGTGAATATGATGGGCGTTGGGTTTTCGGGAATGCCAACAATACTCCACGTGTTGCCAGGATAGATTTGAAAACATTCAGAACTGCTGAGATTATAGAATTGCCAAATAGTGGAGGTAATCACTCTTCTCCATTTATAACCGAGAATACCGAGTATGTAGTTGCAGGAACACGCTTTAGTGTTCCCCCAGATGATGTCAATGGGGATATTCCAATCAATACTTATAAAAAGAATTTTAAAGGAACATTAACATTCATTAGTGTAGATAAGAAAGAGGGCAAAATGGATATTGCTTTTCAGATCCAATGTCCCGGTGTAAATTTTGATCTCAGCCGTGCAGGCAAAGGAGTATCACATGGTTGGTTTTTCTTTTCAACTTACAATACAGAACAAGCAAATACCTTGCTTGAGGTAAATGCCTCTCAACTGGATAAGGATTTTATTATGGCTGTAAACTGGAAAAAAGCAGAAGAGTACATTAAAGCCGGTAAAGGAAAAAAACAATCTGTTAAATATGCTCACAACACATACAACGATATAACTCATTCTGCGGTTTCGGAAATGAAAACGCAAGTTACAGTGTTAGATTCTAAAGAGTTTGCAGATATCTGCTACTTCATACCATGTCCTAAATCGCCTCATGGATGTGATGTAAGTCCAACGGGAGAATACATTGTGGGAAGCGGAAAGCTTGCAGCATTGATACCTGTTTTTAGTTTTGACAAAATTCAAAAAGCAATTGCAGCGAAAGACTATGCTGAGGATTACGAAGGAATACCGGTAATAAAATACGAGTCTGCTCTTTACGGAGAAGTAAAGAAACCCGGCTTAGGGCCGCTTCATACTGAATTCGATGCCAAAGGAAATGCTTACACTTCGATGTTTGTTTCTTCCGAGGTCGTAAAGTGGAGTTTGAAAGATCTTAATGTTATTGACAGAGTCCCTACTTACTATTCTGTGGGTCACTTATGTGTTGCTGGTGGGGATACAAAAACACCTTACGGGAAATATCTTGTAGCTTATAATAAGATCACCAAGGATCGTTATTTACCGACTGGACCGGAGCTTTCTCAAAGCGCTCAACTTTACGATATCAGTGGAGATAAAATGCAAATGATTTTGGATTATCCTACTATTGGTGAACCACATTATGCTCAAATAGTTGCAGCGGATCTGCTAAAGGATAAGTCAACTAAAATTTTTAAAATTAATGAAAATAAAAACCAATTTGTTTCAATGGGGGAAAAGGAAACAAAAGTGGTACGTGAAGGAAAACAAGTGCATGTATACATGACAGCTGTCCGTTCTCACTTAACGCCCGATAACATAGAAGGAATTAAAATGAATGATGAGGTTTACTTTCATGTTACTAATCTTGAACA
>CAZCJN010000241.1:0-2778 GCA_964498865.1 uncultured Bacteroidia bacterium
GTTTCAAAATAGTTCGTTCTGTCGAAGTTGGTAGAACCGTTAAGGGTGCCGCCTGCTTCTGCAACTGTTTTAAAATGTTCTTCGTCTGCAACGTGATCCGACCCTTGGAACATCATGTGTTCAAAGAAGTGCGCAAAGCCGGAGCGGCCTACTTGTTCCCTGTTGGAGCCAACATGGTAAGTTACATCGGTATAAACAATCGGATCAGAATGATCTTCGTGAATAACAATGGTAAGCCCGTTTGGCAGCTGCCATTTTTCATAGGGAATGGATACTTCCCCAGGTTTTTTTGACACTTTTTCAATAAGTTTAGACGAGGTCGCAGGCGTTTGAGCAACACTCGATACTACTGACGTAAGAAAAAGCATTCCTGAAAAAAGAGATTTTATTTTCATGGTTTGTTGTTTGGGTTGAATATCTAAGCTGAAATATCAACCGGGTGTTATTTGTTTATTGTGTTTTGATTAGCTTTCTTGTAATTAAATTATTAGTACCCTGTACTTGCAAATTGTAAATGCCGCTGGGTAAATACTTATTTGCAATAATAATCTTGTTGTCACCGGCCGGCATTGTTAACTCTTTTGCTTCAACAATGCTGCCCATCATATCCGTGATCTTATAGGCAATTTTTTCGGATGATTGGAGTGGCAAGTATAGCACAAAATTATCATTTGAAGGATTGGGGTATATATTAATGGATAGGTTGAAATTCGGGTTATTTATATCTACCAAAAAGATAGATACACTGTCGCATTTTTTGCATCCATTAGAATCCGTTACACAAACTTTATATGTTCCCTGTTCTACACCTGTAATGGTAGAAGTGGTTTCGCCTGTGTCCCATACATATGAATACGGAGGTATACCTCCATTGGGACTTACAGATGCACTTCCATCTAAACAACCCGGACAGGAAGCAGGGGTTGTTGTAAGGGTATTGATAATCATAGGAGCACCTGTAACAGGAACTGTAAATGTATTAGTACAGCCCGATGAGGTCGTTACGGTTACAGAATAAATTCCTGAATGCAGATCACTTACATTTTGTGTAGTTGCGCCATTGCTCCATTCATATATGTAAGGAGCAGATGCTCCATCTGGGGTAATAGTAGCTGTTCCATCATCTCCATCAAAACAAGTAACGGGTGTTACTGTAATACTTGCTGTTAAGTTGCCCATGGCCGTACATGCGTCCAGCACAAATAACCCATTTTGCATATCACTTGCTAAAATAATTTTACTGGGTAGTTCCACATATGCACCCCAGCAACCTGAATAGCTTGGATAAGGGCACGTAGGACAATCATCCGGAGCAGTATCAAAATAACCGCTGCGTTGCACGTTGTATGGATTACTAATATCAAATATTTGCAGACCGTCTTGATAATAAGCGGTTACAAGGCGTGTATTGCTGTTAGTGGGAATAAAAACATTATGAGGTGTTGCCGTTGAAGCAGGGGTAGATCTAAATGTATCAGTTTTAAAAATATTATTAAAGTCAGATATATTTAAAATTTTTATTGGCCTGTTTGTAGGTACTTCATCGGAGAATACTAATGTTTTGCTATCCCGGGTAAGCGCGCTGTTATGATTGTAGGCACCTCCTAACTCATAATTACTGAAAGAGGCCAGTTGAGAAAATGTATTGTTAGCATTTAATTTATAAATATATAAACCACTGTAAGATGAGGAGGCATAACAGGTATCGTTACGTACGTATGAATCATGTACATTATCGTTAGCGGGATAATCTTCTTCCAAACGGCGCAGAAGAGCAGGATTAGTAGGATCGTCTAATGAGAAGACTGCCATATTGGAATGTCCGCCCTGATTAAGGAATACACTGTTTAAATACATTTTAGCATTTAATTCATCAATGAAGATAGTATGAGAGCGTGGTGCAAGGGTGTCTTGATCATAGACTACGTGTACCGAATCGGGTAGTGGAGATAGATCAATGATCTGAAGACTATTTGGAAGTGCGTCGTCACTTACAGCGTATAAATAATTCTTATAGGTTTTGTATTCCCGCCAGATGCAGCTGTCTCTTTTGCCCGGTACATAGGCTTTTACAATCGGTTTTGTCGGAGTAGATACATCGATGATGTATGTTCCATCTGTAGAACCTAATATGGCATACTCTTTATCGTCATCAGCATCTACCCAACCCCAAACACTATTGTATTTTATATTGTATTGCGGTTCGGCAAGTGTTTTCGATGTATCCCAATGTGCGAGAAGTTTTATGTTCTCAGATGAATATTGACCATAACTTTTTAAGCTTGCTAATACAATGAAATAGAAAAGCAGTTTGCGTAAAGAAAGAACCATTAAAATTTGTTTGCGCTAACTTATATTAAATACTTGAGTCGACAAGCAAAAAAACCATTGATTAATATCATGAATTAACAGTTTTTAACATTTTTCTGAATGTTTCATAATTGGATTAATGCATCGTTTCATAAAAACTCTATAAATTCGTTTTGATGATTAAAAAAGCTCGGCCATATATTATTCTTTTATTCCTGTTGGCTTTTCTTTTCCCATCCATAGTAAAAGAATTACATACGGTTTATCACGAAGACCATGAAATATGTAATGTTGTTTCTGATTATCATTTTCATGAACATCATGAAGAATGTAAATTCTGCGATCATATCTTACCTGTAACGGAAGTACCTGCTAAGTCGACTATTGCCTTTGCTTTTTTTCAATTTTCAGATTATTCTTATACCTTATTTTTAACAGAGTATTCCGATTCTTTTATTTTTTCATATG
>CAZCJN010000242.1:0-2720 GCA_964498865.1 uncultured Bacteroidia bacterium
ATTTTATTCGTTCGATAGATAAAGACCTGAGTAGGGCAGAGGAGGAGCAACTGACGTTATTCCTTGTAGAGAATCCTGAACTTAAAAAGGAATACGCTTTATTTGCCAAAACAGTACTGCCTGCCGAAACCATTGTTTTTGAAAACAAAGAGTCGCTCAAAAAACAAAAACGCAAACCTATTCTCATCCCTCTTTTCTATCAACGTGCAGTATATTATGCAGCGGCAGCATCGGTACTATTACTTGTTGGGCTGTTCTTCTTTTCAAAAGAAAACACTTCTGCAATTAGTACAGAAGTAGCTTATAATAAATCAACCCCTGCTAATTCCGGACCGGTTAATGAGAGAACTCAACAGCAGGAGAAAAAAACTTTTTCTGAACAATCTGTGATTGCCTCAACTGAACAGAAAGTGAATATAAATGTCTCACAATCTGCAAAAACAATTTCTAATTCAAACAGTTCATCGGTTCAAACAGCATCTGCTGTAAATAAACCAGCTGATAACAATGAGCAAACCATGTTAGAGCCTTTTATTTTAGAGGATGAAGCGAGCTTGCTTGCAAATGCAGAACAAACAACACTTCCGTTTACACAGGAAGAAGAAATCATAGCTCTTGCAAAAGCACAGAATGGGCAAAAATCAAACGTTGTTTCAACACCGGCCACAGCACAACTTTCACCATCAACCGACGATTACCAAACCATAGGTTCTTTTACAAGAAAGAAAATTAAAAAAGCACTGGGAATAAACCAGGTAACGCCGTGTGATGATAATGATAAAATCACCATGTGGGATGTAGTGGTAGCCACAAAAAACGGAATTCAAAAAATGACCGGCAATAAGTCTTTGGAAGTAAATAAAATCTGTAATGGGGAGGGAGATAAAGTAGAATATATTTTTGCTGCAGGAAATCTACGGATTACCAGGAGCGCTTCCAAATAAAAACTTAATGCTGTAACTACATAAATGAGAAATGCGTCTTATTTTCCAACATACATATCCGAAAATTATGAAAAATAGTTTCATACTTATTCTACTTTCACTTTTAGTATTTAAAGCCGGTGCACAAGACAAAAAAGATACAGTTAAAATTAAATGGGGACATTCCAGGATATTAGTTTTTAAAGATCCATTTTACGCTAAAGAAGACAGTACTAAGAAACAAAAAGGTAAATTCAGTAAAAAAGAGTTTGTGCATTGGAGGGGAGTCGATTTAGGTATATGCATGCTTTCTACAATCGATAATAGGTTTCATGTTGCACCGGAAGAAGACACTATAAAAAACATGCTTTTAGATCTTAATTACATAAAGTCTATTTCTTTTGCCTATAATTTTTGGGAACAAAATTTCCGCCTCTATAAAAACTATGTGAACCTTGTTACAGGACTTGGTATAGAGTGGGCCAGTTATAACTTTAAGCAGAACATAACACTTGATCCGGATGCAACGCGAATAAGAACATCCAATACTATAGTATCACCTGACAGCAATCCGTATTTAAGAAATAAATTAAAGATTACTTATGCAAAGCTTCCGCTTTTGCTGGAGCTGAATTCTAATTCGGAAAATCCAAACAAGTCTTTTCATATCGCCGGGGGGGTAGAGTTGGGTTATAGACTAGGCTCAAAATCCAAACAAGTATTTATTACGCCAGACAACTATAAGGAAAAACTGAAAATGCGTGATGATTACAATTTAAATGATATGATGCTAAGCACTACTGTTCGTATCGGCTATGGAAGTGCATTTAGTTTTTATGCCAACTACGGCATATCCCAGTTGTTTAAATACAAGAAAGGGCCCAGCATTTTCCCGCTTACAGCCGGCATCTCCGTAAGTTTTTAAATAGATTAATTTGATAATACGCATAGCTCTTTATGAAACTACATTTACTGGTTTTAAGTCTTCTGTTCTCATTTCTCTTACAAGCACAAGATACCATTACCAGTGTCGATATGCCAAAAGCCGGTGATACGTTGCGGGTAAGTTATTCTAATGACAGCATTGACCCAGCCCCAACAGATACTAATTACGTATGGGATTTTTCTAAACTTAAACCCAATGCTCAATGGATAAACAGGTTTTATGCCCCGCAATCGTATCCATTCCCTTTTAACTTCCTTTTTTCTAATACTACATTCGGGCAAAAACAATATACACCAGATAGTATTATGGGTATAAAACCCGAGAACGCATTTGCTTTTTTTAAATTAGATGCTTTAAAACTACAGCAATCGGCTTCGGGTCTTACTATTAATTCGCTCCCTCTTCCAACTTCATACACTATTAACGATACTATTTATCATTTCCCTCTTGTATATGGAAAAATAGATTCGTCCGATGCAAAGTTTGGGAATACAATTCCCAACATAGGATATTATGGACAAAAGATTCACAGGGTTAATTTTACAGATGGATGGGGAACTCTCATCACTCCTTATGATACAGTTGAAACCATTAGAGTAAAAACAATTTTACACATTCAGGATACGCTTGCCGATACAAGTGGGATAGGTTTTGTTATTAATCGCCCCATTCAATATGAATTTAAATGGTTTGCTAAAGGAGGAAAGATCCCTCACCTTCAGATAATAGCGAATGAGGATAGTACAGGAACCAAACTTATCGTAAGCCAAATCGCTTATCGCGATTCTATAAGAGACAGTACCATACAAATAGGTATCGAAGAATTAAATCGTGCAACCTATAATTTTCAC
>CAZCJN010000243.1:0-2695 GCA_964498865.1 uncultured Bacteroidia bacterium
ATGATAAATTAAAGCTTAAGATAAACCTGGATAAAGAATATACTAAAAACGACACTATTCAGATCTTTATTGAATACATAGCCAAACCCAATGAAAAAAAATCAGATGGCGGAGTAGCCATTGCTTCAGATAAGGGTTTGTATTTCATTAACCCTATTGGGGAAGAAAAAAATAAACCCACCCAATTATGGACACAGGGAGAACCTGAATCTAATTCTTCATGGTTTCCTACCGTAGACAAACCCAATGAAAGAATGACACAGGAGATATACATCACCCTTGATTCAGTACATAAAAAATTTGTTACTCTTTCTAACGGATTACTTATCTCTTCAAAGGAAAATAAAGATAAAAGCAGAACAGATTACTGGAAACAATCCTTGCCTGCAGCACCTTACCTAACAATGATGGCAATAGGTGATTTTGTAATTACAAAGGACAAATGGAGAACTCTTAATGTAGATTATTATATGGAGAGAGAATATGCCCCCCATGCAAAAGCAATTTTTGGCAATACTCCTGAAATGATAGAATTTTTCTCAAATAAATTAGGAGTTATTTATCCATGGGAAAAATTTTCCCAGGTTGTAGTAAGAGATTACATTTCCGGTGCTATGGAAAATACATCGGCAGTTTTACACGGAGAATTTTTTAATCAAACCGACAGAGAGTTACTTGATAAAAATAGCGAAGATGTTATTTCGCACGAGTTATTCCATCAATGGTTTGGAGACTATGTAACCTGTGAATCATGGTCTAACATTACCATGAATGAAGGTTTTGCCACTTATGGAGAGTATTTATGGAAAGAATATAAATATGGTCGCGACGCTGCAGATCAAATTGGATACGAATCCATGGAAGGATATCTTTCCGCAGCAGATAAAAAGCCAAAACACCTCATACGTTACAACTATAATAAACCGGATGATGTATTTGATGCTCACTCCTATAACAAAGGGGGTGCAGTTTTACATATGTTGAGGAAATATGTAGGTGATGACGCCTTCTTTGCCGCCCTCAAATTATACCTTGAGAAAAATAAATTTTCATCTGTAGAGGCAGCCGATCTAAGGCTAACTTTTGAAAAAGTAACCGGTGAAGATCTAAAATGGTTTTTTGATCAATGGTATTTCGAGCTTGGACAACCTACACTTCGTATAACACATCAATATATCGATTCATTAAAAAAATACGTTGTGAAGATTGAACAACAACAAGACTTACAAACGCTACCCTTATTTAAAATACCAATTGATGTTGACATTTACAGCAATCAAACCAAAGAACGTAAACGTATTTGGGTCAATCAACAGTCAGAAGAGTTTTCATTTGATCTACCTACGAAACCGGATTTTGTAAATATGGATGCAGAAAAAAATATCCTATGCATAAAAGAAGAGAAGCTATCCATTTCCGAAAGAGCATTTCAATATAAAAATTGCCCATTATACCAAGATAGATTAGAAGCACTTCAAGAATGTGCCAACTTCCCTTCAATACCCCAGGCAGCAGATATTATTCTATTGGCATTAAAGGATAAAAACAGTGATTTACGGGACAGAGCAATTTCTTATCTTGAAAAATTACCCAATGAATATTCAAATAAAGTAAAAATTGCTTTGGTAGATCTTGCAAAAAATGATGAAAAATCTACCATCCGCGCATTAGCCATAGAAGCGCTTGCAAGTAAATACCAAGATGACGAATTAACGCCTATATATCAAAATGGGATAAAAGACAGATCTTATGCTGTTGCAGGAGCCTCACTAATTGCTATATCTAAAAAAGATGAAAAAACGGCTATGCAGTTTGCAAAAGAATTCGAGAATGAGAAAAGTACAAAAGTCTTGTTATCAGTTGCTAATTTATATAGCCAACACGGCACCGATGAAAACAACGGCTTTTTTGTGAAATTACATGCGAGAATAAATGAATGGGAAAATATTCCATTTGCTAATTCATATACTGAATTTCTTAAACGCTGTAGTGACGATACCATTAATGCCGGCATTAAAATTCTTGAAAGAATAGCACTAATGAAAGACAGTAAGTGGGTTCGTTACTTCGGTCAAAAGGGAATAAAAACTTTAGCAGAAATGTATTCTGACCGGGAAGAGCAACTTAACCAGGAAATTAAAAAGCTGAAGTTGAAGCAAAATAATGAATCCGAGTTGAAAACCCTCGAACAACAGCTTGTACAGGCACAAAATCAAAAGCAAAAGATAACAACATTATACAACACCGTTAAGGCAGTTAATTAATTTTCAGGATAAATCTATTTATTTCAAAAGTTTATATTTTTGTATCATAATGGGTACCTATTAAATGTGAAAATAATATTTTGAAACACTTCACCTATGAAGAAGGCTAAATCAACAAAATCAAAACCGGCAAAAACAAAAACTGCCACAAAAGGAAAACCTGCCAAGGTAGTTTCTCAAAAAACCAAGGCAATGAAAGCATCTGCATCTAAAGCAAAAGCTAAAGGAGATGATGATTGGGATGATGCTGAAGAAAAAGAAGAGCAAGACAATGAAGAGGAAGAATTTTTTGAGGAAAGTGATCCAAAAATTGAAAATTTAGACGATGCTATTTTAGGTGGGGGAGATGACGATGAGGAGGAAGAAGAATTTTACGATGAAGATCGTTTCTAATCAGCAGTAAAGATTTTACCACCGGAGCTATCTTTCCT
>CAZCJN010000244.1:0-2674 GCA_964498865.1 uncultured Bacteroidia bacterium
TGGGGTGTTGATGAAAAAAAAATAGAATCAGATTTTTCTAAGGATGTTTATGAGCGCTATTTGAAAAGTGTGATAGAGAAAATAAATGAAGGGTACGTGGAGAAAGAAGCGGGGAGGCTAACGCTTACACGTAAAGGAAAGCTATATGCCGATAAAATTTCGAGTGATTTATTTATAATATGACAATGGGGGACAAGCTAAAAATATTTCTTTTTGGATTGATTTTGTTTTTCTTTTTTGGAATAACATACGCTCAAAATATTGATTCTTTATCTTTCTTCAAGCCATCTCCGGTATATAATCAAAATAGATATATTACTGTTTCTTCTTTACAAGTAGTAGGATATGGCTCTTCTCTCGTTTTTCTCAGTAAGGCTTGGTATTCTAACTATAATCATTCTCCTTTTCATTTTTTTAATGATGGAGGAGAGTGGATGCAAGTGGATAAAGCAGGTCATCTTATTTCTGCATGGTATCTTTCTAAGATAGGCATCAATATGTTTTCTTGGAGTGGGCTTTCAGATAATAGATCAATTGTTTTAGGAAGCATGAGTGGCTTTTTATTTTTAACTGGTGTAGAGGTTTTAGATGGCTATTCCAATGGTTGGGGGTTTTCTGTGGCTGATTTTACAGCTAATACTATTGGAACCGGAATAATGCTTGGGCAAAGTGCTATCATGAAGACGCATAATGCATCCGCTTTTATGAACGGTATAGCACATTCATCACTTAAGTTTTCATTTCATAAAACCCCATTTCCTGTTTTGCGATCTCGTTTGTTAGGTACTTCTTTGCCTGAACAAATACTCAAAGATTATAATGGGCAGACTTATTGGCTTTCACTTAATCTTTCCTCATTTGCTAAAGATGAAAATATAATCCCCGCTTGGTTAAACATAGCCTTTGGTTACGGTGCAGAAGGAATGTTAGGTGCGAGGGAGGGATCGGTTCTTGCTGATAATGGGGATATGATTATGCAAGATCGTTATCGCCAATATTACTTTTCATTAGATATTGATTTGACTAGAATAAAAACCAAATCTTATTTCCTGAAAGCACTGACAAAAGCATTTTCTTTTATAAAGATCCCTTCACCTGCAATTGAGTTTTCAAAGAAAGGAGTGAAGATATGTCCGGTCTATTTTTAAGTATGAAGAATATTATTTCCATATACCGAAATTCATTCTCAAATCTTCAAAGTAATATTTGGATACTTGGCTTTATTACATTTATTAATCGAAGCGGGGCAATGGTAATTGTCTTTACATCGCTTTATCTTACTAACGACTTACATTATTCAATTGCTGATGCCGGAGTGATTATGAGTTTTTATGGCATTGGAAGTGTATTAGGCGCTTATACCGGTGGCTGGCTTACGGATAGATATAATTTTTATGATATAATGATTTTCTCTTTGATCAGCTGCGGATTGATTTTGCTTTCCTTTCCGTTTGTAACTTCTAAGATTTTTCTATCTGCTATTATCTTTATTTATGCGTTTACTTGCGATATGTTTCGCCCTGCAAATGCTGCTGCCATTGCTGCATATAGCACCCCTGACAACAGAACACGTTCGGTTTCGTTAATAAGACTTGCGATTAATCTAGGCTTTTCAATAGGCCCTGCAATAGGTGGGTTTATTGCTATGTATGTTGGTTATAAATGGCTTTTTATAATAGACTCAGCCACTAGCGTGGGTGCTGCCATAGGGCTTATGATCTATTTGCCTAGAAAAGTAGTTGCTAAGAATAAAGACTCAAAAACTATATTAAACGATAAGAGTACATCCGCTTATAGAGATTTTGGTTATTTGTTTTTTATTGTACTTGTAGCATTGTATGCCATTTCTTTTTTTCAAATTTTCGTAAGCATACCCCAATATTTAAGTAATGTATGCAAGTACAATGAAGACACCATAGGAATGCTTATGGCATTAAATGGATTGCTTATTGTGGTTCTGGAAATGCCCATTGTCGCTTTTCTTGAAAAAAAGAATAAAGGATTTGCTTTTATTATTGCAGGTGCACTTTGTATCTCTGTTTCTTATTTCGTGTTAGTGCTGGGGCAAAATAGTTTGTTAGCAATTGTTATGTTTATTGTTATCATGACTTGTTCTGAAACGTTAGCCATGCCTTTTATGATGAATTACTCTCTTTCGCATCCTAAAAAAGAAAGACAAGGACAATACTCGGCTCTTTATTCTATTGCCTGGGGATTAGGATTTATATTTGCGCCATTAATAGGACCGGGTATAGCAGATCATTTTAACTTTTCCTGGATGTTTTATTTTTTTATAGGTCTTGGCCTCTTAACCGCATTAGGTTTCTCTTTTCATTCTAAAAAGCAACCCTTCAAAAAATAGTTTTTTTATTTAGCCATTATTTGTCGATGAAACTATTGGTTTCATCGCCTATATCCTATCATGTTAATTATATGCTCATAAATCTTATTTAGGCGTGTAACCTATTTATACTTTGCATAGTAAGAGTAGGAAAAGCACTACTAATTGAATATGGCGCAGAAGTTAAAATCTACTTTGTTCTTACTATTTATAATTTCTACAATCACTTTCAGTCAGAATTACACTCTGGGTACATTCGACTATACTTGGTGTACTTAGTCCTATCCAACAGCCTATGCCACAGGTAGCTGGTATATAACAGAAACTGCCATC
>CAZCJN010000245.1:0-2634 GCA_964498865.1 uncultured Bacteroidia bacterium
GTACTGATACAGTGTCCAATAGTCATTATAGATATATAGGTAACCCGAACATTTTAAAAGATCCTCTCTCAGGCTATTATCTATCTTCTACTTGCACTCCAACATTCCCTTCTGATTCTATATTTTATAAACCTTGGACCCTTACAACAATTAAACTCAGTCAATACATAGGTAGAACACTTACATTGGTTGTTGTAAATTCAGATTGCACTAAGGGCGGACACAGCGCTTGGTCTTATTGGGATTTTACATTTAACTCTGTATTGTCCATGGTTACTACCCCCGATTCATGTAATAACCACAATGGTACTGTTACTGCGATTATGTTAAATGGCACATCTCCGTTTATTTATAATTGGAGCAATGGGCAAAGCACTCAAACAATAACCGGTCTTTCAGCGGGGGAGTATTCAGTTACGGTAACAGATGCTAATCAATTGTCATTAATCGCAAAAGCTAATGTAATTCCATATACCTTTTTTCTTTTTGACTCAATAGCCCATGTAAACTGCTATGGTGGGAGTGATGGTGAAGCAAAAGTAATTCCATATCATGGAACTGCGCCATACACCTATGTATGGAGTAATGGACAAACAACTCAAAAGATAACAGGACTTTCGGCGGGTATATATTCGGTCACTGTAAGTGATAGTGAAGGATGTATCAGTTCAAAAAGCATGTCTGTTCCCGGAATTCCATTAATCGCTGCTAATATTGGTGCTACACCTGCTTCATGCCCTTCCTGTCCCAATGGTAGTGCAACTACTAATGCAACTGGAGGCACTTCTCCATATACATACCAGTGGTCTCCAACCGGTAATACTACAAAATCCATTAGTGCATTATTGCCCGGAACTTATACGGTGTGTATAACAGACAGGAAAGGATGTACGATATGTGATAGTATAATTATTTCATTCCCCAACGGAGTCGGTGATATACTTAACAACAACCTTCTATTTATCTCTCCCAACCCCACTTCCGGTAATTTGTATTTAGATTTTGGGAATAAAAATTTTGGTACAGTACAAATTATTATCAGCGATTTAACCGGCAGAGCTGTTCTGAAAAAGAGTATAGAAGGAAAATCTAAACAGGTAATAGATATATCTGAAAATTGTAAAAAAGGTATTTATTTTCTTACCATACAAACTAATGAAGGTAAAATTGTTAAGAAGATTATCTTTTCACCCTAAGTAGTTTAAGCCTTGCTTTTTCCTTAATACTTCTAATTTTTACCGCTATTAAAAATGATATAGCAGGATTTAAGTGGCAGTTAATAATTGAACAAGTCTGTGAGCCTCACCTTTGGATACAACAGGATAAAACGAAATTAATTTTTTAAAGGCTTATCCGGAAACTGTTGCAAAGCGAGCTGTATATGCTACAATTACAATTTATTAAGTTCTATTTTGGCCTTATCGCACATAGGAAAGAAGATAGTATCCACTTTGTTGTCTGAAAGATAATGCAGGTAAACAGGTACGGTATTCATGCATCCCCATCCTCGGTAACTTATTCCAAAGTTTTTTTCTTTTTGAGTAGAAGCTTTTATTTTGGGGTTATAGGAGGGGTGATCGAAATAATATTCAACTTTTTTTAGTTTATCTAAAAGAGAACTATCTGCTATTTGGAGTGTAAAAAGATAAAGAGGGTCGCCATTCGGCATTTTATCTTTTAATATGCTTGCAATGCATTCTACTTGATCTTTTTTCATTACCTCTTGCATAGTTTTCAGGGTATCAATAAGAACGGTGGTAATTGAATCTTTATGTAAAAGTTCCTTTTTAACTTCTACTATACTGCTTTCCTTTTCTTTGTCTAAATAGATAAATAAAATAACAGAGAGAAGGACTACGAGTAGCCCTACACTTGAAAGGATAGACCCACTTTTAGAATATTTTTTAAAATCTTTTGGTTCTTTGTTCATTTTAATCTTCTTTTTTAATGGAACCTAATAATTGAATAGCATCTCCCCACATTTTAAGTAACCTGCCGCAAGTGTAGGCAACCGCGCCACTGGAAGTAAATAATCCTATTACAGCCGGAATCTGACTGCTGCCTTGAAGAAGCAAGTAAATAGCACAACCAAGCAAAATGACCAAAGAAATAAGAGTGATTATCAAATACACTATTCTTTCGAATTTGAATAATTCAAGTAATTGCCTTATTGCTTTTACTTTCTCATCTAAACTGCTGCTTTCTTCTGGCATTTTAAATTAATTTTATTGTGTAATGATTGATTGAGAATTACTAAAAGTAAACATATATCGGCTACTTAATTACTCCTAACTTTTTCCCTACTTTTTCAAAGGCAGCTATAGCTTTATCTAAATGTTGTTTTTCATGGGCTGCTGATAATTGAACACGTATGCGAGCCTGGCCTTTGGCCACAACAGGATAAAAGAACCCAATCACATAAATTCCTTCTTTTAAAAGCTCATCGGCAAATTGCTGTGAAAGTTTTGCATCGTAAAGCATTACCGGTACTATGGCTGAATCACCGTTCTTAAATTCTAATCCTACTTTTCGAAGTCCCTCCTTAAAATAATTGATGTTCCATTCTAACTTATCACGTAAAGCTGTAGTTTCATTCAGCATATCAAGTACAGCAATGGATGCTCCTACGATATG
>CAZCJN010000246.1:0-2621 GCA_964498865.1 uncultured Bacteroidia bacterium
GTAAAATTAGGGAACCACATAAGAGCAAGTCCTACCAGAATAACAATATATATCCAATAGAAATTAAAGTTATTAGGAGCTTTTGGAAGCTTTTGCTTTATGTTTTTTAACGGTTTTTTACCGTTTGAACTTTTTTTCTCAGAAAACTGAGTTGTTTCGTCTTTTATGTTTTGTTGTTCGTTCACGATTATTTTCTTCTTTTTGTTTTACTTTTTTTAGAAGCTGCTTTTTTCTTTACTACCTTCTTTACAATTTTTTTTACTGCTTTTTTCACTGTAGATGATTTCTTCTTTTTCATGTTTTTTATAATTATAGGTTTTACTTCTTCATTTATTCTTTTTATCTCCGCATCTGCCCACAGGTTCTCTAGATTATAGTGGTTTCTAGCTTCGGGTTGAAAGATGTGGACTGCTACATCGATGTAATCCATGAGCACCCATTCTCCGTTTTCCAATCCTTCTACATGCCAGGGGCGTTCGCCTGTACTTTTCTTAACAAATTCCTCAACACTTCCTGCAATGGCTTGCACATGCGGGCGCGATGTACCTTCACAAATAAGAAAGTAATCACAAGCATTGTTGGGGATTTTCTTTAGGTTAATACAAACAATCTCGCTTCCTTTTTTTTCTTCAATACCCTGTACGGCATATTGTACCAAAGACGATGCGTTTGCAACTTTTTTCTTTGGCTTCTTCGCTGGTTTTAACATATGTTATATAGTTGCCAAAGATAATGTTTTTCTACTATAAAACTTTCCATCTTTGTAACTCACAACTATGTGGAGATGAAGGGTGTTTTTATTGGTAATAGTAGCATTATATTGGATAAGGTAGCTTCTACCAATAGCTATCTGGCGGAGCTACTTATTGAGCAAAACCTTCCTGAAGGAACTGCTGTTATAGCCTATGAACAAGGGGGAGGAAGAGGGCAGAGGGGGACACAATGGGAGAGCGAACCCGGAAAAAACATTACTCTAAGCCTTTTATTAAAACCCATATTCTTAGAAATAGATTCACAATTTGAACTTAGTAAAATGGTTGCACTTGCAGTTTCTGATTTTATTAAGCACCTTTTAAATGAACATCATTCACAAGTACGCATTAAATGGCCGAATGATATCTATATTGATAAGAAAAAGGTGGCGGGTATTCTTATTGAGAATACATTGGTTGCTAATAAAATTGCTTATTCAATAATCGGGATAGGAATTAATATCAATCAGCAAGTTTTTTCTTCTCAATTAGTATCTGCAACATCTGTTAGAAATAGTACAGGGAAGGAATATGATTTAGATACTTGTCGTGAGCAATTGTATTATTTTATGGAGAAGAGGTATACGCAGCTTCGCTCTCAACCCGGAATAATTGAAAATGATTATTTGAATCATCTTTTATTCTTTAATGAGTGGGCCATGTATTTATATAAAGAAGAAAAAATCAAGGCTAAAATAACAGGAATAAATAAAACCGGGAAGTTAATTTTACAAAGAGAGAATGCTGAAGTGTATGAATGTGATATTAAAGAAATCCAAATCGTCTTATAGTATATCCTTCATTTTGCTTGCTAATAGATTGAAAAACTTTGTAAGCGGTTTTTCCACCATCATTGCCATCATAGGGTTTATATCCGATTGAAAGATAAGTTGGCTTGTGGTTTGGGAGGGAGTATTTTCGGTAAGTAAAATATTCAAAGTAAAGTCAAAAGGTACTTTTCCATTAGAAGTGACACGGATCAGTGAGTTAGGAGTTTTTTCAATGATCTTCATCCCAATGCTTGCCATACCACTGATTGTAAAAGAACATTCATCTTCTGTACTTTTCCAATTGGTCACTTGTTCCGGCATGAGTTTTTGAAAGTTATTAAAATTACTTAGGAAAGAAAATACTTCTGAAGCAGGTTTCTCTATTTGTGATTTTTCACTTTCTATTTTCATGCAGAAAAAGTTGATAGTTAAAACGTAGCAAAAATATATTACTAGGGAATCATTCGTTTAGGTTCATTACCATCTTGTCCCCATTTGTCAGGCGCTTCACGCCATGATTTTAAAAGGGCCATATCTTGTTTGGTAATTACATTTTTTTTCAAAGCTTCTTTAGTCAATGTTTCATAATCGCACAGGTGATATACAGGGCATTTTTCTTTTTTAAATGCGTCAGCCGCAATTTTAAAATTATAGGTAAATATAGAAACCATGCCTTGAACTGTACAACCGGCATTGCGTAAAGAACTTACAGCTTTAAGTGAACTTTTTCCTGTAGAAATGAGATCTTCTATGATCACTACTTTTTGACCTGCACCAACCACGCCTTCAATAAGATTTGCCAAGCCATGTACTTTGGCTTCTGCACGAACATAACAAAAGGGAAGGTTCATTGCGTCAGCGATCATCATTCCATGAGCTATACCTCCTGTAGCCACTCCACAGATAACATCCGGCTTGCCCATTTTTTCTGTTATAACTTTAATGAACTGATCTCTTAAATAATTTCTGATTTTCGGATAGGAAAGAGTACGACGATTATCACAATAGATAGGTGCTTTCCAGCCCGAAGCCCAAACGAAAGGCTTATGAGGTTGAAGTTTAATAGCTTTTATTTGCAGTAGATGATCGGCGATTTTTA
>CAZCJN010000247.1:0-2562 GCA_964498865.1 uncultured Bacteroidia bacterium
CCCCATTGAAACGGATGATCATATACAAACTCTCCTGCTTTTGAATATTCTCCATAGCGTGAAGTTTCTGACCGGAAAGGACGTATCATTTGTGAATGACAGGTATAACAACCCTCTCTCACGTATATATCTCTTCCTTGCAACTCAAGCGGAGTGTAGGGTTTAACACTTGCAATGGTGGGTATATTGGATTTTACGAGGAACGTGGGAACCATTTCAATAATTCCGCCAATTAAAATAACTATAAGGCTGAATACCATTAATTGTACAGGCTTACGTTCGATCCATCTATGCCAGTGTTCTGCTCGGTGAGAAGCATATACGTTTTGTAATGGAGCCGCTTCGGCTTCTTCATTCGCAACAAAAGAGCCGGCATTAATTGTCTTAATTAAATTATAGGTCATAATAATGACGCCTATCAGATAAAGTGTACCGCCTACAGACCGGGCTGCATACATAGGTGCTATTTGTGTAACCGTTTCTAAGAAATTAGGGTATTTTAGCATTCCTTCTTCGGTGAACTCTTTCCACATAAGGCTTTGCATAAAACCGGCCCAATACATAGGAACAGCATAAAACAAAATGCCAAGTGTTCCCAACCAAAAATGCCAGTTAGCAAGTCTTCTGGAATAAATATCTGTTCTAAACATTTTAGGAATAAGCCAGTATAAAATACCGAATGTTAGAAAACCATTCCATCCTAAAGCACCTACGTGTACGTGTGCAACAATCCAATCTGTAAAATGTGCTATCGCATTTACATTTTTTAGAGATAGCAGGGGTCCTTCGAAGGTTGCCATGCCATAAGCAGTAATAGCAACTACCAGAAATTTTAATACTACATCTTCGCGCACCTTATCCCATACGCCACGAAGTGTAAGCAAGCCGTTAATCATTCCTCCCCAAGAAGGGGCTATCAACATAACAGAAAAAACTACTCCTAATGATTGAGCCCAATCAGGCAGCGAAGTATAGAGAAGGTGATGTGGACCTGCCCATATGTAAAGAAATATTAATGCCCAAAAGTGAATAATAGACAGACGATAAGAGTAAACGGGGCGATTAGCTGCCTTAGGAATAAAATAATACATCAATCCTAAATAAGGAGTAGTTAGAAAAAATGCTACTGCATTATGCCCATACCACCACTGCACTAAGGCATCCTGAACGCCGGCATACCAAGAATAACTTTTAAAAAGTGTAACCGGGATCTCGAAAGAGTTGACAATATGCAAAACAGCTACAGTAACAAATGTGGCTATGTAAAACCAAATTGCAACATATAAATGCCTCTCTCTTCTTTTGAGAATAGTACCAAACATATTCCAACCAAATACAACCCATATCAATGCGATCGCAATGTCAATGGGCCATTCTAATTCTGCATATTCTTTTCCGGTCGTTATTCCTAATGGCAGTGTTAATACTGCCGACACAATAATAAGTTGCCATCCCCAAAAATGTATCTGGCTAAGCACATCGCTAAACATACGGGCTTTACAAAGGCGTTGAAGAGAATAATAAACGCCCATAAAAATACCATTCCCCACAAAAGCAAAAATGACTGCATTTGTATGAAGAGGCCTAAGGCGACCAAACGTTGTAAAGTCTGTATTGAAATTAAGTATTGGAAATACTAATTGAAGGGCAATCCATAGGCCAACTGTCATGCCGATAAGGCCCCAAACAATTGTTGCATAGGAAAAGTATTTTACAATTTTATTGTCATAAGAGAATTTTTCTAATTCCATATCTACAGTTTATTTTTTAGTTGATTGATTATTCTCGTCAGTTTCATTTTCAAAAAGAATTCGGACAGAAGGTGTATAATCGTCTTCGTATTGTCCTTTTTTCATAGCCCATAAAAAAGCGCATAAAAAACCTAGTGCTACTATCAAACTTATTCCGATTAAAACATATAAAGCACTCATCTTTTCTATTTGTATAGCTAAAGTATCGGGTAATTAAAAAGTGATGCATGAGTGAAGTCAGAAAAGCTCATGACTTTTGTCAGTTTTCTCCTTCTACTTAATTCTAACTTTGAATACTAAATTAAAGAAATATGCAATCTACCATCAAAAAAGAAATCAAAACTGTAGAACAGGTAAAAGAGTTGGTGGATAAGTTTTATAATAAGGTGAATACAGATGAACTTTTATCCCCCATCTTTAATGACGAAGCAAAGGTGAACTGGGAAGAACATCTTCCCAAAATGTACACATTTTGGAGTACGCAACTCCTTGGAACCGGCAATTATAACGGCAGACCTTTTCCCCCACATGCTGTATTACATATAGGAAAAAATCATTTTGAACGCTGGTTGCAACTTTTCATGGAAACAGTAAATGAAAATTTTACAGGAGAAGTGGCTGAATCTGCTAAAGCAAAAGCAGCAAACATTGCTGGAATATTCCAATACAAACTTGGGTTAACTTCTTAAACCTTTTATTTTAGCTATAAAAGTTGTAGAAAGTGTAGCTACCAATACAATTGAAATAGAGCTTATGGGCATTAATATGGCTGCAATTACAGGTGCTAATGTTCCCTGAACTGCAAATGTTA